>NZ_JAGIKY010000001.1:0-433274 GCF_017874695.1 Halarchaeum nitratireducens
TCGCGGGGCACAATATCGGTGCGGTAAAGCCCCGTCCTCAAGCAGTGACCGAGGGCCGCAAGGCCCGAGGGAGCGAGTAGGGCGGGGTAGTTTACTCGTCGGTGCGGACGAGGGTGTCGTCCGCGAGGAACTTCTCCACGTCGTGCGCGTCCGTCTCGATCGTGCGGAGGTGCCCGCGGAGGATCTCGACGGTGGTCTCGTCGCCGAGCTCGTGGGCGAGGGCGACGTGGTCGCGGAGCTGCGCGACGAGAGTCGCGTACGCCTCCAGGTCGTGTTCGAGGGACGGACGGAGCGCGTAGACGTCCGCGCCCTCGATGGTCATCGGGGCGTGCTGGCGGATCCCCATCGGGCCGTTGACCGGGACGCCGCCGAGGGCGTGGACGCGAATGGCGATCTCGTCCGTCGCCTCGGAGAGGCGATCCGCGGCGTCCTCCAGGAACTCGACGACGGGACGGACCTCCCGACCTTCGAGAGTCCAGTAGTGCTTGCGCAGCTGATTGAAGAGGATGTAGAGGCCGGAGAGATCGGCGTTGAGCGCCTCGACGACGCGCGCGGCGGCCTCCCGATTGAGGCGGAGTTCGTTGTCGACGACGGTGTCCCACTCCTGGCGGAGCGCGTCGTCGCCGGGGTTGCGGAGGTGCGGCGCGCTCATCGGGATCCCTCCGTGACGAGCGCGTCGTCCGCGAGGAAGTCCTCGATGTCGCTCGCGTCGTCTTCGAGGACTTCGAGGCGATCCTGCAGGAGTTCGACCGTGGCCTCGTCGCCCAGTTCCTTCGCGAGGCCGACGTGCTCGCGCATGCTGGCGACGAGCGTCGCGTAGGCCTCCAAGTCGCCCTCGAGGGAGGCTCGAAGGTCGAAGTGGTGTTCGGCCTCCAAGTGGACCGGCGCGTACTCCTGGAGGTTCGGGGGCGTGCTCGCCGGAACGCCGCCGAGCATCGTGATTCGCTCGGCGAGGTCGTCGTTCAGGTCGCGGGCGCGTTCGTACTGCTCCTTGAGCACGTCCGCGACGTCCTCGTGTTCGGCCCCTTCCGCGGTCCAGTAGTGCTTTCGCAGTACGTAGAAGAGGTTGAACGCGCCGGCGTGGTCGGCGTTGAGCGCCTCGACCATCCGTGCGGCGTCGTCCCGATCGAGCCGGACGGCGTTCTCCGTGATCGTCCCCCACTGTTGGCGGACGGACGCGCCGTCGAGCTCGCGAACCAGACGCCCGGTCCGTGGTTCAGCCATTAGTTGGTCGCGCTTTCGAGGACGAGGGTGTCGTCTTCGAGGTAGTGATCGACCTCGTGCGCCGCGTCTTCGAGGTCTTCGAGGACGTCGCGCAGGAGCTCGCTCGTCGCGTAGTCGCCGAGGTCCTCCGCGAGCCCGACGTGGTCGCGGACCGACTCGATGACGTCGCCGTACATCTCGCGGTCGTTCTCGAGCGACGTGCGGATGTCGTAGACGTCCTCGCCCTCGAAGTCGACGGGCGCGTGCTCTTCGAGAGCCGCGGGACCGCTCACGGGGACGCCGCCGAGCGCCTGCGCGCGCTCCGCGATGTCGTCCGCGGCGTCCTCGGCCTCCTCGGCGCGCTCGCCGAGGAACTCGTGGAGGTCGTTGAACTCGGCACCCTCGACGTTCCAGTGGTGCTTGCGGAGCTGGTGGTAGAGGACGTACGACGCCGCGAGGTCGCGGTTCAGCGCCTCGATGATCTGTTCGGCCTTCCCTCGATCGAGTCGCAGCGCGTTCTCCTCGACGGTACCCGCTTCACGACGGATCGTCTTCTGGGTGTTCATCGTATTACCTACTATGCGCCCTCCCCACTTAAGGCTTTCCGCCAACGGGAACAATTCTTGTCCCATCAAAAAATTAGGGTTACCTAAAACAAAACCATCGCCGCCGATCGGTAGCCACGCCGCACCTCACGCGTCGAGCGGCGATCGAAGCGCCCGCTCGATCGGCGTCTCACCCGAAAGCAGTTCGAAGGTCAGATCGTGGGTGCTCGCCATCGGCAGGGACGCGACGAGCGTCGCGGCGACGTCCTCGCGGGGGATCGTCGCGTCCGACCGATCGAGATCGGAGCCGGTCCGGATCCGTCCCGTGCCCGGCTCGTCCGTCAACGCCCCGGGTCGCACGATCGTGAACGTCAGCGCGCTCTCCCGGAGGTACGCGTCCGCGTCAGCCTTCGCGCGCAGGTACTCCCGGAGTTCCTCGGGGCTCTCCGCGGGCGCGTCGGCGTTCATCGCGCTCAGCATGACGAAGCGCTCGACGCCCGCGTCCTCGCAGGCGTCCACGCAGTTCTCCGCACCGTCCCGGTCGACGCCCCACACGTCCGCGCCGCTCGATCCCGCGGCGAAGATCACGGCATCGACGCCGGCGAACGCGTCGTCGAGCGAGGTACGATCCGTCACGTCGCCGCGCACCGGCGTCGCGCCGAGCGCCGCGACGTCGTCCTCGTACGCGTCCGTTCGCACCATCCCGTACGCCGTGTGGTCGTCGTGTTCCGCGAGCAGACGGGTGACGTGCTGACCGACCGCGCCGTGCGCACCCGCGACGAGTACGTCCATACGGACCCGTGGGTGCGCGCCGCCCAAGAGCGCTGTGCCCGGCGAGGCGCCGAGCGCGCGGGCGGCATCCGGCCGCGGCTAGCCGGCCGAAAAGAACGGAGAACGGGAGAGTCACGCACACGCGCGGAGCCGAGCGTCAGCGAATCCGCGTTTACTCGCGCCTCACGACGTTCAGCGCTCGTGTGTTCGTCCGACGCAGAGGCGTCGGACTACTCGGTCAGCTGGACGACGTTACCGTTGCGCGAGATGTGAAGGTCCTCGCCCGTTGTGTACCCCTGGGACTCCGCCAGATCGACGTACGGCGCGACGCCGGAGAGCGACTGGTGGGCGGGGATGATGTTGTCCGGGCGGACGGCCTCCAGCATCTGGTAGTGGCCCTCCTCGCGGAGGTGACCGGAGACGTGGACCTCGTCGTAGATGCGCGCGCCCTGCATCTTCAGGAGCTTCTCGGCCGCGTAGCGCTGCCCCTCGTTGGTGGGCTCGGGGATGACGCGGGCGGAGAAGACGACCTTGTCCCCCTCGTCGAACTGGAACGGCGTCTCGTCGCGCGCCAT
This sequence comes from Halarchaeum nitratireducens, assembly GCF_017874695.1. Taxonomy (NCBI): domain Archaea; kingdom Methanobacteriati; phylum Methanobacteriota; class Halobacteria; order Halobacteriales; family Halobacteriaceae; genus Halarchaeum; species Halarchaeum nitratireducens. Next base: position 3,095 of record NZ_JAGIKY010000001.1, read on the forward strand.
CCGGGTGAGCATCGCGCGCGGTTCGCCCTGATGGCCGGTGACGACCGGGAGGAAGTTACCCTTCCCCTCGTTCATGATACGCTTGAATGCGCGTTCGCGCGAGCGGCGATGCCCGTAGATCTCGAGGTCGTCCGGGATCGGATAGCCGAGATCGCGCGCCGTGTTCGTGTACTTCTCCATCGAGCGCCCGAGGAGGATGGGCTTCCGGCCGATCTCCTTCGCGAACTCGACGAGGCTGTAGACGCGCTCGACGTGGCTGGAGAACGTCGTCGCGACGATCCCGCCCGTGTAGTCCTCGAAGCTCGTGAGGGTGTCGCGGAGGTGCTCGCGGGCGAGCGACTCGCTGGGCGTGCGGCCCTTTCGACCCGCGTTCGTGCAGTCCTCGATGTAGCAGAGGACGCCCTCGTCGCCGAGTTCCTCGAAGCGCTCCATGTCGAAGGGGTCCTCGAGGACCGGGTTGTGGTCGATGCGCTTGTCGAGACCGTAGACGATCGCGCCCTCTGGCGTGTGGAGGACGGGGCTGACCGCGCCGACGATCGAGTGCGTCACGTGGACGAACTCCATGTCGACCTCGTCGCCGATCTCCATCGTCTCGCCGGCCTCCATCTTCACGAGGTCGTTGTCGACGTCGAACTTCGACTCGTCGTCGATCTCCTGACGGACGAGTTCGATGGTGAACGGGGAGCCGACGACGGGCGCGTCGTAGCGGTGGGCCAGCTTCCCGATGGCGCCGATGTGGTCGAGGTGGCCGTGCGTCGGCACGATGGCCTTCACGTCGCCCTCGAGTTCGGACATGACGCGATCGTCGGGGATGGCGCCCATGTCGATCAGGTCGAGGCTGTGCATCTGCTCCGTGCGGACGTCGTCGTGGATGAGGACCTGCGAGAGGTTGAGCCCCATGTCGAAGACGACGATGTCGTCGCCCACACGGACGGCCGTCATGTTGCGGCCGACTTCCTCGTAGCCGCCGATTGTCGCAATTTCGATTTCCATATGTATAGCCGATCAATGCGTTCCTGCGACGACGCCCGCAACCGTCGACGACGCAGCGCCCACCCGACCCGTACGGTCGAGCATGGCGGTGCGTCCCGGACGAACGCGTCGTCGCGGACCGCACGTCTTTCGGATACGTGAACTGTGGGGTCCGGGGCTTAAGAGCTTCCGGGTTCCCACCGCCGCGGGGGACGGAGTCGAGCGTCTCGATACGTCTATCGAGGCCGCAATAGCCCTCGGTATCGGGTTTCTTGGACGCGCCGCCCGTCCGATTCGACCGTATGTCACGCGCACTCCTCTTGCGGTGTCCGGTCTGTGACGCGACGCACGCGTTCCGCGGCGACCGAGACGACCACGAGAAGGCGGAACTGCTCGACGCGACTGCCGATCACCTCCGTAACCACTCGCTCGGCGAGAGCGCCCGCGCGATCAGGAAGCACGAGGCCGTCGCCGACGCCGAGGAGCGCATCCTCGCCGACGACGAAGTCACCCGGCTCCCGACCGACGGCTGGGCGGAGACCGCCGAGGCCGCTGTCGTCGACTAAAGCGCGCCTCAGTGCTCGATGCCGCCCACGACCTCGGTGTGCGCGATCAGCCACTCGCCGTCGACGCGGCGGTACTCGTCGCGGTACGCCGCCTGTTCCGTCCCGGTCTCGCCGTCCACCGCGTAGTGGAGCGTGAGGTACCACCGGCCGGTCGCGGCGTCGCCCTCGACGTCGATGACGGGGTTCGTGAGGACGTGGGCGGTCTCGTCGAAGGCCTCCTCGATGCCCGCGGCGAACTCGCGGAGTTCCCCGCGCCCCTCGAAGCGCTCGCCCTCAGGGGTGTCGAAGCGGGCGTCCGCCGTGAAGCAGTCGACCACGGCGTCGTACTCCCGGTCGTCGATGCGGTACGCGTACTGCCGTTTGACGCGCTCGATGGCTCGGATGTCAGATGGGGACACACCCCAGGTTCGTTCGGCGAGCCACATAATACGCGGGTGCGGTGTGCTTAAGTCGCCGTAGGGAGTCGGATCGTCCCAACCGCTGACAGTCGGCGCGCGCCACACGATGCACTCGACACCCACCTACCGAACGAACCGGGACCTCTTCTCGAACCACTATCTCGACGACCACCTCCGCGGGACCGAACCGTGGACGTCGGTGGACGACGACGACGTGCGAGCCGCCTACGAGTCGATCCGCGAGCGCTGGCTGGCGAAGCGTGATCGCGTCGCCGACTACAACGAAGCGCAGCTCGAACGGAACTTCATCCGGCCGATCTTCGACGACCTCGGGATCCCCTTCGAGATCGAGGAGACCGTCCGGCGGACCGCGCGCCGTCCCGACTACGGCTTCTTCCCGAGCGCCGACGCGGCCGACGCGGCGTTCGACCGCGAGGACTTCTACGAGGAGGCCGTCGCCGTCGCCGACGCGAAACGCTGGGGGCGCAAGCTCGACACGCGCGGCGAGGCCAAACGCGACTTCGAGAACCCGAGCTACCAGATCCACGCCTACTTACAGGAGACCCCGGCCGAGTGGGCCGTCCTCACGAACGGCCGACAGTGGCGGCTCTACTACGGGCCGACGAGCCACCGCCTCGACTCCTACTACGAGATCGACCTCCCGGCGCTCCTCGACGCGATGGAGTCGGGCGACGCCGGGCTGGCCGCGTTCAAGGAGTTCTACTGCTTCTTCCGCCACGAGGCCTTCCTCCCGGACGCCTCGGGCGACTGCTTCCTCGACGACGTCCACGACGAGTCGAGCGTCTTCGCGGAGGCCATCGGCGAGGACCTCCAGAACAACATCTACGAGGCGATCCGCGTGCTCGCCGAGGGCTTCCTCGACCGCCACGACGACCTCTCCGAGGACGACCTCGATCTCGTCCACGACGCCTCGCTCATCTACCTCTATCGCCTCATCTTCGTCCTCTACGCCGAGAGCGAGGGCCGCGACCTCCTCCCGACGGACAACGACATCTACGCGGAGAGCTACGCGCTCAACGACCTGAAACGCGAGGTCGCGTCGAAGCGCGACGAGACGCGCCAACACTACCAGCCGTGGCAGACGACGCTCTGGGACACGCTCGCCGAACTCTTCGAGCTCATCGACCAAGGGAGCGAAGCGAAGGACATCGACCCCGATACGCTCTCCGTCCCCGCGTACAACGGCGGACTGTTCCGCACCGATCCCGACCCGGACGACAGCGCGGAGGCGCGCTTCCTCGCCGCCCACGAGGTCGGCGACCGGCACCTCGCCGAAATCCTCGACCTCCTCACGCGCCGCGAGCGCGAGGACGGGGACGGGGAGGAGAGCGCGAGCGGGAACGGGGCGGACGCGGACGGCCGGGTGTTCGTCGACTACTCCTCGCTCGACGAGCGCCACCTCGGCTCGATCTACGAGGGCCTCCTCGAATACCGCCTCGACGTCGCGGACGAGGCGCTCGCGCTCGACGACGGCGAGTACGTCCCCGCCGACGAGGGCGACACCGTCGCGGTCGAGACCGGCGAGGTCTACCTCCGCACGGACGCCGGCGAACGAAAGGCCACCGGGTCGTACTACACGCCCGAGTACGTCGTCGAGTACATCGTCGACGAGACGCTCGGCCCGCTCGTCGACGACATCCGCGAGGACCTCCTCGCCCAAGACCCCTTCGAGCAGGCCGGTGGCGGCCAGTTCGCCGCGGAGTTCGCCGAGCGCGTCTTCGAGTTGAAGGTCCTCGACCCCGCGATGGGCTCCGGGCACTTCCTCGTGAACGCCGTCGACTACCTCGCGCGCGAGATCATCGACGCCCAAGAACGCCAGGACCAGCAGGCCGCCGCGGCCGGCGACGACGCGCGGATCAGCGACCCCACCACCGAGGAGGGCGAACTCCGCGACATCAACTGGGCGCGCCGGAAGGTCGCCCAGCAATGCCTCTACGGCGTCGACCTCAACCCCCTCGCCACCGAGCTCGCCAAGGTCTCCCTTTGGCTTCGCACCCTCGCCGCCGAGCAACCCCTCGCCTTCCTCGATCACCACCTCAAAACCGGGAACTCGCTCGTCGGGAGCGACATCGAGGCCGTGCTCGGCGACGCCGACGACGCCGACGAGGGCGGGCAACTCACCCTCCAGCAGTCCTTCGACCACACGCGCCAGCGCGCCCTGGAGCACGTCATGGAGCGCTTCACCGACCTGCTCAGCATCGACAACGAGACCCTCGCGGACATCAAGGAGATGGAGGCCGTCTACGAGGACGTCCGCGACGACGACCTCTATCAGCACCTGCTGGCGATGGCGAACGTCCACACCGCCGCCGACTTCGGCCTCTCCGTCCCCGACGACGCCGAAGAACGCATGGCCGAAGCCTTGCGTGACGACTCGTGGGCCGACGTCGAGGACCAGGATTGGTTCACGAGCGCGCAAGCCATGGCCGAGGACGAAGCCTTCTTCCACTGGGAACTGGAGTTCCCCGTCGCCTTCTACGGCGACGACGGCGAACGGCTGGCGAACGCGGGGTTCGACGCCGTGATCGGGAATCCGCCTTATATTTCGATAGAGAACCTTGACGATCAAATCACAGAATATCTCAAAAAGGCGTATGATTCTACAGAATACGGGAGATTTGACATATATCTCGCCTTTATTGAGAAGTCGATCGAGCTGACACCTCCCGAAAAGAACTGCTCAATGATTGTTCCCGATAAGTGGCTTGTTTCGGATTATGGTGAAAGATTGCGTGAGAAAATACTTAATGAATATACTCTTGATGAGATTTGGGATTTGCGCGATGTGGATGTCTTCGGCGGCGTTTCTAACTCCCCAGTAGTTTTCCAAGTTAGGAATGAGAATCCAAATGGAGAGCAGACACAATTTAAGACTAACAAAACACATGACAATTACTATTCTTGTCCACAAGCTATATTTACTGATACATATGAATGTAAAATAATAATCGGGTTAACTGAATCACGGGCAGACGTGCTGAAGGAGATTGAGAAGGGTTCAGAACGAGTTCGTGATTTCGCATATGTGAGCTTCGGCGCTCAGCCAGGTTCACTCAGTAGATTCGTATTTGACGATCTAGCAGACGCGAGAGAAGGTGCTCGCAACCTCGGTCACACATCGTCACCAGATTCTCTACTCAAGTCATTCATCCGCGGTAGAAACATAGATCGGTTTATGATTAACCAAGATGGCGAGTATCTTGTCTACGATCCTGAAAAGTTACATAGGCCAGCATTTCCGGAACTCTTTGAGAATCCAAAAATAGTTTTCAGTGAAATATCATCTACATTGAAATCTGCATATGATGGCGAAGGTATATATGGAAATGAGAAGGTGGTTTTTGTGGTTCGAGCATCTGATTTAACGGAGCTCTCAGAAGATATTCGAAGCCAACGTTCTATCCCGAAAATAGAGACGGTTTCTGAATTTGGCAGAGACATTGATCTGAAATACGTCACAGGGGTCTTGAACTCAACTCTCTTGGAGTTCTACTTTGAGTATGCAGTTAGTGATGGTTTGAATGTATACCCGGACGATATCCGACATCTTCCCGTTTCAACCTCAAGTGGAGAGCAGGATAAACTTTCTACAGAAGTTGAGACGATTACTGATCTCAAACAACGCCGCGCATCCCTCAATCTCTCTCTCCTCGACTACCTCGGGAACTACGCCGAGGGCCCGAAATTGCCCGACGTCGGGCTCTATCAGCCGACGGGCGCGACCGTGTTGGACGCGACGACGGAGGCGTACGAGAAACTGCGCGTCGGCGAGGTGCGGACGGTCCGCGACGGCCGTCGCGTGACGGTGGAGGCGACGGCGCGCTACAAGCCGGCGGACGAGGACGCACACGAGACGGACCGCTGGGGCTACACGGAGACGGACTACCACGAGGCGTTCGCGCTCGCGGACCTCGACGAGGTCGAAGCGACGCTGATCGAGGCGTTCGTCCCCGTCGCCGTCGCGGAGGCGGACGGGTTCGCGGGCTTTCGGGACAACGCGACGAAGACGAACTCGCTCGTGGACCGCCTGAAAGCGATCACGCTCCCCGATCCCGACGACGTCGCGGCGGACCTCGAACGCTACGCGGAGACGAGGGAGCGCGCCGCGGAGCTCGACGAGAAGATCGAGGAGACGGATCGGCTGATCGACGAGATCGTCTACGACCTCTACGACCTCACCGAGGAGGAGATCGAGATCGTGGAAGAAGCGGTCGGCGAGTAGAGCGGGAACGTCGAGCGCGAAGTGCTCGGAATTTTTCACCCTCGCGGGACCTGCGGCCCCGCTAGTCGCGCACTCGCGTTGCTCGCGCGGACCGTGTTTTTGCGGTGAGCGGTCGCCGGAGGCGACTCGAACCCGAAAAAGATGGTCGACGGTCGTGGAAGAGGCGGTGGGGGAATAGGTCGTCACGTCGTCGACGGAGCGGAGCGACCGACACACCGCCCAACGAGTGACTGACGGGATCGGAGGGGGACGTACTACCGACCGGACACACCCCACAACGAGTGACTCCGGAATCGTCGCACGAAGGGGGGAGCCAATCGCGGTAGTCGTCGAAGTCACTCGGTGTCCGGTGTGTCCCGTCGTTGAGAGGCGAAAAGGCGTGAGTGGAGACACAGCTCATAACGAGTGACTGACGGGGTCGAAGGGAGTGATGCACTGCCGCCAGACACACCCCACAACGAGTGACCAGGTAGGTCGGACACGACTCGGACTATCGTTCTTTCACTCGGTGTCGGGTGTGTGGGCGCGACACCGTCGTCGCCTGAAATCCCGATTCAGCGCGGCAGTCGGACGCCGTAGGTGAGGTCGACGTCGGCGATTCGCCACGTGTCGTCGACGCGCTCGAAGGCGTCCTCGTAGGTGGCCTGCTGGACGGCGGTCTCGCCGTCGGCGGTCTCCTGGTAGAGCGCGAGGTACCAGCGGCCCGTAGCCGTGTCGCCCTCGACGTCGACGACGCCGTTCGTCAGGGTGTGGGCGGTCTCGACGTACGCGTCGTCGAAGACCTCGGTGGCGAACGTCCGGAGTTCCTCGTGGCCCTCGAAGGCCGTTCCGTCGTCGCCACAGAAGCGGCCGTCGTCGGTGAAGAGGGCGACCCACGCGTCGTAGTCACCGTCGTCGATGCGGTACGCGTACCGGTGTTTGAGTCGCTCGATGGCGGCGACGTCGTCATCGTGGTTCACATCGGCGACTGGGACGGCCGCGGGCATAAGGACTGGCGTCGCGGCGCACGGTGCCCGCGGCGCGCCTCGATACCATCGCTTTTCCGCGTGGGGGCACTCTCCCGAGTGTGAGTATCACCGACGGCAACACGGTCACGTTCGAGTACACTGGACGACTGGACGACGGCACGGTCTTCGACACCTCGCGCGAGGACGTCGCGGCCGAGGAGGGACTGGCGGACGCCCAACCGGAGCGCGACTACGACCCGCTGACGGTCGAAGTCGGGGCCGGCGCGGTCATCGAGGGCATGGAGGACGGCCTGCGCGGCCTTTCGGCGGGCGACGCGGAGACGTTCGAGATCCCGCCGGAGGAGGCGTACGGCGAGTGGAGCGAGGAGGCGGTACAGGAGTTCGAGACGGACGAGCTGCGCGGGATGCTGGGCGAGACGCCCGAGGAGGGCGCGTACCTGCAGGCGCAGAACGGCCAGCAGGGCGAGGTCGTGCACGTCGACGAGGAGACGGTCCGCGTGGACTTCAACCCGGAGCTGGCGGGCGAGACGCTGACGTTCGAGGTCGAAGTCGTCGACGTCGAGGACTGACGGGACCGAGTAGCCCGGCGGAACGGAGGAGCTACCGGATCGCGGTGACGGCGAGGGTCTCGACGCGCTCGTCCGCGCGTTCGACGTCGAAGCCGGCGTCGGCGAGCATCGTCGCGGCCGCGTCGGCATCGTAACGCTCGCTCAGCGGCGGGCCGGTCTCCCCCGCGCCGGCGGCGCTCCAGTCGACGACAACGAGGCGAGCCCCGGGTCGGCAGACCCGCGCGAGCTCGGCGACGCTCGCCTCGTCCGCGAACTCGTGGAACGTCATGGTGCCGTACGCGCCGTCGAGGGCGTCGTCGGCGAACGGCAGATCACCGACGGCAGCGGCGACGAGGTCGACGTTCGAGGCGACTCCCTTCTCGCGGTAGTAGTCATGCATCTCGGGTTGGACGTCGACCGCGTGCAGCGTCCCGACGAAGGGGGCGACGTCGTCCGCGTAGAACCCCGTCCCGCTTCCGAGGTCGGCGACGGCGGCTCCGGGATCGGGAGCGAGCGACCCGAGAAGCTCCTCGCGCGAACAGTAGCGGTAGCGGTCGGCCGCGTCCTCGAGGGCCGCGGCCTTCTCGGTGTCGAACGTGTGAAAGCCCATGACTTGCCTTCGCGCGCCAGCGTCAAAGTCGGCGGGGGCGCCCAGCCACGGCCGCGTGCATCGGCATCGTCGATCGTCGGACGGCACAGACGACATCGCGGCGCACCGATCGAGTTGGGAATCCGAAGCCGAACGCCGATCGGAGTTCGCTTCCGAAGGCGCAAACGGCGTAAGTGGGGCCACCCTACGAGTATCCGTCATGACGAAGACCTACACCGTCACGGGAATGTCGTGTGACCACTGCGAGCAGAGCGTCGAGGACGCGGTGGGCGAGCTCGACGGGGTCGAAGACGCCGAGGCCGACAACGAGGCGGACACGCTCGTCGTCGAGGGCGAGCCGGACGACGACGCAGTCGTCGCCGCCGTCGACGAGGCCGGCTACGAGGCCTCGGCGTAACGCCGGCCGCGAGTCGACCGCCACCGGTCCGCAGAACGCCCCGTCGCGCCGGCCGTCGTCGCGCGTCGACGGGAGAACCGACCGCCGATCCGCCCAGCACGAACGTCACCGATGGACACGCGCGACTACCTGATACTCGCCGGAATGGCCGTACTGGTCGTCGTCGTCGGCGCGATAGCGACGACGAAGCCGCTCGACGCCTTCCTCCTCGACGGGGCGATCGAGGCCGCGAGCACGACCGCCGCGATGGTGTGGATCACGTGGTGGGCGCTCGTCTTCGGCTTCGCCATCGCGGGCGGCGTCGAGGCGTGGGTGGACTCGGACGACATCGCCGACCACCTCGCGGGCGACGGCCCGCGCGAACTCGCGCTCGGGACGTTCTTCGGCTTCGTCTCCTCCTCGTGTAGCTACTCCGCGATCGCCACCGCGAAGAACCTCTACAAGAAGGGCGCGAGCGCCGGCGCGAGCCTCGGCGCGTTCATGTTCGCCTCGACGAACCTCGTCATCGAGATCGGCTTCGTCATCTGGCTGCTGCTCGGCTGGCAGTTCGTCCTCGCGGACTTCCTCGGCGGCCTCGTCCTCATCGTCCTCCTCGCGCTCGCCTTCCGCTACCTCGTCCCCGACGACCTCCTCGAACGCGCCCGCGAGCACGCGACGGACGACGACGACACCGTCAGCTGTCCGAACTGCGGGATGGACGTCGACCCCGACGAGACGGAGTACACCCGCGAGGTCGAGGGGACGACCTACTACTTCTGCTCGCGCTCGTGCGTGGAGTCGTGGGACCCCGAGGCCGCGAACACGACGATCCGGGAGCGCGCGACGTCGCTCGCGGGCTGGCGCGACCTCGCCGACAAGCAGTGGAAGGAGTGGGGGATGCTCTACGACGAGATCGCGCTCGGCTTCGTCTTCGCCGGGATCCTCGCCGGCTTCGTCCCCCAGTCCGTCTGGACGGCGCTCTTCGGCGCCGAGGTCCTCGGCTCGCCCGCGATCACCGTCGTCTCGATGGCGCTCCTCGGTGCGGTCGTCGGCGTCGTCACCTTCGTCTGCTCCGTCGGCAACGTCCCCTTCGGCGCGTTGCTCTACACGAAGGGGCTCCCCTTCGGCGGCGTCCTCTCCTACATCTACGCGGATCTCGTCATCCCGCCGATCGTGGAGGCGTACCGGGAGTACTACGGCGGGACGTTCGCGGCCGTCCTCTCAGCCCTCATCTTCGTCGCCGCGGTCGTCACGGGCGTCCTCATCCACGTCGCCTTCGTCGCGCTCCACGGCCTCACGGGGATCGTCTTCGTCCCCGACCCCGCGACGGTGACCGTGAGCGAACTCCGGATCGAACTCAACTACAAGGCCGCGCTGAACGCGCTCGCCGTCGTCGTCTTCGCCGCCCTCTACTGGCTCCACCGGACGGGCGGCGACGCGATGGACGACGAGGGCGGCGGCGGTCACGATCACGGCCACGAGGGCGACCCCGCGGCCGACTGACAGGTCGAGACGCCGGGCGTGGTGGGACGGGGCGACTCGCCGTCGATCCCCGGGGGCGGTGACGCGGGGGTTAGCGCGCTTTGAAGGCGTTCGCGCTCCTTTCGGTACCTATGGCAGACCCGAACCCGACGCCGGGCATCCACCACGTGACCTGCGTGGCGAGCGACCCGCAGCAGAACCTCGACTTCTGGGTGGAGACGCTCGGCCTCCGCCTCGTGAAGCGCTCGATCAATCAGGACGACCCGGGCACCTACCACTTCTTCTTCGCGGACGCGGAGGGGACGCCCGGGACGAGCATGACGTTCTTCCCGTGGGGCGATATGCGACGGGGGAAAGTCGGATCCGGGCAGGTCGCCCGGACCGCCTTCCGCGTCCCCGCGGGGAGTCTCGACTACTGGGAGGCGCGCTTCGACGACTACGGCGTCGACTACGACGACCGGGTGGAGCGCTTCGGCGAAACCGTCCTCCCCTTCCGCGACCCGGACGGCCTCCCGGTCGAGCTCGTCGCGGTCGAGATCCCCGACGACGATCCGACCGTCCCGTGGGAGGCGTTCGTCCCCGCCGAGCACGCGATCCGGGGGTTCCACTCCGTGACGCTCTGGCTCACCGATCCGGACCGGACGATGGACCTCCTCGAAACGATGGGGCTCGAACGGGCCGGCACCGAGCAGTCCCCGAGCGACACCCCCGGCGACGAGCGCACGCGCTTCGCGGCCGCCGGCGCGGTCGGCACGTACGTGGACGTCCTCCCGACCGTGGCCGCGAGCCGGCAGGGCCACGGCACCGTCCACCACGTCGCCTTCCAGACGCCGACGGACGACGACCAGGACGAGATGCGCACCGCCGTCCGCTCGATGGGGCTCCGTCCCACCCAGCAGATCGATCGCCACTGGTTCCGCTCCGTCTACTTCCGGGAGTTCGACGGCGTCCTCTTCGAGCTCGCCACGTCCGACCCGGGCTACGCGAGCGACGAACCCCTCGACGACCTCGGCGGCCGCCTCGTCCTCCCCGGGAGATTCGAGGACCGACGCGAGGAGATCGAAACGAACCTCCCGGAGGTGACGATCCCGACGCCGGAAGACGCGCCGGGAGACGCATCGAGCGATGGCGACGAGGACGGCGACGATCGAAACGCCGACGTCGAGGCCGACGCGGACGACTAGCGGGACGACCCGGAAGATGGAGAAAGGGGAGGGCTACGGTTCTCCCGATCCGTCGATCCCGTCCGCGAGCTCCTCGTACCGCTCGACGAAGCGCGCCTCGCAGGTCGGACAGCAGAACCGATAGCGTTCGCCGCCGAGGCGCGCGCTCGTCCCCTCGTCCGTGACGGTGTTCCCGCACTCCGCGCAGGCGACGGCGAGATCCGCGTCCGCGAGGTCGTTCGTCCAGTCGCTGGCCGCGAGAACGGAGACGTCGTAGTCGGCGACGACGGCCGTGTCGAGCGCGTCCGCCAGCCACGACTCGACGTCCGCGTTCGGGAGGCTGACGTGCGCGACGACGCGCGCGTCCGCGCTCCGATAGACGTGTTGGGTGCCCTCGGCCTCGCGCAGGCCCGCATAGACGTCCGTGGCGTGACCGGGGTCGACGGCGACGTCGACGAGGAGCGCCACGCGGTCCACGAACGTCGAACGGTCGACGTCGACGGTGAAACGCGTGATGACGCCCGCCTCCCGGAGCCGCGAGACGCGATCCGAAACGGCGGGCCCGGAGAGGCCGACCTCGTCCGCGATCTCGCTGTACGGTCGACGCGCGTCCGCGTGGAGGAGTCGGAGGATCTCCCGATCGGTCTCGTCCAGGTCGTGCACGCCCCGCCTAGGACCCTCGGAGGCAAGGCGATTTCGGGGTGCCCGGGGCGCGGCGACACGACTGGACCGATGCGGTGGCCGCGCCGCCGCGAGCCCAACCTACTTCATCGGGGACGGCGAAGGGACGCCCGTGCGACGAAGCGCTACGGGTGAGCTGGTGTGACGTACGAGAACGTGCTCGTGCCGACGGACGGGAGCGGCGGCGTGCAGGACTCGGTGACGCAGGCGCTCGACATCGCGGAACGCGCCGGCGCGACGGTCCACGCGCTCTACGTCGTCAACGGGAGCCTCCGGAGGCGCCTCGGTGACGCCGCGTTCCCGGGCGACGGCCTCCGCGTCACGGGCGAGAACGCCGTCGCGTCGATCGAGGGGGCGGCCCACCGCGCCGGCCTCGGCGCCGAATCGGAGATCACCGAGGGCGACCCCGCGGACGAGATCCTCTCCTACGTCGCCGACAACGCGATCGACCTCGTCGTGATGGGGACGCACGGCCGCGAGGGCGCCGCGCGCGCCGTTCTCGGCAGTACGACCGAGCGCGTCCTCCGCCGCGCCGACGTCCCCGTCCTCGTCGTCCGCGCGACCGACCACGAGTAGGGGCACGCGGCGACGAGGCGGACCGCTTAACCCGACCAGTACCGAACGACCGGTCATGAGCGACGGCCTCGAACGGATGAGCGTCACCGTCCCGTCCGACCTCCGCGACACCCTCGACGACGTGGTGGAGACGGGGGACTACGCGAGCCGCTCGGAGGCGACGCGCGACGCGCTCCGGGCGTTCGTCACCGAATTCAATCGGCAGACCGGGCTCGCCGGGGCGCTCAGCGGCACCGTCGTCGTCCTCTACGATCACGACCACAGCGGCGTCGCCGCGGCCATGACCGACCTCCAGCACGACTTCGCGGACACCATCATCGCCGTCCACCACGTCCACCTCAGCGACCACCTCTGCCTCGAATCCATCGCCGTCGAGGGCGACGGCGAGCGCATCGAGGCCCTCCTCGACAGCCTCCGTCCCCTCGAAGGCGTTCACCACGTCAAACTCACCGTCGTGGACGCCGAGGGCTGAGCCACGCTCGTCCGGGGTCGATGGCGATCGTGATAGTGTGACTCCGTCGAAGCCGTAAAGAAGCGTCCGACAGACGCCGAGAGCGCACCATCGCCCGGTTCACGCACACCGTCGGTCGGTCGCGCTGACCGAGGGATGACCGATCGGCGTCGTGCTCAGAGACCGAAGTGCGCGTCTCGCTCAACGACGGTGTATCCCTGCGCCGCGAGCGCGTCGTCGCGGTACCGGTTCGCGACGAGCTGTTGGGGGATGCGTCGTAGGCCGAAGCGGCGATTCGAGGTATATTCGACCTCGATGACGGTACGGTCGTTCGTCTCACCGATCGTCGAGGTGTACGTGGCCCAGGGCTGAGCGTTTACCGTGACCTCTGATTCGACCAGACAGTCGCCGTTTGGTGCGGCGTCCGTTCGCGTGCGGACGCTCACCGCGACGGAGCGCAGTCCGAAAAGGTACGAGACGGTGTAGATAGCGACGCCGTCGTCCGTGGTTACCTCGTCGGCCGCGCCCCACTGAAGTGCGAGCACGGGCGGGATCGGGCCGGTAAACTCATCGACGACCGCGTCACGCTCCGCGTCCGTTCGGAGTCGGAACGTCCCCCTCGATTGAAGGACTGGAGAGCGTGCGGTGACGAGCAGGACGGCCGCGACGACGACCGCTGGTAGCAGTGAGGTCGCGAGATACGTCCCGAGGAACAGCGACACCGCGAGCACGACGACGAGCGCGCTAACGGGGCGTTCTCGCCTGAGATAGCGCGTCACGACGTCGAGCGCTTCCGGTGGCCGCTCGATATCGTCGGAGGGCATCATGGAGACCACCCGTCGTCGGATCATTAGCTCTGTTGAAACGCGCTCGGAGTCTCCGGGTACGACGCGCCCGGGCGTGAAAGGACGAACGTCTCTCCGAGAGCGATTGCGGGGGGGGTCACCAGAGCCGGTGGTTTCCGACACCTCCCGGAGCTACAAGCCCCGTCCGGTCCATCGTCCCGTATGCGCGCGTACGAACTGCGAGAGCACGACCCCGAGTTCCAGGGACTGGAGATCGTCGAGCGCGAACGCCCCGAACCCGGCCCCGACGAGGTGCTGGTGGAGATCGAGGCGGCCTCGCTCAACTACCGCGACCTCGCCATCGCGGCGACGGAGTTCGGCTATCCGGGCGAGGAGTATCCGATGGTACCGCTCTGCGACGGCGCGGGCGACGTCGTCGAGGTCGGCGAAGACGTCGAACGCCTCGAAGTCGGCGATCCGGTCGTCGCGCCGTTCTTCCCCGACTGGGTGGACGGCCCGGCGACGCCGGAGAAGACGCACACGGCGACGGGCGGGAACCGCCCGGGGACGCTCGCGGAGTACGCGGTCTTCCCGGCGGACGCGACGCCGCGGATGCCGGCGTCGCTGGACTACGAGGAGGCCTGCACGCTCACGTGCGCGGGGTTGACGGCGTGGACGGCGCTCGAAGAGCACGGCGACCTGACGGCGGGCGAGAGCGTCCTCTGTCTCGGGACCGGCGGGGTCTCGACGTTCGCCCTGCAGTTCGCGGACGCGACGGGCGCGACCCCGATCGTCACGTCCTCCAGCGACGCGAAACTCGAACTCGCGGAGACCCGCGGGGCCGAGGTGACGATCAACTACGAGGAGACCCCGGAGTGGGACGAAGCGGTCCTGGAGGCGACGGACGGCGTCGGCGTCGATCACGTCGTCGAGGTCGGCGGGGCGGGCACGCTCGAACGCTCGCTCCGAGCGGTGCGGTACAACGGCGAGGTGCACCTCATCGGCGTGCTCTCGGACCCGAACTCGGAGATCGCGCCGCGCGCGATCCTGGAGAACGCGAGCAGCGTGCGCGGCGTGAGCGTCGGGAGTCGGGCGGCGTTCGACCGGATGGCGCGCGCGATCGACGCGAACGGGATCGAGCCGGTCGTCGATCGGATGTTCGACTTCGAGGACGCGACCGCGGCGTACCGCTACGTCTGGAACGGCGAGCACACCGGGAAGGTCGTCATCGAGGTCTGATCCGATCAGGCGAGGTCGCGCTCCATCTCGAATTCGAGGGCGCGCTCCTCCGTGATCTCGAAGTCGTAGTGCTGGTAGAGCGATACCGCGGGGCCGTTGGATTTCTCGACGTGGAGCCAGACCGTCTCGACGCCGCGCTCGCGGCCGTACTCGAAGAGCGCCTCCATCGTGTGCGTCCCGACGCGGGCGCCCTGATAGTCGGGCTGGACGAAGATGGCGAGTTCGTGCGCGTCGCCGTCCGGGACGAGGACGGCGTGGGCGACGGGGTCGCCGTCGTGCTCGACGAGGACGTGTTGGGCGCCGAGGTCGCCGAGGCGTTCGATCCACGACCGGACGGCGTCGAGCCCCATCGGCGGGAGCCCCTGCGCGCGGTCCTCGAACCCGAATGTCCCGTACATCCCGGCGAGGGCGTCCGCGTCGCCGTCCGGGAGGACACCGCGATGTCCGGTGATGTCGAGCTGTCGCCCCGCGCGATCGGTGACGGCGGCGACGTGGACGCCACCGTTAGTTGACGAAGTGGTACCGATTTCGGATTCAGAGGGGCTTTTCGACATCTTGTTCTCGAATCTGTGTACGTACGCATCACACAAATAGGTTTTTGCATACGTATTTTCACTAGGGATATGGTCTCAGTGGGCGTGGAATCGCCCATCGACGGGAGGCTCACGGACGACGGTGACCGGATGTCGTTTCCGGGGCTCCCGGTCGGCGGACGCTCGCACGCGTCGCCGTCGGCGTGAAAGCGACAGAAGGGACCGGCACGCCCCACGTGGAAGCCCGTGGGTCGCCCTTCCGCGACCCATCGTGACGCGCGGCCGCGTCCGGTCAGGCGATCGACCCGCCCTCGCGCGCCGCGCACAGCGCCTCGAAGAGGACGTTCGCGGCGAGCACCGCCGTCACGTCGCCGTGATCGTACGGCGGCGCGACCTCGACGACGTCGACGCCGACGAGGTCGGCCCGCCGGAGCTCGCGCGTGAGCGACAGGAGCTCGCGCGCGCTCATTCCGCCCGGCATCGGCGTCCCCGTTCCGGGAGCGAACGCCGGATCGACGACGTCGACGTCGATCGTGGCGAACGTCGGGCCGTCGACGTGCGCGGCGATGGCGTCGCCGACCGACGCGACGTCGTGGGCCGCGAACTCGTCCATCGTGAAGTAGTCGATCCCGGCGTCGGCGAATCGCTCGACGTCTGCGGCGCCGTAGAGGCCGCCGCGGTCGCCGATCCGGATGGACGTCTCGGGGTCGATCAGCCCCTCCTCGATCGCGTGGTGGACGGTCGTGCCGTGGTTGTACGGCTTCCCGAAGTACTCCGTCCAGAGGTCGGCGTGGGCGTCGAACTGCACCAGCGAGACCGGACCGTGCTCGGCGGCGACGGCGCGCAGGACGGGAAGCGTCGTGGAGTGATCACCGCCCGCGAGAACCGGAAAGACGCCGCGGGCGAGCACGGACGCGACGCGCGACTCGACCGCCTCGAAGGTCGCCTCGGTGTAGCCGGGGACGACCGGCGCGTCGTCGTGGTCGACGATCGAGAGGTCGCTGAGCGACGTGTCCGTGGCGGGGTTGTACGGTTTGAGGAGGGTCGACGCCGCGCGGATCGCGCGCGGACCGAATCGCGCGCCGGGGCGGTACGTCGTCGCGTCGTCGTACGGGACCCCGAGGAAGGCGACGTCGGCGTCAGTCCCGTCCAAGTCGGGGCGGTGCGGCGAGCGCATGAACGTCGCGACGCCGGCGAAACGCGGCGTTTGGAGCGGGTCGCGCATCCTACCGGCTCACGTCCGCCGACACCGCGCCGACGTCGTCCGTGACGCGGCCCGTCTCTGTGACGCGCCGAACGACCGGGTTCCCGTCGTAGTCGGCCAGCGCGCCCGTCACGTCGTCGAGCCCGCGGACCCCGCGGGGCTGGAGGTAGCGCATACAGCGGAGGCCGATCTCGTGGAGCTCCGCCGTCGGTGCGGCGACGCACTCCTCGACGGCGCGAAAGGCGTACTCGCGCTCGTGAGCGCCGTGGGCGGTGTAGTGGACGCAGACGTTCGTCATGGTTCCCGCGAGGAGGACCGTATCGACGTCGTACGTCGCCAGCAGGTGTTCGAGCTCCGTCCGGTGGAAGCAGTTGTACCGGCGCTTCTCGACGACGTACTCCGCGGGCGGGAGGTCGTCGCCGTCGGCATCGACGTCGAGGTCGGGGTGCAACCGCTCGGCGGCCGACCCGCGGAGAGTGTGTGGCGGCTCGCAGGACTCGAGTTCCGCGCCGTAGTCCGCGAAGTCGGGGCGGTGGAGCTCCTTGAACCAGATCACGGGCACGTCGGCGTCGCGGGCGGCCGCGACGAGCTCGTTCGTGTGCTCGATGATCGCGTCGTAGCCGCCCGCGACGGAGCCCGCGTCGGAGACCATCGCCTCGTCGGTCTCGGGGTCCCCCTGCTGGAGGTCGATGACGAGGAGCGCCGGCGTGTCGCCGATCGGGGAGCCGTCCGTCGGGATCACAGGAATCGACTCTCCAGGAAGCGGACGACGGCGTTCGCGCCGAGCATCGGCGTCATCTCGTTCGCGTCGAGGCCCGGGGCGACCTCCATTAGGTCCATCGCGCCGATCGCGTCGCAGTCGCCGAGGAGGTCCATCGCGCGGAAGAGGTCGGCGGCGGAGATCCCGCCGAACTCCGGCGTGCCCGTCCCGGGGGCGAAGGCGGGGTCGGTGACGTCGATGTCGACCGTGAGGTAGACGTGATCGACGCCGTCGCTCGCGTGCTCGATCGCGTCGGCGACGCAAGCATCGATCCCCCGCTCGCGGACGTCGGCGGCGGTGTCGAGGTGGACGTCGCCGTCCGAGACGAGATCGGCGAACGCGGGGCGTTCGTACCCGCGGAGGCCGATCATCGCGTGGTTCTCGTAGCCGCCGTGCTCGGAGTCGTCGATGCGCGCCATCGGCGACCCGTGCCAGTGCTCGCCGTAGAGGTCGCTGTCGTCCGTCGTGTCGCTGTGCGCGTCGAGGTGGACGAGTCCGACGTCGGCGTCGACGGCGTCGGCGTACCCGCAGAACGCCGGGTACGTGCAGTAGTGATCGCCACCGAGGACGACGGGGAAGGCCCGCTCCGCGACCGTCTCGACGTACCCCTCGATCTGCGAGCGGGTGCGATCGACGTCGTTGGGGACGACGGGAACGTCGCCGCAGTCGCGGATCTCGATCTCGCCGTAGTCGACGGTGCGCTCGGTATCGACGTTGTACGCGCCGTCGGGCGCGCCGACGAAGTACTCGTACCACGCGCTCGCTTCGCGGAGCGCCTTCGGCCCGTACCGCGTTCCGGGACGCCGCGAGACGGCGCCGTCGTAGGGCGCGCCGACGACGGCGATGTCCGCGTCGACCGTTTCGGGATCGGCCGACGGCGCCTTCAGAAAGGTCGATGCGCCGGCGAAGCTGAGTTCGGGAAGCGATTCGTACGCTGCGTCGGTGGGTTCGTGACTCATGTGTGTCGATGGTGGGTGGTTGCGGTCCTGTGCGGGCGTGTCGTCACTCCCAGATCCCCCCGGAGAGCCGGTCGATGCCGAACATCACGGCGACGGTCGCGAGGATGAACACCACGCTGATCGCCGCGATGATCGGGGAGTAGGAGTAGCGCAGGCTGGTGAAGATCTGGATCGGGATCGTCTTGAACGCGAAGCCGGCGACGAGCCACGCGATGATGTACTCGTTGAGCGAGAGGATGAACGCGAAGAGCGCGCCGGAGAAGACGTTCGCTCGGACGAGCGGGAGCGTGATGGTTCGGAGCGTCGTCAGCCGCGACGCGCCGAGGTTCCGCGAGGCCTCCTCGTAGCTCCGGTCGACCTCGTCGAGCCCCTGCGAGATCAGCACGAAGGGGAACGGCGTGACGAAGACGGCGTGCGCGACGACGAGGTTCGACACCTGGCCGACGACGCCGAGGCTGACGAAGAACGTCATGAACGCGACGCCGAGGATGACGGGCGGGAGGAGCGTCGGGACGGTCGTGAGCCCCGCGAGGAGCGCCCCGAAGCGGTAGTCGTACCGGTAGAGCGCGTAGGCCGACGCCCCGCCGATGGTGGTCGCGAGGATCGCGGAGCCGAGGGCGACGACGAGGCTGTTGCGGAGCGCCGTCATCCACTGCGACGACGCGGCGAGCTCGTGGTACCACCGGAGCGAGAACCCCTGGGGCGGGAACTGGAGGAACTCGCCGGGGGTGAACGACATCGCGGCGATCGTCACCAGCGGGAGGAGGATGAACACCAGCACCGCGGAGACGTACGTGCGAAGCGCCAGCCGGCAGATCGCGTCCCGGATACGCGTGTTCACGCCTCCACCTCCGCGTCGCTCGGGTCGGGGTCGGAGTCGCGGACGATGAGCGCGACGCCGCCGACGACGACGGCGATGAAGACGACCAACACGACGCTGATCGCGGCCCCGAAGGGGACGTTCCCCTCGACGCCGACCTGATTGCCGATGAGGACGGGGAGCGTCCACTGCGACGGCCCGCCGAGGAGACGGGGGAGGACGTAGACGCCGAGCGAGAGGATGAAGACGAGCGTCGTCCCGCTCGCGATCCCGTTCTTCGAGAGCGGGAGGGTCACGCGCAGGAACGTCGTGACCGGCCCCGCGCCGAGGTTCCGCGACGCCTCCTCGAGGCTCCGGTCGATGTCCTTGATCGTGGTGTAGAGCGAGAGCACCATGAACGGGAGGAAGACGTAGATCATCCCGACGAGGAGCGCGCCGAGGCCGGGCGTGAGCGCCTCCCCGGACGGGACGAAACCGAGCGCCGCCAGCGCGCGCGTGACGATCCCGCGCTCGCCGAGCAGGACCTGCCACGCGTAGCCGCGGATGATGAACGTCAGCCAGAGGGTCGAGACGACCGTCGTCAGGTACGCTTGACGGCGGAAGCCGCCGTCGAGGCGCGCGAGGTAGTACGCGAGCGGGTAGCCGAGGACGAGACACGCTAAGGCGGTCGCGACGGACACCTCGAAGGTGAACAGCGTCCGACCGAGGTAGAGGTCGCTCGTGAGGAAGCGGGCGTAGTTTTCGAGGGTGAACCCCGGCGCGAAGTAGCCGCCTTCGACGTTCTGGTAGAAGCTGAAGACGAGCAAGAGGCAGAACGGGACGCCGAAGAGCACCACGAGCATCGCCACGGGGTACGAGGCGACGAGGTACTTCGGCGACGGGAGCGACCCGGTGAAGGCGCGGCGGTCGTCGGCGTCGACGTGGGTCGTATCAGTCATCCGTGGTCCCGACGAGTAGGCAGTCGTCGACGGGGGCGCTGGCGACGACGGGATCGCCGACGTCGAGTCCCGGACTCTCGGCGTCGCGCACCGAGATGAGCGTTCGCTCGCCGGTGTCGACGTGGTACTCGACGCGATCGCCCATGAACTGGCGGAGTTCGATCCGCCCCTCGAAGGCGTTCACGTCCGGGTCCGCACCGCCGTCGGCGGCCGTCGCGTCGAGCGCGGTCCGCTCTGGGCGGACGACGACGGAGACGTCGTCACCCGGCCCCGCGTCCTCGTCGGCGGTCGCCCGGAGCGCGTGATCGCCGCAGTCGACGGTCGCGACGCCGTCGTCGAGGCGCGTCACCGTCCCTTCGAGGACGTTCGCGGTCCCGATGAAGTCGGCGACGAACCGGGAGTTCGGGTCGTTGTAGATCTCCTCCGGGGGGCCGACCTGCGCCAGGTGTCCGTCGTTCATCACGGCGATCCGATCGGACATCGTGAGCGCCTCGGTCTGGTTGTGCGTGACGAGCAGCGTCGTGATATCCGTCTCCTGCTGGATGCGTTTGATCTCGACCTGCATCGTCTCGCGCAGTTTCTTATCGAGGCTCGCCAGCGGCTCGTCGAGCAGGAGGACGTCGGGCCGGGGAGCGAGGGCACGCGCGAGCGCGACGCGCTGTTGTTGGCCGCCGGAGAGCTGTTCCGGCGTTCGGTCGGCCGTCCCGGGGAGTTCGACCAGATCCAGCATCTCCTCGACGCGGGCGTCGACATCGACGTCCTCGTGGCCGTCCTGAACGCGCAGGCCGTACGCGACGTTCTCGGCGATCGTCATGTGCGGGAAGAGGGCGAAATCCTGGAACACCATCCCGGCGTTGCGGTCGTCCGGAGCGACGTCCGTCACGTCGCGGCCGTCGATGCCGACCGTCCCGCTGGTCGGCGACTCGAACCCCGCGATGGTCCGCAGCGTCGTCGTCTTCCCGCACCCCGAGGGGCCGACGAGGGTGACGAACTCGCCGTCCTCGACGACGAGGGAGACGCCGTCGACGGCGTGCACGTCGTCGTTGTACCACTTGTCGACGCCTTCGAGAACGATTCCGGTCATGTCACGACTGGATGATCAGCTCGTTCCACTGTTGGTTGATGAACTGCTCGCGCTCGATGTACATCTCGTAGTTGGGGACGATCGCCGCATCGAGGCCGGGACCGACGATCTTCTCGAACGTCTCGTCGTCGAGCGAGGAGTGCTGCTGCTCGACCGTCGGCGCGGTGTAGAGGTTCCGCGAGACCGTATCCTGGACCTCGGGTCGGGAGGCGTAGTCGATGAACTCGACGATCGCGCCGCGCTTGTCGCTCGTCCGCGGGGCGACCCACCGACCGCTGTCGAGGAGCGACCCCTCGTCGACGAACGTCGAGGTGACCGGAGCCCCGTTCTCCTCCATCACCACCGTCACGTCGTTGTAGAGCATGCCGGCGGGCGCGTCGCCGCTCTTGAGCTGCGCCTCGAAGTTCGCCTCGTTCGTGTACCAGAGACTGGACTGCGGTTTGACCGCCGCCAGCTTCTCGAAGACCTGCGTGATACCGTCTTTCGTCGAGAGCAGGTCCTCTCCATCGAAGTGCGTCGCCGCCGTGATGTCGAGGAGGAAGCTCGTCTGTGCGGGCGTCAAGAGCCCGAGTTGGCCCTCGTACTGCGAGTCCCAGAGAGCCGTCCACGACGTCGGGGGGTCGGCGAGCGCCTCCGTGTTGCTGACGAGGTTGATGAACCAGGCCTGTGAGCCGACGCCGACGATCTCGTCGCTGTCGCTCGCGCGGGTGATGAGGTCGTCTGAGACCTTCGAGACGTTGTCGAACTCGTCGTCGGACCACGACATCCAGAGGTCCGAGTGACGACCGCGAAGCGTCCCGATGGCTGACATGTCTGCGACATCGACGGGCGCGTTCCCGCCGCGGACGGCGCTCTCGAGTTTCGGCAGGACGTTCGCCGCACCGCCCTGCGCTTGGGACTCCACCGGGATCCCCGTCTCCTCGCGGAAGGGCTGAATGAGGTGCTCGTCGAGGACCTCCTTGAACACGCCCCCGAAGACGGAGACGACGAGCGGGTCGTCCTCGGTCGGCGTCACCGTCGTCTCGGTCGAGGAGCCCGATCCGCCGCCACCGCCGAGACAGCCGGCGAGTCCCGTGAGGGCGAACGCGCTCCCCGCCGCACCGGTCAGGTACGACCGCCTCGAAGTGCTCATTCTATTTGTTATATTCTTTTTTGGTTCTGTTTTGCCATCCATATTGGCGTATTCTATACTTTTTGTTTTCTACTGAAAGGCTTTTCTCTTATATCCACCAACTGGAGGCATAGGAGTGGGGTCGGGTTTGGTCGATGACCACGGGTATAACCAACACATATTGTATAAGGTCACCCCCGGACGGTGGACGGATACGGATTGTTTGGTCCAGTACCCAACAGTACGTGGAAAGCGCTTATCCGCGTCCGTGTGGAGACGCCGGTCGAAGATGACCGATCGACCGCCGACGGCCGACGCGCCCGATCAGAGACGATCCGCGACCGAGACCGGGAGCGACGGGGTGCGCTCGCCCGCCGAGGGCGTCCGCGAACTCCGGCTCGGGCCCGACGGGAGCGATTACTTCCGCGCGTACGTCGTGACCGGCGAGCGCCCGACGCTCTTCGACGCCGGTCCGGCCGAGACGAACGAGACGCTGATCGAGCGGCTCCGAGGCCTCGGCGTCGAGGTTGAGCGGCTGGTCGTCACGCACGCGGACTTCGACCACGTGGGCGGATACGACGCCGTCGTCGACGCGTTCGACGTCGAGACGTACGTGCCGCGGGAGTCGGACGTCGCGGACGACGTCGCCACACCCCCGGACGTGCGCTACGGTCACGGGGACGACGTCGCGGGCTTCGAGGCCGTCCACGTCCCCGGGCACAAGCCGGACAACTACGCGTTCGTCGACGAGGGACGCGACCTCGGCATCCTCGGCGACGCGGTCATCGGCGCCGATCGACGCGGCCTCCCGGCCGGCTACTTCCTCCTCCCCGAAGCGATCTACTCGCACGACCTCGTCGCCGCGGAGCGGAATCTGGAGCGGCTGCTCGACTACGAGTTCGAGGTCGGGCTCGTCTATCACGGCTCGTCCGTACTGGATCGGGCGCGCGAGCGCCTCGAGGCGTACGTGGAGTTCCCGAACAAACCGGAGTGGGACGGGGACGACCCCGGGGTCGTGTCGTGATCGTCGCGCTCTCCGAGGTCCCGCTCGTCCCGGAGACGCGAGAGCGCGCGCTCGACGTCCTCGCGTCGATGGCCGCGGAGTCGCGCGCGGAGGCCGGCGTCGTCGACTACCGCGTGACGACCGACGTAGAGGAGCCGAACGTCGCGCACATCGTCGAGCGCTACGAGGACGAGGCGGCCTTCGACGCCCACGAGAACAGCGCGCACCTCGACGCGTTCCAGTCCGAGATGGCCCCCCTCATCGACGGGGAGGCCACCCTCTACCGGTACGCCGTCGAGCGCGAGGACGTGCTCCCCGGGCCTTAGACGGCCAAGTACGAGGCGATGGCGTCCTCGTCCTGCAGTTCCTCGGGACCGACCTCGTCGACGATGCGCCCGCGTTCCATGGCGTAACACCGATCGGCCATGTCCTGGATCGCGCCGAGGTTCTGCTCGACGAAGAGGACGGTCGTCCCCAGCTCGGCGTTGAGCTCGCGGAGGTTCTCGCTGATCTCCTCGACGATAGAGGGCTGGACGCCCTCGCTGTGCTCGTCGAGGAGGAGCAGGTCGGGGTTGCCGACGAGCGCGCGCCCGATGGCGAGCATCTGCTGTTGGCCGCCGCTCATCGTCCCGGCCTTCTGGGTGCGGCGCTCGTCGAGGATCGGGAAGTAGTCGTACACCGCGTCGTAGAGGTCGCGTTCCCGATCGCGGTTGACGCCCTCGCCGACGAGGAGGTTCTCCTCGACGGTGAGGTCGGGGAAGACGTCGCGGCCCTGCGGGATGTAGCCGATGCCCGCGTTCGCGCGCTCGTCGGCGGTCGTCCCCGCGAGATCCGTCCCCTCGTAGCGGACGACGCCGGAAGCGGGTTCGAGCAGGCCGATGATCGTCTTCATCAGCGTCGACTTCCCCGCGCCGTTCTTCCCCATGACGCCGACGATTTCGCCGTCTTCGACGGTGAGGTCGACGTCTCGGAGGACGAGGGTGGAGTCGTACGCCGCGGACACCCCTTCGCAGTCGAGGACGGGCGGCACGACTCACTCACCCCCCAAGTAGATCCGCCGGACGTCGTCGTCGTCGCGGATCGCTTCGATCGAGCCCTCGCGGAACACCTCGCCGCCGTGGAGGACGGTCACCTCGTGGGCGATCTCCGCGACGAAGTCGATGTCGTGCTCGATGACGATGAACGCGATGCCGTCGTCGTTCAGGTCGGTGACGAGGTCCGCGACCTCGTTGCGCTCCTCGACCGAGAGACCGGCGACCGGTTCGTCGAGCAACAGGAGGTCGGGTTCGAGTGCGGCGGCCATCCCGATCTCCAGGCGGCCCTGCTGGCCGTGTGACAGCTCACCCGCCGGGGTGGTGGCGCGCGCGGCGAGATCGATGCGTTCGAGCGCGTCGAGGATCGCCTCGTCGAGGTGCGCGTCGGCGTGCGTCCGCTGGACCGAGAGGCGCATGTTCTCGTACGCGGTGAGTTCGTCGAAGACCGAGGGCACCTGAAACTTCATCCCGATTCCGAGGTCGACGCGCTCGTTCGGGCGACGCGTCGTGATGTCGGTGCCGTCGTAGTAGATCGCGCCGCTCGTCGCGTCGTGGCGGCCCGTGATGAGCTTCAACAGTGTGGACTTCCCCGCCCCGTTCGGTCCGATGAGACAGCGGAGCTCGCCCGTCTCGACGCTGAAGTCGACGTCGTCGATGGCGGTGAAGCCGCCGAAGCGCTTCGTGAGGCCGTCCGTCTGGAGGAGGGTATCGGTCCCCGGGCCGGTGGCGGCGACGGCGGGCGACTGCCGACCGGACGTGTCGGTCGCCCTCGTCGCGTCCGTCGTCCCTGAGTCGGCGGCGTCCGCGGTCCCGCCGTCCGGTCTCGCCGTCTCCGACGCGTCCGTCGTCCCTGCGGTCGATACCTCCGTCGTCTCCGTGTCGGTGTCGATGTCCGTGTCTGTCGCGGTCATTCTGGCGTACCCTCCGGTGTGTCGTTGCTCGCGCCGAAGCGATCGCGCGCGCCGCGGATCACCGCGTCGAGTCGCGGAACGACCCCTTCGGGGACGAAGAGGATCGAGGCGAGGAGGACGACGCCGACGACGATCAGCGCGTACTGGCTTCCGGTCGCGGAGAGCTGTTGACGGAACCACTCGATGACGACGGTGGCGACGACGGCGCCGAGCAGCGAGCGGCGGCCGCCGACGGCCACCCACACGACGGGGATGGAAGCGAAGGTGATCCCGAAGACGGAGGGGCTGATGTAGTTCCCCCACGTCGCGTAGAGGACGCCCGAGAGCCCGGCGAGCGCACCGCCGAGCACGAAGACGAGCAGCTTGACCCGCCGGACGTCGTATCCGAGCATCTCCGTGCGGTCCTCGTCCTCGCGCGTGGCGACCATCGCGTAGCCGAAGCGGCCGTTGACGAGTGCGCGGAGACCGAGGTAGCTGGCGACGAGCGCGGCGAGCGTGAACCAGTAGAAGGTCGCCCCATCAAGGGTGATCGCCGCCTCGCCGACGCCGAAGGTGAGGCTCGGAATGGCGGGGATACCGTTGAAGCCGCCGAGCGCGACCGAACCGATCGTCCACTCCGCGCCGGCGGTCTGCGCCATGAAGGTGTTGAGGACGAGCGCGACGACGAGCGTCAGGATCGTGACGTAGACGTCGCGAACCTCGCCGTAGAACATGAAGTAACCGAGCACGAGCGCGGCGAGCGCAGCGATCCCGACGGCGACCGGGAGCGCGAGCATCGTCGTCAGCGCGCTCTCCAGGTTCATGCTGATCAGGGCGAAGGAGTAGCCGGCGACGCCGAAGAACGCCACCTGTCCGAAGCTGAGGATCCCCGTGTACCCCCAGATGACGGTGAGAGAGAGCGCGAGGATGGCGTAGAGCAAGTAGAGCGCGGCGCTGGAGGCGGCGTAGCTCCCGAAGCCGATCGGGTAGCCGACGAGGCCGACGAGGACGACGAGGAAGCCGACCCAGAACGCGCGGCCGTTACCGAGCGTGTTCGGGCCCTCGAAGGGCCGGCGGAGGCGGTCGAGGGCGTCAGCGAGGCCCATTCACTCGCCCTCCACGCGGTTGCGGACGGTTTCGACGAGCCCGGTCAGGCCGTCGGACAGGACGCGGATGACGACGATGGCCGTCAGGAGCATGGCGATCTGGCCGTAGAACGTCCCGAAGAGGTTCGTGAACACGGCGTCGATGGTGCCGAGCAGACCGCCGGAGAGCGTCGTCCCGAGGAGGACCGAAGGACCGCCGACGACGACGGCCACGAACGCCTCGACGAGGAAGGACGACCCCATCCCGGGGACGACGGTGAGCGTCGGGGCGTAGAGCGCGCCGGTCAGGCCCGCGAGCGCGGAGCCGATGACGAACGTCGCGGTGTACATCCGGTCGGTGTCGACGCCGAGGGCGCGCGCCGTGTCGGGGTCTTGGATCGTCGCCCGGGCGCGGATACCGAACTCCGTGCGCGTGAAGAGGACGTAGAGGCCACCGAGCACGAGAAGCGCGACGGGCAACAGGAGGACGCGGTACGTCGAGTAGGAGAACTCGCCGTACGCGATGTTCCCGAGCGGCGTCGAGACCTGCGGGATCGAGTTCCCGAAGAGGATCCGCATCCCCTGCGTGAGGATGAGCCCGAGCGCCCACGTCGCGACCATCGAGTCGAAGAGCCGATCGTACAGTCGGTGGATGATCGTCCGCTCCAAGATGAGCCCCATGACCGCGGTGACGAGGACGCCGATCGCCATCGCCACCGGGAGCGGCGCGCCCGCGTTCGCGGACAGCGTCGTGCCGTACGCGCCGATCATGATGAACTCGCCGTGACCGAGGTTGATGACGCCCATCATCCCGAAGATGACGGCGAGTCCGACCGCCGCGAGCACGACGAACGCGAAGTTGTCGGCGAACTGGAACAACAGGTTGAGGGCGTTCATTCTTGCGTGGCGTCGGCCTCCTCGTAGTAGTCCGCGGGGACATACTGGGTCGTCTCCTCGTTCTCGCGGAGGTTACAGCCGACCGTCTCCGAGAGGAACTGCTCGGAGATCTGCTGCTCGTCCTCGACGGTGATGGTGTGGTCCTCGTCGCACCGGAAGACGCGCATGTTGTGCGTCATGTGGTGGACCGGCCCCTGGAGCGAGATGTCGCCCTCGGGCGCGGAGACGTCCATGCCCTTTTCGAGTTCCTCGATGATGTCGGCCTGATTCGTCGAGCCGACGGCCTCGGCGGCGCGAGCGTACATCTTGATCGAGAAGTAGTTGTTGACCGCCTCCTCGTTGATGTACGCGGCGTCCGGGAACTTCTCGTAGTACCGGCTGACGAACTCCTGATTGCGGTCGGTCGGGATCTCCTCCATGTAGTTGAAGCCGCCGTAGACGTTCGCCATCGCGGGCGGGTCGAGGCGCTTGTGCTGGTAGCCCTGCGCCATCACCGTCGAGGTCCCCATCGGGACGTCGAGACCCGCGGAGGTCCGCTGGTTCCAGAAGGAGGTGTGGTTCGCGCCGACGAGCAGGGCCATCACGAAGTCCGGGTCGGCGTCCTGGATGTTGTTGATCGTGGAGCCGAAGTCGGTAACGGAGAGCGGGATGAACTCCTCGCCGATGACGTTCGCGTCGTTCTCGTCGGCGAGCACGCGGACCCAGTCCGCCGAGAGCTGACCGAAGTTGTAGTCGGCGGCGATGGTGTAGATGTCGGTGCCGAAGTTCTCGACCATGTACGGGAGAACGCTGCCGAGTTGCTGGCGCGCCGTCGCACCCATGCAGAAGGTGTAGGAGTCACAGACGCCGCCCTCGTACTGCGTCGTGTAGAAGTAGAGCTGTTCGTTCTGGTCGATGATCGGCCGGATCGTCTCGCGCGTCGCCGAGGAGTAACCCGCCCAGAGGGCGTCGACGTTCTCCTCGTTGATCGCCTGCCGCGTGAGCTGCTGGTAGCGCTGATTGTCGGACTGCGGGTCGGGCGCGAACGTCTCGATCTCGTTTCCGAGGATGCCGCCTTCCTCGTTGAGCTCCTCGATGGCGAGCATGCTCGCGTTGTACTTCGGCGTGCCGTTGAGCGCGAAGTTGCCCGAGCGGTCCTCGATGATCCCGAGTTTCACCGTCTCCTCGCCGCTCCCGCCGCCGGTGAGACAGCCGGCGAGCGCCGCCCCACCGATCGCACCGCCGGTGGCGAGGAACGAACGCCGCGAGAGCCCCGAGCGTTTCCCGCTCATTCGTGACACCCCACAACCTGGTCAATAGATGAGTATTTGCAGTTGAGTTTGGTGATACGAGCACCGTGGGCAGAATATTTTGAGCTATCGTCCATGTTTTCTCGACGTCACCCCGAATTCGAGACGGGCTGAAAAGGCTTTTCCATCGAATCGCATTCATTGTCCAATCCGGATTAAATTGTTTAAGGTGTGCGTACAGACGCGGTGAAAGCGCGCCCGTTCGTCCACGTACGAGATCTTATATCGGACAGGTACGGAATCAGTGAGGGGTCGCAGAGCCGCACGAAACCGTCGTCTACTGGGCGGAGCCGTCCGAACGCGGTCGTTTTCTATATACGCTCTGTCCTCGGTATTTTGCGTGCAAATATTGTCTTCTGTGCCCGTTCTTATTACGATATGGCTAGAATATCCCGCATAGGATGGAGAGATCGGATCAGGATCACGTGTCGAGGGCGAGCCGATGACGGACCGACTCGTCCCGGGGGCGATCGACCCCGGTGAGGGCGACGTGACGATCAACGAGGGCCGCGAGACGACGAGCGTGACGGTGTCGAACACCGGGGATCGGCCCGCGCAGGTCGGCTCGCACTTCCACTTCTTCGAGGCGAACGCCGCGCTCGCGTTCGACCGCGAGGCCGCGTTCGGGATGCGGCTGAACGTCCCGGCGGGGACGGCGGTCCGCTTCGAGCCCGGAGACGAACAGGACGTCGAGCTCGTCGCGTTCGGGGGGAAGGGCCGCGCGTACGGGATGAACGGACTCGTGAACGGGAGCGTGACCGTCGATCCGACCGCGGCACTCGAACGCCTGCGCGACGCGGGGTACGCTGACACGGCCGTCGACGACGTCGGGGAGGGCGAGGAGTCGTGACCCGCGACGTCTCCCGCGAGGCGTACACGGAGCTGTACGGGCCGACCGTCGGCGGGCAGGTTCGGCTGGGCGACACGGACCTCCGCGTCGAAGTCGAGGCGGACTATCGGACGCCGGGCGATGAGGCGGTCTTCGGTGGCGGGAAGACGATCCGCGACGGGATGGGGATGGCTCCGGGCGTCACGCAATCCGAGGGCGCGCTCGACTGGGTGATCACGAACGCGACGGTCCTCGACCCCGTCATCGGCGTCGTCGCGGCGGACGTCGGGATCCGGGACGGCCGGATCGCGGGGATCGGAAACGCCGGAAACCCGGACACGATGGACGACGTCGATATGGTGATCGGGCCGTCGACGGACGTCTACCCCGCGGAGGGGAAGATCGTCACGCCGGGCGGCCTCGACGTCCACATCCACTTCAATTCGACCGGACTCTACGAGCACGCGCTCGCCTCCGGCGTGACGACGATGCTCGGCGGCGGCTACGGCGGGGGTGCGGCGACGACGACGACCGGGCCCGTGAACGTCGAGCGGTTCCTGCAGGCGGCCGAGGAGTGGCCGGTCAACGTCGGCTTCTACGGGAAGGGGAACGCGAGCGAACCCGGACCGCTGCGCGAGCAGTTGGAGGCCGGGGCCTGCGGGCTGAAGATCCACGAGGACTGGGGCGCGACGCCCGACGTCATCGACACCTGCCTCACCGTCGCCGACGAGGAGGACGTCCACGTCGCCATGCACACGGACACCCTGAACGAGACCGGGTTCCTGGAGAACACCGTCGCGGCCATCGACGGCCGGACGATCCACCTCTTCCACATCGAGGGGGCGGGCGGCGGGCACGCCCCGGACATCATGGAGGCCGTGGGCGACGCGAACGTCCTGCCGTCGTCGACGAACCCCTCGATGCCGTACACCGAGAACACGTTCGACGAACACCTCGACATGGTGATGGTCTGTCACCACCTGAACCCGGACGTCCCCGAGGACGTGGCGTTCGCCGAATCGCGCATCCGCGCGGAGACCATCGCCGCCGAGGACGTGCTCCACGACACGGGCGCGATCTCGATGATGACGAGCGACTCCCAAGCGATGGGGCGGATGGGCGAAGTCGTCTCGCGGACGTGGCAGACGGCGCACAAGATGAAGAGCCAGCGCGGGCCGCTCGCCGAGGACGGCGCGGGCGACAACGAGCGCGTGCTGCGCTATCTCGCCAAGTACACGATCAACCCCGCGATCACCGCGGGGATCGACGATCACGTCGGCACGCTCGAACCCGGGAAGCTCGCCGACCTCGTCCTCTGGGACCCGGCGTTCTTCGGGAGCAAGCCCCACGTGACGTTCAAGGGCGGGTTCCCGGTCTACGGCGAGATGGGCGAGTCGAACGGCTCGCTGATGACCTGCGAGCCGATCATGCAGCGCCCGCGCGCCGGCGCGGTCGGAAAGGCCAAACACGCCCTCTCGCTCGCCTTCGTCAGCCCCGCGGCGAAAGAGCGCGGCGTCGGCGACGAGTACGGCCTCGATACGGAGACGGTCGCCGTCTCCGGCACACGGACTATCGACAAGGGCGACATGGTGCGCAACGCGACCCGGCCGGACGACATCGAGATCGACCCCGAGACCTTCGAGGTGCGCGTCGACGGCGAACACGTCACCTGCGAACCGGCCGCGGAACTGCCTCTCACCCAACGCTACATGCTATGAATCTCACGCCGAAGGAACGCGAACGGCTCACGATCTACACGGCGGCGCAGCTCGCGCGCGACCGCAAGGAGCGCGGCATCGAACTCAACCACCCGGAGGCCGTCGCGTACATCTCCGATTGGATCTTCGAGGGCGCGCGCGAGGGAAGGGACGTCGCGGAGCTGCGGGCGGGCGCGACCGGTCTCCTCGGCCGCGAGGACGTCATGGACGGCGTCCCGGAGATGATCGACATGGTGCAGGTCGAGCCGATGTTCCGCGACGGGACGAAGCTCGTCACAGTGCACGATCCGATCCGCACCGACACCGCGCGCGAGGTCGGGAGCGAATGAGTTCGCGTCTCACGCACCGCGACGTCGCCACCGTGGGGATCGGCGGTCCCGTCGGCTCCGGGAAGACGTCGCTCATCAGCGAGGTCGTCCCCCGGCTGCGCGACGCGGGCCTCGACGTCGGCGTCATCGCCAACGACATCCTGACGCAGGCGGACGCCGACGCCCTGCGCGAGCGATTCGCCGGCGTCGTGCCCGCGGACCTCGTCGCGGGCGTCGAGACGGGCGCGTGCCCTCACACGGGCATCCGCGAGGACCCCTCGATGAACCTCCGACAGATCGACGACTTCGTCGACGAACACCCCGAGCTCGACCTCGTGATCGTCGAGAGCGGGGGCGATAACCTCGCGGCGACGTTCGATCCCGAACTCGCGGACTACTCGCTCTACGTCATCTCGGTCGCGGAGGGCGACGACATCCCCGCGAAGCGCGGGCCGGGCGTCGTCGACTGCGACCTCCTCGTCGTCAACAAGACCGACCTCGCGCCCCACGTCGGGGCGGACTTGGAGAAGATCGAACGCGACGCCGAGGCCGTCCGCGAGGGGCCCCACGTCCTCACGGACTGCAAGGCGGAGACGGGCGTCGAGGACGTCATCGACCACGTCCGCACCGAGGTGCTGTTCGCGTAGATGGCGACGGACGAAGCGCACGCGACCGGCGGGAGCGAGGCGGCGCGCGACGAGGACGACGAGAGTGGGGAGACGACGGCGGCGGACGCCGCGAGGAGCGATGAAGGGTGGGCCGCGAAGAACGACGAGAACGGGGCGATCTTCGCGCACGCGCGAGACCTCCCGCCGGCGTTCGAGCCGTACGCGGAGGAGCCGCTCCCGCAGGTCGGGGTGGGGTCTCCGGGGAAGACCGGGGAGTTGGAGGCGACGTTCGCCGTCGGCGTGGACGGGACGACGGACCTCGTCGCCGATTACGCGCGCGTCCCGTACCACCTGAGCGGAACGCTCGATCACGACGTCGGACGGCCCGACTTCGCGTCGGCGTACGTGCAGAGTCCGACCGGCGGTGTCGCGCAGGGCGACCGGAACCGGATGGTCGTCACCGCGGAGGCGGACGCGCGCGCGCACGTCAGCACTGGGAGCGCGAGCAAGGTGCTCTCGATGGACGCGAACTACGGGCGCGTCGACGCGACGTTCGTCGTCGGGGACGGCGCGCACGTCGAGTACGTCCCCGAGCAGACGATCCTCCACCCGAACGCGCGCTACTGCGGCGAGACGGCCGTGACGCTCGGACGCGACGCGAGCGCGATCCTGACCGACGTCGTCGTTCCGGGTCGGCTGGCGCGCGACGAGGCGTTCGACTTCGAGCGCTACTACGCGCGCACCACGGTCGACGGTCCCGGCGGACGGATCCTCTCCGATACGACGCACCTCGCACCAGGGACCGGGGACGCGGATCCGCGCCGCGCGGGCGTCCTCGGCGACTACGCGGTGCTCGGGACGTGCTACGTGGTGACGACGCGCGACGTCGATTCGACGGCGATGAGCGACCGACTGGCGGAGCGGCTCACAGACGGCCCGGCGCGTGCGAGTGCGACGGCGCTCCCGCGCGACGGCGGGGCGTTCGTCCGCGCGCTCGGTGACCGGGCGGACGACGTGCGCGAGGCGCTCGACGCGGCGTGGGACGAGGCGAGTCGCGCCCTGCTGGACGCCCCGGCCCCAGACCAGCGTAAATACTGACGCGGAGACACGATGGAACTCTACGACACCTACCTCGGGAACGAACGGACGGACGACGACGTCGCGGCGCGCGTCGCGGCGAGCGAGGACGGCGACGTCCGGCGCGTCACGCTGGACGAGACGACGAGACAGCGCTCGCGCTTCCGCACGGAGACGGACGACGGCACGGACGTCGGCGTCGTGACGACCGACGCGGGCGGCCTCGAACCCGGTGACGTCCTCGCGGGCGAGGACGGGCGCCTGCTCGTCGTCGGCCTCGCCGCGCGCGAGGCGCTCGTCGTCTCGATGGACGAGGCGACGGCGACGCCGACGGCGATGGCACTGGCGGCGAAGCTCGGCCACGTCGTCGGGAACCGCCACCGCGATCTGGCGGTGCGGGGGAGCGACGTCCTGATCGCGGTCTCGGAGTCGATCGAACGTCAGCGCGCGGAAGTCGCGGACCACCTCCCCGACGGCGCGACGGTCGACGTCCGCGAGGTCGATCCGACGCTGTTCGACGACGCGACGCCGGATCACGCCCACGACGAGGGAGGGGGCGGGCACGGCGGGGGGATCGGCGACCACGCGCACGACGGGAGCGATCACGACCACGTACGCGGCGAGGAGGAGCACGATCGCATCCACGAGGACGGAGACGCTCACCACGCGCACGGTGGCGTGCGGACGCCGGAGGGTGACGCGTCGTGAACGACGGGGACGCGAGCGACCCGGGCGCGGGTGGTACGGATACGAGCGGTACAACGGCGGACAGTACGGACGCGACCGACGCGCGCACGCGACTCGCGGCGTATCGGTTCGCGGATTCGTTCCTCCCGGTCGGCGGGAACACGGTCTCCTACGGGCTGGAGCAGTTCGTCCAATCGGGAGCCGTCGCCGACGGCGACGACCTACGCGAGGTGTTGGAGAGCTACCTCCGCCGACAGGTCGGCCCCTGCGAGACGGTGGCGATCCGGGCGGCGCACGCGGTCGCGGACGACCTCGATGCGGTCCGCGACGTCGACGAGACGGTGCGGGCGACGACGCTCGCCGCCGAGTTCCGCGAGAGCGCGACGAAAGCGGGTCGACGGCTCCTCGAAGTCGAGGCCGAGACCGGCGGCGATCCCGTCGTCGCGGCGTACGAGGAGCGGGTGGCGAGCGGCGACGCGCCGGGGAACTACCCGGTCGCGCTCGGGCTCGTGGCCGCGCGGCGCGGTATCGACGCCGGGGAGGCCTGTCTGGTGCACGCCCACTCCTTCCTCACGGACATGCTCGGGGCGGCCCAGCGGCTCCTGAGTCTCGGGCACGTCACCGCCCAGCGCGTCCTCGACGACCTCGCGCCCGTCGCGGCGGCCGTCGTCGCGGCGAACGAAGACCGGGGGACCGACCGGATGGAGGCGTTCGCACCGCTCGTGGACGTGCACGCGATGGAACACGAGCGCGCAGACCGACGGCTCTTCCTGAGCTAGGCGGGGGTAGTTTTACGCCGATCGAACCCCACTGCCTACGAGAATGGTGAAATCGACGGTCCGGTTCCCGGAGGAGGTACTCGACGCCGCCGAGGAACTGGTCGAGCGCGGGCTCTTCACGAACCGCTCCGAGTTCCAGCGCTTCGCCGTCGAGTGCGTCCTCGAACAGGTCGACGAGGAGTACGAGCCGGCGATGCTGGACTACGACGAACTGTACGCCGAGGTGTTCCCGGACGAGGGGCCGGGCGAGGACGGATCCGAGGAGGGGTCGATGGACGACGAGTTCATCCGGACGGCCGCCCGCGTCCGCCAGTTGGCGATGCGCGGCGACGTCGAGACGGCGACCGAGCTCCTCGACGGTCGGTATTCGCCGGCGGATCCCCGGGCGCTCCTCCTGGAGGACCTCCTGGCGGAGTACCGCGAGTAGCGCGCGGCGTTCTCAGGCGAGGCGATCGCGGAGCGCCGCGGCGCTCGGCGCGAGGAGCGTCGCCGTCCCGTCGGGGTCGCGTACCGCCGCGCCGTCGGCGTCCGCGGCGACGGCGGTCTCGGCGACGCGCTGCGCGGGCAGGTCGGCGGCATCGAGGTCGACCGGCGTCGCGTCCGCCGCGAGCGCGTCCGCGCGGTCGAGCGTGAGCGCGTAGCGATAGGCCGGGTCGCGCTCGCGCGCGGCGAGCAGCACCTCGCCGAGGCGGCCGGCGTCGCCGAACCGACCACCCGCGCCGCCCGCGACGTCGGCGAGCGATTCGGCGTACGGCGTCGCGCCCGCGGCGTCGGCGACGGGATCGAGCCCCGCGAGGTCGCGGACGACGGTGGCGACGTCGTCCCGGGTGGCGTCGTCGCGCAGCGTGGCGAGGTGATGAACGCTTCCGGTGGGGCCGCCGACGGCGTGGGGGTACCGGATGGCGCGCGCGACGACGTCGATCCCGCGGGCGACGGCGGTTTCGAGGTCGTCGCCCCGCGCGAGTCGGGCCGTGATCGCACTCGAGATCGTACAGCCGGAGCCGTGGGTGCGTTCGGTGTCGACGCGCTCGCCCACGAACGTCCGAACCGCGTCGTCGGTGACGAGGACGTCGACGGCCCGCTCGTCGTCGGTGTACGAGTCGCCGCCGGTGAGGAGGACGGCGTCGGCCCCTCGCTCGCGGAGGGCTCGGGCGGCGGCGACGGCGTCGTCGCGGGTCTGAATGGCCGTCTCGGTGAGCGTCGCGGCCTCGTCCGCGTTCGGCGTGAGGAGCGTCGCGTGCGCGAAGAGCGCGTCGTAGGCCGCGGCGACGGTGTCGTCGGCGAGCACGTCGCCCGCGGTGGCGACGAGGACAGGATCGACGACGAGCGGGCCGTCGAAGTCGGTGACGGCGTCGACGACCGCGTCGAGGGTCTCGGGCGTACCGAGCATTCCCGTCTTCGCCGCGAGGACGTCGTAATCGTCGGTGACGGCGTCGAGTTGCGCGGTGACGTCTTCGGGCGGAAGGTGGTGGACGCCGTGGACGCCGCGGGTGTTCTGCGCGGTGACGCTCGTGACGACGCTCGTCCCGTACGCGCCGCAGGCTTCCATCGTCTTCACGTCGGCTTGGATGCCCGCGGCCCCGCCGGAGTCGCTACCGGCGATCGTGAGCGCGACGGGGTAGTCGACCGGAGCGGCGCGTCGGGTCACGCGGCCACCTCCGCGGTGGCGCGCGTTGGGATCGTGAACGGCATGCCCGGGGATATCACGCGGTGATACAATAGCGTAGTGGACGCCGGATCGGGTGGCGCAGTACGCGGGACCGGTGGTTTTTGGTCGTCGCGTCCCCCAATGCGTGCGTGGAGAACGCGAATCGGGGGTACGAGCGGCTGTTCGGGGACGACGGGTTGACGGTCGGGGCGACGTTCCCGCTGACGAGCGCCCGGACGTCCCGTCCGGACGTCGAACGCGAGCTCGCGCTCGCCGAACGCCTCGAAGCGCTCGGGTTCGACGCGCTGTGGGCGCGCGACGTGCCGACGGACTGGCCGAAGTTCGGCGACACCGGCCAGACCTTCGACCCGTGGACGTGGCTGTCCCGGGTCGCCGCGCGGACGGACGACGTCGCGCTCGGGACGGCGAGCGTCGTGCTCACGCTCCGACATCCGCTCCACGTGGCGAAGCAGGCGGCGTCGCTCGATCACCTCTCGGAGGGGCGACTCGTCCTCGGCGTCGCGTCGGGCGACCGGCCACCGGAGTACGAGGCGTTCGGCGTCGCGGAGGACGAACGCGGTGCGGCGTTCCGCGAGAGCGTCGAGGTCCTCCGGGCGGCGTGGCGCGACGCGCATCCCGAAGTAGAGACCCGGTGGGGGACGCTCGACGGAACGCTGGACGTCGTACCAAAGCCGACCGCGGGCGACCTCCCGCTGCTCGTCACGGGCAACAGCCGCCAGTCCCGCGAGTGGATCGCCGCACACGGCGACGGCTGGCTCTTCTACCACCTCCCCGAGGACGCCCTGCGGAGCTATCTCGACGACTGGAACGAGCGGACGGCGGCCCCGTTCGTGACGACCTGTACCGTCGATCTCGCGGGGGATCTGGAGTCCGACCCGGAGCACGTGAATCAGGGCTTTCGCGCGGGCGCGGCGTGGTTCCGCGACTACTTCCGGGAGCTCGACGCGTGGGGCGTCGATCACGTGATCGTCGGCGTCCGCGGCGACGACCGCGAGCGGGCGTACGAGCGGGTCGCGGAGCGGGTGCTCGACCGTCTGTGAGGGGCGCAGGTCGATCGGTGCTCAGTCGGACTCGTCGAGGGCGTCCAGCACGGCCGCGACGAACTGCTCCGGGTCGGCGTGCATCGCCATGTGCGCGCACCCCTCTACCGTCACGACGGCGGCGTCGGGGAGCGCGTCGGCGACGGACGCCACGGCGCGTCGCATCGCGGGCGGGCTATCGCCACCGAGGAGGGGCGTCGTCGGGACCGCGACGTCGGCGAACGCGGCCGGATCGAAGCGGTCGGTCTGCGTCGCGCGGATCTCGCGCGGAACCGTCGAGATAGCGTCGAGGCGGGCGCGCCAGAGCTCGTCGCCGCGCATCGAGTCGATCACGACGTCACTCAAACCGACCGCATCGCGGAGGAACGCGGCGGTCGCGGCGTCGGGACCGTCCTCGCGGCGCAGGCGCTCGATGTCGGCCGCCGCGCCGTCCGGTTCGGGGACGTCGCCGAGCGGCGGTTCGTAGAGGACGAGCCGATCGACGGCGTCGGTCTCGCGGACGGCGTGGAGCGCGCAGATCGCGCCGTACGAGTGCCCGAGAAGGGAGACGGGCGCGTCGGGATCGGCCTCGGCCGCGGCGCGTTCCACGACCGCGGCGACGTCCGCGTACTCCCGTTCGATGTCGTACCCCTCGGCGTCGCCGCTCTCTCCGCGTCCGCGTCGCTCGACGACGTACAGCGTGAACGACTCGGCGAGCGCGGGCGCGACCGCTCGCCAGTCGATTCGATGGCCGGCGGTGCCGTGGACCAGCACGAGGGGCGGCCCGTCACCGATGCGCTCGTAGGCGATCGCCGTGCCGTCCGCCGAGGTAACAGTGAACACACTCGTTCGGAGGTCGTCGATCACCATGTACGTGTGGGTGGCGAACGCACCCATCGGCGCCAGCGCTGACCACAACGGTTTTCTCGGCGCGCGGACCACTACGGGTTACAACCCGTGAATAGCGAGTTCGGCACGTACCTCGTCACGCAGGGGAGTCGATCGCGTGGACGGACGACCGTGGACGTCGTCGCGGCCGCTATCGCCGGCGGCGTCGACGCCGTGCAGTTGCGCGAGAAGGGCGCGACGGCGCGCGAGCGCTACCACCTCGGGCGCGCGCTGCGCAAGCAGACGCGCGACGCGGACGTCGCCTACCTCGTCAACGACCGCGTGGACATCGCGGCGGCCGTCGACGCCGACGGCGTCCACCTCGGTGACGCGGACCTCCCGGTCGCCGCCGCGCGCGACGTGCTCGGTGACGACGCGATCGTCGGCCGCTCGGTTTCCTCCGTGGAAGCCGCTAGACGGGCCGTGCAGGCCGGCGCGGACTACCTCGGCGTGGGGGCCGTCTACGCGACCGACTCGAAGGACGTCCGCGAGGAACACGCGGAGATCGGACCCGAGACCGTCGCCGCCGTCGCGGACGCGGTCGACGTTCCGATCGTCGGGATCGGCGGGATCACGGCCGCGAACGCCCCGGACGTGATCGAGGCGGGCGCGGACGGCGTCGCCGTCGTCTCCGCGATCACCGCCGCGGACGACCCCGAGGCGGCGACGCGCGAACTCGCGGAGGCGGTACGGAGCGCGAGAGGAAGCCCATGACCACCGACTTCACCATCGCCGACTGCCTCGGCACGATCCGGGACGAACAGCCGCTGATCAACTGCGTGACGAACGCCGTCACCGTCAACGACGTCGCCAACGTCGCCCTCCACTGGGGCGGCCTCCCCGTGATGTCCGACGACGCGCGCGAGGTGGGCGACATGGTCGCGGGCGCGCAGGGCTGTCTCCTCAACATGGGGACCGTCAGCGAGGCCGGCGAGGCGGCGATGATGACGGCGGGACGGGCCGCGAACGAGCACGGCGTCCCGCTCGTTATCGACCCCGTCGGCGTCGGCGCGACGCCGACCCGTGACCGCGTCGCCGACGCGCTCGTCACCGACCTCGATCCGGCGGTCGTCAAGGGGAACTACGGCGAGATCACGGCGCTCGCGGGCGACGACGCCGACGTCCGCGGCGTCGAATCGGTGGGCGAGTACGCCGACGTCGCGGAGACGGCGGTGGCGCTCGCGCGAGACACCGACGCGGTAGTGGTCGCGTCCGGCGAGACGGACGTCGTCGCGACGGCCGACGCGGCCTACGAGGTCGCGGCGGGCAACGCCATGCTCGGCCGGATCGTCGGCACCGGCTGCATGCTCGGCGTGACGCTGGCGACCTTCGCCGCGGCGCTCGACGACGCGGAGACGGCGGCGCTCGCCGGCGCGCTCTCCTTCGGCGTCGCGGGCGAGGTCGCGGCCGAAGGCGCGTTCGGCGACTACGAGGGGCCGGCGAGCTATCGCGTCGCCTTCATGGACGCCGTCGCCGGACTCGACGGCGCGGATCATCCGGAGCCCGGCGCGCGGATCGAACGCGTCGTCGACGTCTGAACGGAATCGAAAGCCGAAGACACGGGAGAGCGCGGCGTTACTCGACTTCGATGCGGTGGCCGCCGGAGCCGTCTTCCTTTCCGAGCGTGACGGTGAGCACGCCGTTTTTCATCGTCGCGGCGACGTCGTCCGTGTCGATCGGCTCGGGGAGCGTCAGCCGACGAGAGACGGACTGGCCGTGGCGTTCGCGGCGGACGTACGTCGATTCGTCGTCGTCGCCCTCGCTCGACCCCGTCTCCGTGGTCCGCTCGGCGGTGATGGAGAGCGCGCGGTCCTGCACGCGGACGTCGACGTCCTCCTTCTCGAAGCCGGGGAGGTCGACGGTGACGACGAACTCGTCACCGGCGTCCTCGACGTCGGCGGCGAAACCGCCCGTGAGCGCGTCGCCGCCTTCCGCGTCGAACATCTCGGCCGCGTCCTCGAACTGACGGTTCAGCCGATCGAAGAGCCGGTCGATGTCGTCGAATGGGTTGCGTCGTGTCATACGTGTGGACGAAAGGCGGTCTCGAATATAGGCGTGACGGCGGTGCGGGCGAGCGGACACGGCCGCGTCGGAGTCGTCGGGAGGCGGACGGGCAGGGGGCCGACGAGACGAAGCGGACCGAGAACCGGGGGCGACGAGTCGTGTGAGGCGCGCCGGGGCCCGTAGTGTTTTCGGGCCGACGGACGTACGTCGGCGCGATGAGCGACTTCCACCGGCTCGGCCTCGGGACGTACGAGAACACCGATCCCGCGGACTGTCGGAACGCCGTTCGAGCGGCGCTCGAAGCCGGATACCGACACGTCGACACCGCACAGATGTACGACAACGAGACGTACGTCGGGGGAGGTATCGCCGACGCCGACGTCGAGCGCGACGAGGTCTTCCTCGCCACGAAGCTCGACACGGACAACCTCGCGCGCGACGCGGTCCACGAGACGACCGCGGAGAGCCTCGAAGCGCTCGACACGGAGTACGTCGATCTCCTCTACGTCCACTGGCCGATAGACGGCTACGACCCCGCGGAGACGCTGCCCGCGCTCGACACCCTGCGCACCGAGGGCGCGATCCGCAACGTCGGGCTGTCGAACTTCACGCCCGACCTCCTCGAAGAGGCCATCGAGCACCTGGAGAGCCCGGTCTTCGCTCATCAAGTCGAGATGCACCCGCTCCTCCAGCAGGACGGCCTCCACGAGCGCGCGCTCGCCGACGACCACTGGCTCGTCGCCTACTGCCCGGTGGCGCGCGGGCAGGTCGCGGACGTCCCCGAACTCGTCGAGATCGCCGGGAAGCACGACGCGACGCCGTATCAGGTGTCGCTCGCGTGGCTCCTCTCGAAGGAGAACGTCGCGGCGATTCCGAAGGCGACCTCCGAGGCGCACATCGTCGAGAACTACGGCGCGCTCGACCTCGATCTCGATGATGGGGACGTCGCGCGCATCGACGGAATCGAGCGCGAGGAGCGACTCGTCGACTTCCCCGCGGCGCCGTGGAACGAGTGAGTTACGCCCACCCGGCGCGTTCGAAGTAGTCGCGGATCGGCGACGGGGCGACGCCGTAGCGTTCCCGGAGCGCGTCGGTGTCGGCGCCGAGGAGCGCCCCCTCGTTCGCCCACCGGTAGAAGGCGGTGAGCGCGCGCGGGGCGGCTCTCGGTCCCCGGGGATCGGCCGTGATCGATCGATCGAGGAGGGCTTCGAGGACGTCGGCGACGTCGTAGAGCGAGTGCGTCCCGGAGACGATGGGGAGGCGTTCGCCCGCGGGCGCGCGCTCGTCCGTGAACGCGGCCGCGGCGGCCCGACCGACGTCGCGCGGGTCGGTCAGCGGGACGCGCGCGTGTCCGTCGAGCGGGAACGGGAGTCGTCCCTCTGTCTCGACGGTTCCGCGGACGCGCTCGAAGGCATCGAGGGGGACGCCGGGACGCAACGAGACGTGCGTGACGTCCCTGGAGACGAGGTCCGCGTCGATCCGACCGCGGACGTCGACGAGGGGGACGCCGGGGCGCGTGTCGGCGGCGAGGAGCGACGCGTGGACGACGGTAGCGTCCGTGCGGTCGGCGGCGCGCACGAGCGTGTCGGCCCGTTCGGCCGCGGTTCGCGCGCTCGCACCCGGACCGCCGACGGCGAGGAAGAGGGCGTCGGCGTCCGCGAGGGCGTCCTCGACGTGGTCGAGTTGGTCACGCCGGCCGCGGGCGAGGCGGACGCCGCGCTCCGCGAGGTCGCCGGCGGCGTCGGCGTCCGGGTCGCGGACGAGCGCCGTGACGTCGACGGCCGCGTGACGGAGCGCGAGCGCGGCGGCGTAGCCGTATCGACCGGTCGCGCCGGTGACGAGGACGCGCACGAACGTACGGAGGACGAGGTGCTACTGGGGGCTTTCGGTTCGGAACGGTGGATCGCTCGTCGAGACGGGCGACGAGGACCGACGACGAACGACCCCGGCGTGTCCGCCGTTCCGCACCGACACCACCGCGTCCGCGGTAATCGTCGGCGTGACCGATCGGGACGGCGGACGGGGCTACCGCCTACCCCACCGTGTCCGCAGTAATCGATCGCGGAGGGACGGCGGGCGGGGCCGCTGGCCCCGCTCGGGGAGCGCTACTCGAAGGACGCCAACGACGCGTCCGAGCGATCCGGGTCGGCCCGTGTCTCACCATCCGATCCGTCGCCCTCGGTGCTGGCGACCGCCGTCGTGAGATCCGGCATAGCGTCCTCGGCGAGTTCGACGACGGACTCGTGGACGCCGACGAGTTTCACGGTCTCCGAGAGCGCGCTCAACACCTGCTCGACGGGCATGTCGAGTTCGTACTCCCGGTACGTCCCGCCGCGACGGCCCTCGTTGCGCTCGGTCACGGAGATGATCCCGAGCATGGCGAGTTCGCTCAGGTGATCGCGCATCCGGCGCGGGACGAGCGGATCGCGTTCCGCGAGTTCGGCGAAGCGCGTGTACCGCGGGCGGACGTCGCGCGAGCGGATCGGCGTTTCGCCCTCTAGATCGTTCGTCACGAGCGCGTAGAGGACGAGGTGGCCGTGTTCGGTGAGCCCCCTGATCCCCTCTTCGATGCGGCCGCGTTCGAGCGCGGTGCGGCCGCGATCGACGTGGTCTTCGGTAATCGTGGTCGCCTCGTCGTCGCGCGCGACGTCACCCGCCTTCATCAGGAGGTCGATCGACTGGCGGGCGTCGCCGGCGTCCTTCGCGCCGTAGGCCGCACAGAGCGGGATGACGCCGTCGTCGAGAACGCCGTCGTGGAACGCGACGTCCGCGCGCTGTTTCAGGATGGCCTTCAGGTCGGTGGCGTCGTAGGCGGGGAAGTGGATCTCGTTCTCACAGAGCGAGGACTTGACCTTGGGGGAGAGGTCGTCGCGGAAGGAGAAGTCGTTGGAGATGCCGATGAGGCCGACCTGCGTGTCTTCGAGCTTGCCGTTCGCACGGGCGCGCGGGAGCTGATAGAGAATGGAGTCGTCGCCGATGTTGTCGATCTCGTCGAGGACTATGAGGACGGTCCCGCCGTGGGAATCGAGGTCCTCCCAGAGCATCTCGTACACCGTCGCGAGCGGGTAGCCCGTCGTGCTGATCTGATTGTGCTCGGCGCGCAGTTCGTTCACGAGATGGGTCGCGACCTGATAGGAAGAGGAGAGCCCGTCACAGTTGAGGAAAATGATGTCGAGGGCGATGTCGTCGTACTCCTCGGCGTCCTCCCGGAGGTGGTCGAGGAGGTAGCGCGTCGCGGCGGTCTTCCCGACGCCAGTCTTCCCGTAGAGGAAGACGTTGTTCGGCTGCTCGCCGTTGATGACCGGCTGGAGGGCGGACGTGTAGGTGGAGAGTTCCTCGTCCCGCCCGACCAGCTCGGCCGGCTGGTAGTCCTCCCGAAGCGCGTCGCGGTCCCGATAGATATCGGTGTCCCGCTCGAAGAGTCCCATACGAACACCCCTCGTCGGATCGCATAATAAAACCACCGCGTCCGCAGTGTCCGCAGTTCTACAGAATATATATACGACGAACGATGGCACATCAAGATTTCGGCCACGACCCTCCCCCCACTTTGTCCGCAGTAACGAGAAAAATAGTGGGGCGGGAGTGAG
The DNA here is from genome assembly GCF_017874695.1 of Halarchaeum nitratireducens. NCBI lineage: Archaea > Methanobacteriati > Methanobacteriota > Halobacteria > Halobacteriales > Halobacteriaceae > Halarchaeum > Halarchaeum nitratireducens. Next base: position 46,936 of record NZ_JAGIKY010000001.1, read on the forward strand.
AGAAGAGTTTCTAGATGGACGATAGTTCTAAGTAGGAGTATAGCAAATAGTACCCGCACTGGGTTATTAAGGAAATGTTAGTTATTAGAAACGTTGGAGTTCCCGACAGCGTCGTCCTTTACCGATCCCGACAGAGGCGGTGAAAATATCCTCGTGCCGCATTTACCAGCAATATACACTTCTTCTTTCTCCCCCCGTCCGTGCCCCCGAACGCGATTACTGCGGACAAAGTGGGGGGAGGGTTCGTCCCGTCGTCGCGGATCGCGGACGCTCGAAGAACAGCGGACATCGTGGGGTGTCCCTCGTCGGTCATCGTCTCGAATCACGCCGGTTGTCGCCACCCGGTCGTACCGTCTCGCTCTCGACTCGTGTGACCGACACACGTCGTCGGCTCGTACTCCTTTCGACTCTTCGGCCGTGAACCGATCGTCCAACTGCACCGTCTGCTTCCGTCTCGGACCGATTTACTGCGGACAGAGTGGTGTTGCCCGTCGATCCAGTCCCTCGCTGTTGCACCGTCGACGGGGACGATAGCCGTCGATAGAGTTCGGGATCGGTGGATCGATGTGCGTCTGTTCCGTCTTGGCCCAGCGCGACCGACACCACTCTGTCCGCAGTATCGTCGGTCGTGACCGTCTCAGGTTGCAGATTATCGGAACGTCGAATCACTCGACACGAACCTGAACGGTGTCGTCCGACGCGGCCGCCTTCTCCCGGAGACGCTCGACTCGCTCGTCGAGATCCGGGTGCGTGGAGAACCACCGCTCGATCGGGTTCTCCACGTCGTCGTCGTCGCTGTGCACGTAGAACGGCGAGAGGACCGCCCACGTGGGCCGGCTCGCGCGTTCGATCTTCCGTAGCGCCCGCGCCAGCGCGATCGGGTCGTCGGTCACGTCGGCCGCGCGGTCGTCCGCGGCGAACTCCCGGTGTCGCGAGTGCGCGTTGACGGCGAACGTGAGCGCGATGAGGCCGAACCCGATCACCCCATCGAGGACGCGCCGAACCCGTCCGACCGGGTTCTGCGTCCACGTGTCCGGTCGACCGCTGAACCACGCCCAGGCCTTCGCCAGCCCGGTCGTCGACAGGACGGCCGGGAAGAGCACGATCGACAGGAGCCCCGTGAGCGTCTCGCCGACGCTGAACGCGAGCGTCCGGACGAACCCGTCGTGGCTCTCTAAGTGCGCGAGTTCGTGCGCGAGAATGGCGTCGAGCTCCGTCGTGGTGAGGAGACCGAAGAGCGAGCGATCGAGGACCACGACGCCGGTCCCGATGCCGCCGAGTGCGAACGCGTTCGGCATCGCCATCCGGCCGACGTAGAACGCCGGGACGTCCGTGTCCATCCGCTCGCAGAGCGTCGCCGCCCGGTCGTAGAGTCCGGGCGCGCGCTCCCGTGCGATCGGCTCAGCGTCGAGTCGCGCCAGGAGGTGTCGCGTCCCGAACGCGTAGCTGAGAGAGCCGACGACGATCACGGCGACGGCGACGATCGTGAGCGCCGTCGTCGGATCCGGTCGAGTCGTCCAGAGGACGGCGAGCACCCAGTACGCGAGGGCCGCGGCGCCGACGTATCCGACGAGGAGCGCGACACCGACCGCCGCCATCGCCAGTCGGAGCCCGAGTCGCTTCATCGCTCGCGTCTACGGTCGCCTGCCCGAAACGCGTTCCGGCGGTCGCCGTTCCCGCCGGTCGATCGAGTCGCCCTCGGCTCCGCGTCCTACGCCGAGGGTTCCACCTTCGACTCGAAGGCCTCGCGCACCTTCTCGACCTTCGGGCGCGCGTGCATCGTGCAGTACGCGTCGTTCGGGTTCTTCTCGAAGTAGTTCTGGTGGTACTCTTCGGCGCGGTAGAAGGCGTCGAGCGGTTCGATCTCCGTCGCGACGTCGTCCGCGTACTCCCCGTCGAGCGCCTCGATGTACGCCTCCGCCTCCTCACGCTGGCGGTCGTCGTGGGTGAGGACGATCGAGCGGTACTGCGAGCCGACGTCGGGACCCTGCCGGTCCACCTGCGTCGGGTCGTGGATCGTGAAGAACACCTCCAGCAGGTCGGCGTACGAGACGACGCCCGGATCGTACTCGATCTGGACGACCTCCGCGTGGCCCGTCTCGCCCCTGCACACCGCCTCGTACGTCGGATCTTCGACGCTCCCGCCGGCGTAGCCGGACGTGACGTCGACGACGCCTTCGAGTTCCTCGAACGCCGCCTCGATACACCAGAAACACCCGCCACCGAACGTCGCGGTCTCGGTCGCAGTCATACCCCCACGTACGCCACCCACACATATGTAGTTAGCGCGCGCGACGACGCGACGGCGGAATTACCTCGTTGCTAGACTATGTGTGTATCTGATCATTCGGCGGTATCTTCCCGGCTCGGACCGTCCCACGTGCGATCGGGGGTTCGTTTCGAGTCGGCATCGAGACCGCGGACGAACCAAACTATGATTACCGATGGGATCCAACTCGAAAACATGCGCGCTGGCCGAACCGAACGGACGCGGGTCGTATCGACAACACTGCGAACCGAGCGGCTGTCGAGGGTGCGTACGTAGATGTACGAGATCCTCGTGCCGCTCGACGACCCGGATCGCGCCGATAAACAGATCGAGTCCATCCTCGATATGCCACTCCAGATGGACGAGGTCCGCGTGACGCTCCTCCACGTGTTCACGGACAACCCGGAGGGCGCGTCGGTCGGACAGATCGAGTCGGTCCACGAGGCGCAGGACTTACTCGACGACGCGGGCGTGGAGACGAACCTGATCGAACGGAGCGGGGACCCCTCGACCGAGATCGTCGAGGCGGCCCGCGGCCTCGACGCGGACCTCATCGCGCTCGCCGGCCGCTCGCGGAGCCCGACCGGCAAAGCGGTCTTCGGAAGCACGACGCAGCGCGTCATCCTCGAGGCCGAGCGTCCGGTCGTCGTCCAGAGCGTCTCGGAGTAGCGCACCCGTTCCGGTCGCGTTGCTCCGGGCGGTTCGGACCGCCATCGTCGACGTTACCGACCGGTACTGTCGGGCATGCTACACCCACCGAAACTGGTTTGTTCGTTCGCATCCGATTACGCGCGTGAGCAAGCAGTACGTTCGTCCCGTCACCGACCGGGGAACGTTCCGCGCGGCGGCGCGTGACGCACCCGACGGCGCGCGCGTCCCGGTCGAAGTCCGCCTCTCCGTCGAGGACCCGTTCGAGGCCTACCGCCGAGCACGCGGCGGGCGCGTGGCGGACGTCGGGACGCGCGAGCCGTCGTTCTTCTACGAGACGGGCGGGGACGCCGACGGCTGGGGCTACTTCGGTGTCACGCCCGCGGACGTGACGACCATCGGTCCCGAAGACGAGGGGGCCTTCGCGGCCATCGACGCGCTCCTCGCGGACGAGACGCTCGTTCGTGGGGGCTGCGACGTCCCGTATCCCGGCGGCTTCTTCGGCTACCTCTCGTACGACGCGGCGCGGGAGACCGAGGCCATCCCCGAGACGACGGCCGACGACCGTGCCCTCCCGCGCCTCGAACTCGCCGCCTACGAGTGCCTCGCCGCGTGGGAGGCGCCGTTCGAACCGGGCGACGACCTCCGCGTGGTCGCCGCGCTCCGCCTCGACGCGCACGACTCGATCGACGAGGCCTACGACGCCGCGCTGTCGCGGGCGACGGCGCTGGCCGAGCGTGCCCGGGAGGGCGATCCGGCCGTCGGGCCGGCGCCCGCGCCGGACGCGACGACGGCGGCGTTCGAGAGCGACGCGGGCCGCGAGGCGTTCGCCGGGCGCGTCGCTCGGATCAAGGAGGCGATCCGCGCGGGCGATACGTTTCAGACGAACGTCAGCCAGCGCCTCCGCGCGCCGGCCGCCGTCCATCCCGTCGAGGCGTATACGGCGCTCCGCGACGTGAACCCCGCGCCCTACGCTGGCCTCGTCGAGTTCCCGTCCTGCGATCTCGTTTCCGTGAGCCCCGAGCTCCTGCTCGAACGGGCGGGCGATCGGCTCGTCACGGAACCGATCGCGGGGACGCGGCCGCGCGGCGAGAGCGACGCCGAGGACGTCGAGTACGAGGCCGACCTCCTCGGCGACGAGAAGGAACGCGCCGAACACGCGATGCTCGTCGACCTCGAACGCAACGACCTCGCCAGGGTCTCGGAGCCGGGATCGGTCGCCGTCGAGGAGTACCGCCGGGTGGATCGCTACTCGCGGGTCATGCACCTCGTCTCGCTCGTCACCGGCCGAATGGCGCCCGATACGTCGCTCGGCGAAGCCGTCGCGGCCGTCTTCCCCGGGGGGACGATCACGGGTGCCCCGAAGCCGAAGACGATGGAGCTGATCGAGTCGGTGGAGACGACCCGCCGCGGACCGTACACGGGCAGCATGGCGGCGATCGGGTTCGACGGCGACGCCGCGTTCAACATCGTCATCCGGACGCTCGTCCGCACGGACGCCGAGTACGCCCTCCGCGTCGGTGCCGGCGTCGTGCACGACTCGGATCCCGACGCCGAGTACGACGAGACGCTCGATAAGGCCCAGGCCCTCGTCGACGCGCTCGATCGCGCGCTCGCCGCCGACGCCGGCGGGATGGAGGTCTCGAAATGACCGTCCTCGTCGTCGACAACTACGACTCGTTCGCGTACAACCTCGTCGACTACGTGGCGAGCGAGAGCGACGCGGACGTCGTCGTCCGCCGGAACGACGCCATCGACGTCGACGACGTTCGCGCGCTCGACCCCGCCGCCGTCGTCGTCTCCCCGGGTCCCGGGACGCCCGCGGAAGCCGGCGTCTCCGTGCCGCTCTTCGACACCGACTATCCGATTCTCGGGGTCTGTCTCGGCCACCAAGCGCTCTGCGCCGCCCGCGGTGCCGACGTCGTCCGCGCCGACGCCGTCGTCCACGGCAAGCCGTCCGCGATCCGCCACGACGGTACCGGGATCTTCGCGGACCTCCCCGACGCCGTCACGGTCGGTCGGTACCACTCGCTCGCCGTCGACGCCGACACGCTCCCCGCGCGACTCGCCGAGACCGCGTGGACGGCGGACGGCGAGCGCGACGACGTCGTCATGGCGGTGCGGGACCGCGAGAAACCGCACGTCGGCGTCCAGTTCCACCCGGAGAGCGTTCTCACCGGCCGACCCGACGATCCCGCGGATCTCTCGCTCGGCCGTCGGCTCGTGGCGAACTTCCTCGCGGGCACGGGCGCGGAGCGCCAGCGGTGACGATGCAGTACCACGTCGACGGCGCGCTCGTGGACGCCGACGCGGCGAGCGTGAGCGTCTCCGACCGGGGCTTTCGCTACGGTGACGCGGCCTTCGAGACCCTCCGCGCCTACGGCGGGACGGTCTTCCGGTGGGACGACCACGCGGCGCGCCTCCGGAACACGCTCGACGCGCTCGGCTTCGAGCGGTATCCGGACGCCGCCGACATCCGCGCGCGCGTCCGGGAGACGCTCGCCGCGAACGACCTCGCCGACGCCTACGTCCGCGTCTCGGTCACGCGCGGCGCCCAGCCGGGCGCGCTCACGCCCGGCCCCGCGGACCCGACCGTGATCGTCGTCACGAAACCGCTCCCGCGCGGCGGTACCGCCGGCGACGACGTCTGGGACGCTCCGGCGAGCGCACGCGTCGTCGAGACGCGCCGCGTGCCCGACGCGGCCATCCCCGCGGCCGCGAAGACGCACAACTACCTGAACGGCATCCTCGCGCGGAACGAACTCGACGGCGAGGACGAAGCGCTCCTCTGTGACGCCGACGGTCGACTCGCCGAGGGCGCGACGAGCAACGCCTTCTGGGTTCGCGACGACACCCTCCACACGCCGACGCTCGACGGCGACGTTCTCCCGGGCGTGACGCGACGCGCCGTCCTCGATCTCGCCGCACGCGAGGGGATCGACGTCGAGACCGGAACGTACGATCCGGCGGCTCTCCGGCGCGCCGACGAGGCGTTTCTGACGAACACGACGTGGGAAATCCGACCGCTCGTCGACGTCGACGGGACGGCGCTCCCGGTCGGTCCCCTCACCGAGCGGCTCGCGGCCCGCTTCGACGCGGCGGTCGAGGCGGCGCACTACTAGCGGTCCGCGACTCGCGGCGCCGCGGCCGCGGACTCCCTATTCGCCGCCGTCGACTTCCTCACGGAGCTGCGCGAGGGGAGCGACGCGTTCGGCGTGGGCGTTGTGCTGGTGGATGGACTCGTCGTTCGACTGCTTCATCGTGACGACGGTCCCGTCCGGCAGGTCCGGATACTCGTCGACCACCCGCTCGGCCATCGCGCGCACGCAGTCCTCGACGAACCGGGCGTTCGCGTGCGCTTCGTACGTCATGTGGTCCTCGTCTGGGCGCTTCGCGAGGTTGTAGATCCGCGCGCTCATCGAGTCGCGCGCGATCTCGATGAGGTCGCGTAGATCCACGTCCGGCGTTCCGGCGGTCTCGACGGTCAGCGTCGCGTGTCCCCGCTGCGAGTGACCGGCCTGCGGGACGTCGCGGAGGAACGACTTCACGTCGTCCTCGTCTACGCCGAGGTCGGCGAGCCGCTCTGCGGCGCGCGCCGACATCATCTCCTGACTGCAGGGACAGACGGTCATCCCTGTCACGCGGACGCCGACCTCCTCTCGGGTCTCCTCTCCCTCGCGTGCCGTCGCCGACGCGATGATGTCCAGCGTCGACTGGGTCGCGCGCTCCGACTCGGGCGTCTCCTCTCGCGTCATGTACGCGGCCTCCATCGAGACCACCGCCTGCGAGGTGTAGTCGTGCTTCTCGAGGAGTCGATCGGCCACCTCGCCACAGACGTCCTCGACCTGGTACGTCGGTTGGTCGATCGCCGACTGGAGCGTCTCGTCGATGACCTCCATGTTTCGGCTCATGTCGATCCCCTTGCGTTCCCGCGGGAGATCGACGTAGACCTCGAACTCCGCCATCAGGACGACGGGGCGCTTCTCCGAGCGTTCGAGCGTCACTAGCTTCTCGACGCCCGTCACGCCCACGTGGCTCAACCCCACCGAGACGTCCGGTGCCGATGCCTGCACGTCCGGAAGCTCGTCTGGCATTACCGTTCAGTGGACTGGCATCCGTTTATTCCTTGCTCTTTTCGCTCCCGTCGCCGGACGCTCTCACGACACCGCGTCTCCCCCGGTTCGACGCGAGCCACAGCCGAATCGGACCGACGGAACGTATCCGCGAGTATCGGATATTTTCCGATTCGTGTCGGAAATAAGTGATTCTTTCGCCCTCGATCGACGCCCGATCGCGCGGGTATTTACGACGTTATGCGTGTAAACGTGATCCGGAGGCGTGTGCTTATCTCCCGAACGATCGCCGGACAGTCGAAAACATCCGATTTTATCGGACGCGTGTCGCGAGGGCCCTCAGGGCGACGTGGCGATGTACCGATCGGCCACTCGCTCGCCCTCGACGATGTTCCGGACGTTCTCCGTCAGCTGGTCGATCGTGTCTTCCCGGCTCGCTTCCGTCATCGCCGCGACGTGCGGCGTCGTGACGACGTTCTCGAAGTCGAGGAGCGGCGAGTCGCTCGGGAGCGGCTCCGTCTCGTACACGTCGAGGCCCGCGCCCGCGATCGCGTCCGAGTCGAGCGCGTCGAGCAGCGCCGCCTCGTCGACCACGGGACCGCGGGCCGTGTTGACGAGGATCGCGCTGTCTCGCATCGCCTCGAGCTCCGCCGCGCCGATGAGACCCGTCGTCTCCTCGGTCAGCTCGGCGGTGACGATGACGAAGTCGCTGTGGGCCAGCGTCTCGTCGAGCGACGTGAGCTCGGCCCCGGAGAAGTCGGCGTCGATGCTCGGCACGTAGGGATCGCTCGCGTACAGCTCGACGTTGAACCCCGAGAGCAACGAGGCGACGCGCTTGCCGACGTCGCCGAAGCCGACGATCCCGACGGTCGATTGCGAGAGGCGCGTTCCCAGCGGGTACTCGTCGCGCCACTCGTCGCGTTCGATGATCGAGCGCGCCGTCGGTAGCCGCCGCGCGCTCGCCAGCGCGAGACAGATCGCGTGCTCGGCGACCGAGAGCGCGTTGTGTCCCGGCGTGTGCGTCACGGTGATCCCGTGCTCGGCGGCCGCCTCCAGGTCGACCGAATCGATGCCCGTACCGAGCTTGGCGATGATCTCGAGGTCCTCGGCGTGTTCGATGACCTCGCGCGTCATCGGGATCCGCGAGGTGACGAAGACGACCTCGACTCCCTCGACGGCGTCGAGGAGCGCGCCGCCGCCCTTCTCGATCCCGATTCTGACGTCCCACGACGACGGGAGCGCGTTCGTCAGTCGTCCGCTCGGCGTGATGTCCTGGTCGACGATCGCTCGCATAGGCGTGCATCTCGGGCGCGTCACTTGTGCGTGCCGATTGCGCCGACGGCTCCCCCGAGCGCGACGTTTGACCGATAGGTTTTTGCACCCGTTGGATAAATCGGGATGCACAGCGAGCACGGTCACGTGCTGGTGTCACAGATGAATCCGAACCTAACCGAGGTCACCGTTATCGGTGACGACGATACCGGGGTACTCACCCGAGTCACGTCCGTGCTGTTCGAGCACGACGTCGAACTCGAAGAACTCGACCAGCAGGAAGAACAGGGCGTGTTCCGCGTCAAAGCGCTCGCCGACACGTCCGACGCGGACGAGTCGGCCCTCGAGGCGGACCTCGCGGCGGCTTGCGACGATCTCGACGTCGATCTGCGCGTCCGCTTCCCCGAGGATCAGGGCGGCGACTCGCTCGGTATCCTCGTCACGAAGGAGAGCCACTGCCTCGAGGCGATGTTCGAGGCGGTCGAGAGCGGTGCCCTCGACGCCGACGTGGAGGTCGTCATCGGGAACCACTCGACGCTCGCCGATATCGCCGAGGAACACGATGTCCCCTTCTACGACGTCGGCGACGAGAACGGGAACCCCGACGAGAGCGAAATCCTCCGCCTGCTCGAGGAGCACGGCGTCGACGTCGTCGCCCTCGCGCGCTACATCCAGATAATCAGCCCGGAACTCGTCTTCCACTACGAGAACCGGATCATCAACGTGCATCCGAGCCTCCTTCCGGCGTTCCCGGGCGCGGCCGCCTACCGACAGGCCGTCAACGGGGGCGCGCGGATCGCGGGCGTCACCGCCCACTACGTCACGCCGAATCTCGATCAGGGCCCGATCATCACGCAGCGCGCGTTCAACGTCCCGGACGACGCCGAGGAGGCGGACCTCAAAGAGCAGGGCCAACCGCTCGAGGCCGACGCGCTCATCGAAGCCGTCCGGCTCCACGTTCAGGGCGCGCTCGAAGTCGCGGACGGGCGAACGTACGTCGACGACGCGGACGCCGATCTCGGTCTTCCCATGGAGATCCGAGAGCTCAATCCGTCCGAGCCGACCGACCGGAACTGAGCGACGCGGACGCGTCCGAGCGCTCTCGCTCGCGGGGAAAAGTCGCGGAGACGTCCGCTCAGAAGACCCCCGATAGACGGTATCCTCCCTGTTACTCACCCGGTCGCCGAACGCCGACCGTCGAGTCGGCCCCGGCCGTTACTCGCCCAGCCGACTCTTCCGCCACGACTCCGTGTCCGGCACCTGGTTGAAGGTGTAGATGTGGAGCGACTGGATGTTGTACTCGGGGTCGTCGGCGTGCGGCTGGAGTCCGTCGATCAGCGCGTCGGGCGTGTAGTTCCCGCGCGAGCCGATGAACTGGCGGAGGAAGCCGAGGATCCCGTTCGTCTTCTGGAGGAAGCGAATGGAGTCGCCGACGCCGACCTTCCGCGAGATCGAGAGGAGGCGGGAGTACTTCATGACGCCCGGGATCCCGACGACGACGGGGAGGTCGACGCCGCGCGCCCGGATCTCCTCGATCCACTCGAGCACCGCGTTCGGATCGAAGCAGAGTTGCGTGGCGATGTACGTCGCGTACGGCGCCTTGTTGTCCATCGACTCGGCGAGCGTCTCGTCCGAGAGGAAGTCGTGACCCTCGGGGTAGCCAGTGATCCCGATCTCCTCGAAGTCGTAGTCGATGCGTTCGAGCCCCTGCAGGAGGTCGTACGCGGACTCATAGTCACCGATCGGCTCTTCGCGATCGCCCCCGGGGACGAAGATGTCGTCGACGCCGATCTCTGTGAGCTGTTCCGCGATCTCGGCGAGGTGGTCGTCGCCGCGGACGTATCGCGCGGAGACGTGCGGGACGACCTCGAAGCCCTGCTCGGCCGCTTCCTCGGCGGCCTCGATCGTCCGCTCGATACCGAGCTGTGGTGAGGCGGTGATCGTGACCGTCGCCCCGTCGGGGAGGTGTTCGATCTGATCGCCGAACGTATCGAACGGCATCAGTTCGTAGCGCGGGTCTGCGAGCAGTGTCGTGGAGTCGCGGGACGTCGATGTGGTTTGTGCCATGATTGTCTCCGGTCTACCGCGGTCGTCCCACCGCCGGCCCACCGTCGCGTGCGGCGGCTGTCAGCCGAGTCGGTCGAACGTACGCACGGTACATCACCTACATTATGCGCGATCAGCACTATAAGCCTTCCCCTCAACATCGCCGCTGAACCGCCGAGCGCTCGAACAGACGGAGCACGCGAATTCCGCGTATCTCGGACGTACACGGAGCTGTGCCCAGTCCCACCACCGAATCGCGCGCTCTCGCGGTCTTAACTGCCGTCTGAACACCGTCGTTTTACGCGAGTATCGATGTAAATGAACGCGTGTCCTGCTCGGGGAGCGATCCGCTCACACGCTCACCCTCTCAAATTTTCCGATCATATCGGACAGATTCGCTGGCGGATCGCGTGGCACCGACGGTCGAGCCCGCGTCGGTGACGCCGGGCGACAGAACTGTTTGACCCGCGCGCGACGTCCGCCTCTGAGCGGTGTGGTGAATCGAACCACGAAAGTATTATATAGACCAGGCACAACTGATGAGTTACGACTCACCATGAGCAGAGAGTGGTCATTCAGCGACAGCATGGAAGAGGCAGTCGAAGCGGCCGGAAGCCCGCTCGACCTGATGCGCAACCTCGGCGTCGGCAAGTTCACCGAGGTCCCCGACGAGTACACGCACTGGATCGAAGAGCAGCGCTCCTGGGCCGAATCCGTCGCCTTCGCCGACCAGTCCTACCACATGTCGGACCTCCGTATCAAGGGTCCCGACGCCGTCGAGTTCCTCTCGGACTTCGCCGTCAACAACTTCGAGGGCTACGAGGTCGGTCAGGCGAAGCAGCTCGTCGTCGCCAACCCCAACGGGAACTTCCTCGGTGACGCCATCCTTTTCCACGAGGAGGAGAACAACCTCCTGAGCGTCGGTGCGCAGGCCGGTCACAACTGGCTGCGCTACAACATCGAGACCGGCGACTACGACGTCGAGTACGAGTACCAGCCGCGCCCCGCCGCGACGGGGAACGACCCCAACGACTACCGCTACCAGGTTCAGGGTCCCGACGCCGTCGAGGTCATGCGCGAGGCCGCCGACGACCCGCTCCCGGATCTCGGCTTCTTCAACTTCGAGACGATCACGATCGACGGCGTGGAGACGAACCTCCTCCGCCACGGCATGGCGGGCGAGTCCGGGTTCGAGTTCTGGGGTCCCTACGAGGAGCGCGAGGAGATCCGCTCCGCGATCCTCGAAGCCGGTGGGGACTACGACATCCGCCGCCTCGGTGCCGAGAGCTACCAGACGGCCAACGTCATCCTCGGGTGGCTCCCGCTCGTCGTCCCCGCCATCTTCAGCGACGAGATGGAGGAGTATCGCGAGTGGCTCGACGTCCGCGACGGCCTCCTCTCCGTCGGCGGGAGCTTCGACTCCGACGACATCTCGGACTACTACGTCACGCCCATCGAGCTCGGCTACGACCACATCGTCAGCTTCGACAACGACTTCGTCGGCCGCGAGGCTCTCGAAGAGGAAATCGACAACCCCGAGCGCGAGAAGGTCACGCTCGAATGGGACGCCGACGACCTCCAGAAGGTCCGCGGCTCCCTCTTCGAGGAGGGCGAGACGAACGAGTACATGAACTTCCCGCACCCGCGTAACGCGGCCTGCCCGTACGACGAGGTCCTCGTCGACGGCGAGCACGTCGGCGTCTCTACCGACAAGAGCTACGTCTACAACGAGCGGAAGTTCCTCTCCCTCGCGGTCCTCGACACCGAGTACACCGAGCCCGGGACCGAGGTCACCATCGTCTGGGGCGAGCCCGACGGCGGCGAGGGCAACCCGGTCGTCGAGCGCCACGAGCAGACCGAGATCTCCGCGACCGTCCACCCCGCCCCCTACGGCGAGGACAAGCGGTAACACCACCCTCCCGACCCGCGAGTTCCCCTCCTCGTGAGGGGGCGTGCATGTAACTCGCGGCCCCCTGCGCGGCTTTTGTCCCATCCCGCGTTTCCCGAGCGCATCGAAGGTATTTTGTGCGCTGCGCGTCCTCTGTTCTCGTAACGACCCCGAGGCCACGTTCGCCGCCATCGGTTCGGCGATCCGACGCGTCGTCCGGGGCTCGCGGCGACAACAAGGTGCTACTCAGACATGGCTGACATCATCGACGGGAACGCGGTAAGCGATCGTATCAAGGACGAACTGAGCGAGAACGTCGACGCCCTCGCCGACGAGGACGTGACGCCGGGGCTCGCGACCGTGCTCATGAGCGACGACGGCGCGAGCGAGACGTACGTCTCGATGAAACAGCGCGCCTGCGAGAACATCGGCATCAACAGCGTGCACGTCGAGATCGACCCCGAGGCCCCCGAGCAGGAACTCCTCGACAAGGTCGACGAGCTGAACGACGACCCCGAGGTCCACGGGATCCTCGTCCAGATGCCCGTCCCCGATCACGTCGACGAGCGCAAGGTCCTCCAGCGCATCGACCCGATGAAGGACGTCGACGGCTTCCACCCGGAGAACGTCGGGCGACTCGTCGCGGGCGACGCGCGCTTCAAGCCCTGTACGCCCCACGGCGTCCAGATCCTCCTCGGCGCCGCGGGCGTCGACACGACCGGAAAGGACGTCACCATCGTCGGGCGATCCAACATCGTCGGCAAGCCGCTGGCGAACCTCCTCGTCCAGTCCGGCGAGAACGCGAACGCCACCGTGACCGTCTGCCACTCGAAAACGCAGGATCTCGAGGAGAAGACACGCCGCGCCGACATCGTCGTCGCGGCCGTCGGCGTTCCCGAACTCATCGACGGCTCGATGCTCAGCGAGGGGACGACCGTCATCGACGTGGGCGTCAACCGCGTCGATGCGGACACGGACAAGGGGTACGAACTCGTCGGCGACGTCGAGTTCGAGAGCGCCGAGGAGAAGGCGGACGCCATCACGCCCGTTCCCGGCGGCGTCGGCCCGATGACCATCGCCATGCTGCTCTACAACACCGTGAAGGCGGCGGGCCTCCAGCACGACGTCGACGTCGACCTCCCGGACGCCTGAGGCGGATTCCCACGCGCCTCGCGGCCGGGCGCTGACGCTCGTTTCACCCACACCACAACGCTTACTACCGGTGCGAGCGAACTCTCGCGCGTGCTTGGAGATATCGACCACATCGAAATCGAGGCGAGTGACGCCGAAGAGATGGCGGAGTTCCTGAAGTCCCTCGGCTACGAGGAGCACCGGGAGACGACCCACCACGGCCAGTCCTTCGAACTGGTGCCCGAGGAAGGCGACGGCCCGCTCTTCGAGATCCACACGGTCGAGGGCGAGGAAGTCCCCGGCATCAACCACATCGCCTACGCCGTCGACGACATCGAGGCGATCACGGAGAAGCTCAAGGAGGACGAGAACGTCGATCAGGTCTCCGATCCCTATTACGTCGAGCACACGGGTCGCACCATCACGAACTTCCGCGACCCCGACGGCCGTCGCTTCCAGATGGTCGAAGACGACGAGTAACGCCGCCACGACCACCCGTCTTTTATCGCGCGACCGCCGCGTAGCACCCGCTCCACTCGTTCGATCTATCGGAATCTATAACTTCGGAGGCCGTGCACGACCAGACGGTATGGATCAACACAACTCGTTCCGCGAGCGCATCGAGAACGGCGAAGTCGTCCTCGGGGCTCGCTCCGTGACGTTCTCGCCGACGGTCATCGAGGTGTACGGCGACCTCGGTATCGACTTCGTCTGGCTCGACTTCGAACACCAGGGCCCGAGCCCGTACGACAGCACGCTCTTCGAGGACCTGACGCGTGCCGCCGAGGTCGGCGGCACCGAACTCTTCGTTCGCCTCCCCTCCGCCGACCCCGCGCTCATCCGGAAGGTCCTCGACGCGGGCGTCCGCAACGTCTTCATCCCGCGCGTCGACTCCGCCGAGGAGGTCCGCCGGGCCGCGAAGGCGACGCGCTTCGTCTACGACGGCGAACCCGGCGAGCGCGGCCTCGCCAGCGGGCGCTCCCGGACGTGGGGGAGCGCGGACGACTACGTCGAGACCGAGGACGAGGAGGTCTGTCTCGGCGTCATGATCGAGAAGACGACCGCCGTCGACGACCTCGAAAACATCCTCGACGTCCCGGAACTCGGCTTCGTGTTCATCGGCCCCTCGGACCTCTCCGTGCAGATGGGTCATCCGAACGAGAAGTCCCACCCCGAGGTCCGAGACCAGATCGCCGACATCCAACGGCAGTGTCTCGACGCCGGCGTCCCGATGGGGTGCATCGCGAACGAGCCCGAGGCGGTCGCCGAAGCCATCGACGACGGCCACCAGATCATCCGGATGGGCGGCGACCTCTCCTCCGCGAAGTCCGTCCTGAGCGAGCGTCTCGATCGGATCGACGACCTCCGATAACGCCCGCTCGCCCGTCACGAGACGGGACGCTTCTTCATCTTCCGGCACGAAGGAGAGGTAATGACGGACCACACGGATCAGAAACGAGAGACGGCGGCGTCGTTCGGCTCGGCGACGGACGCCTACTTGGCGAGCGACGTTCACGGGGAGGGCCGCGACCTCGAAACGCTGGCGGACTGGTGCGCCGACGCGACGACCGCCCTCGACGTCGCCACGGGTGCCGGCCACGCCGCGGGCGCGGTCGCCGATCGAGGCGTTCCGGATGTCGTCGGACTCGACGCGTCTCCGGAGATGGTGCGAACCGCGACCGACGCCTTCGACGGCGTCGCTGGCGTCGTCGGTGACGCCGAACGTCTCCCGGTCGCCGATGACAGCGTCGACGCGGTGACGTGTCGTATCGCCGCTCACCACTTCCCCGATCCCGAAGCCTTCCTCGCGGAGGCGGCGCGCGTCCTCACCGCGGACGGTCGCCTCGTGATCGAGGACAACGTCGCGCCCGCGGACGCCGACCTCGCCGCCTTCCTCAACCGCGTCGAGCGCCTCCGGGATCCGAGTCACGTCGAGTCCTACACCGTCGAGCGGTGGCGCGAGTGGCTTCGCGCCGCGGGGTTCGAGGTCGAGCGGACGGCGCGATTCAAGAAGACGCTCGACTTCGATGCGTGGGCAGCCGCCCAATCGCTCGACGGCGCGACGCGCGAGCGCGTCGAGACCGTCCTCCGAGAGGCCGACGCGGACGCCCGCGCGCTGTTCGAAATCGAGACGAGCGACGGCACGGTCGAGTCGTTCGCGAACCTGAAGGCGATCTTCGACGCGACGCCGCGCGAGTGAGCGTCAGTAGACGTTCTCGACGATACTCTCGTCGAGGTCGTCGAAGCCCTCGAGGTAGTCACGGCGCTCCGCACGGAGCTCTCGGCGCTTTCGATCGTAGTCCATCACGTAGTCGGCGACGTCGTACTCGTCTACGTCCAGTCCGGGGACGGACGTCGGAACGGCGAACCCGCGCTCGGCGGCGTCGTCCCATTCGACGCGCCCGCGCGAGATCTCGCGGAGGATCGTCGTCGACTCCTCGACGCCGATGGACTTCACCCCGTCCCCGAGGGAGCCGGTGTTGAGGACGTAACACTCGACGTCGAGGTCGTCGACGAGGTCGCGGAAGCGGTTGCCCTCCTCGCCCTCGGAGCCGATGATGAAGGGGTTCGTCCCGACCACGCGGATGGCCTCCCCGGCGCTCGACGGATCGCCCGCGCTCGTCTGGACCGACTCACCGAGCATGAACGCGGCCGCGGCCGCGTCCGCCGGGAGCTTCGCGACGGGGGGCATCGTCGGATTCCGGGTGATGAAGAACACCTGCTGTGCGCGTTCGAGGTCGATCTCCTCGGCCGCGGAGTCGAGGTGCTCGCGGAGCACGGTGGCGCGCCCGTTGCTGGTGTATCGATCGCTGTCGAAGTCGACCGTCCCGTCCTCGGCGATGTCGACGTTCTCCAGGACGGCGGACTCGTGCGTGACGGCGTCGTACACCTCGGGCTGCTCGTCGGCGTCGAGGCCGATCGTCTTGAGGTACAGCCCGTTGCCCTCGCTCCCGGCGACGGTTCCGTTCGGTAGGAGCGCGCAGACGTCGTCCTGTACCATGACGGCGTCCTCGGGATCGTCGAGGCCGAGGCCGTGCGCGGTGAGCGTCGACTTGCCGGTGCCCGAGAGCCCGAGGAAGACCTGTCCGACCGTTCGGAGGTCGCCCTCGTCGTCGCGGACCGTCACGCGCTTGCTCCCCGCGTGGAGGCCGAGCCCGCCGGCTCGCTTCGCGCGGTACATGAAGAGGCGGAGGGCCGCCTTCTTCGCCTCGCCCGTGTAGTCGCTTCCGAGTACGGCGGTGACGCCGGCGTCCGGAACGGCGCGAATGGCGAGCTCGTCGTGGTCCGGCAGCTGAACGGTGAGGAAGTCGGGGTCAGCGTCGGCCGGCGCGGGCTCGAAGAGGCGGGTAACGGCGAGCGCGATGCGGCCGTACGCCTTCGGGACGTAGTACCGATAGCAGTACGTGTGCTCGGGGTGACGCCCCACCTGTCGGTCGATACAGAGCATCTCGTGCTCGCGCGCGTACGCGATCGCGTCTCTGATTCGGCCGTAGTCCTCGCTTCCGAACTCGTCGTCGACGTCGTTCTTCGTCCGGCCAGACGAGCGCGAGCGCTGCTCGCTGACGTACGCGGGCGAGCCGAACTCGGTCGTCGTCTCCAGGTGCGCGGAGAACTCCCGTAACCGCTCTTCGCTGGGGTCGTACACGACGTTGTCCGCGTCGGCCGGATCGGGTAGCGCCTCCGCTGCCGGCGGCACGGCGTCTTGCTTACTCATTGCTACCCGACCGTTGTGTCCCCACCAACAAATAGTTATATATCGCTCCGAGCGGCCGCGGTACTCGGTATCGCTCACCGCGCCCGGTCGTCCGAGCGCTCTCATTCCCATTCAGTCTCAGTGGTACGGAAGGCTTAATGATGAGTCACGAATGATGTTCACGTATGTCCGAGCCAGAACTAGCACGTATTGGGCACGTCGCGCTCGAAACGGCTGACCTCGACGCGTCCTTAGAGTTCTTCGTGGACGCGGTCGGATTCGAAGAGGTCGAACGGGAGGACGGAACGGTCTACCTCCGCGCGGTCGACGAGTTCGATCACCACTCGGTCAGTCTGACGGAGGCCGAGCGAGCCGGCGTCGCTCACATCGGCTGGCAGACCCGTAATCCCGAGGACCTCGAAGCGTACGCGGACCTGCTCGAAACCGAGGAGGACATCGACGTGACGTGGGTCGACGCCGGCGAGGAGGCGGGACAGGGCGAGGCGATCCGCTTCTCGACGCCGCACGGTCACCTCTTCGAGTTCTACCACGAGATGGAGAAGCCCGATCCGCCCGCGGAACGGCGCTCGAAGCTGAAGAACAAGACGTACTCCCGGACGACAACGAACCCCGTCGCCCCCCGTCGGATCGACCACGTCCAGATCTGGGACGCCGACGCGCCGGGCTGTGCCGAGTGGCTTCAGGAGACCTTCGACTTCACGGTCCAGGAGTACTACGACCGCGAGGACGGCTCGCGCTGGGGGACGTTCGTGAGCTCGAACGGCAACAAGATCGAGGCCGCGGTCATCGACGACGAGGCGGAACAGCCCCCGGGACTCCACCACATCGCCTACAAGGTCGATAGCGCCGACGACCTCTTCGACGCCGCCGACGCGATGAACGAGCGCGGCGTCCCCACGGACGGGATCGGGCAGCACTCCATCTCCCGCGGGAAGTTCCTCTACGCGCGCGACGAGGAGAGCGGCCACCGCATCGAGTTCAACGCCGGCGGCTACCTCGTCTTCGACCCCAACTGGGAGCCCATCGCGTGGCAGGAGGGCGACCTCGAGGATCGCCAGTGGATCGGCCAGATCGAGTCGACGGAGCGCGTCCAGTACTGACACCCGACGGCCGCCTTCGGTTTTTCCGCACGCTACCCGCGTAGCGACGCCTCCCTTCCGTGAGCCGGTCCCCACTTCGACCATCCGAATATTCCGGAAAATATATCGGCATCAGTCACGGTAGTTACGGGTATGAGCGATGATCCCCGTTCGCTGACGACGATTCGGCGGGCGTTCGAAGTACTCGATGTCCTCCAAGAGACGAACGGGGCCGGCCCGACCGAGCTCGCAAAGCGCATGGACCTCCCCAGCAGCACGATGTACGACTACCTCCGGACGCTCCACGAGACCGGCTACGTGACGCGGGAGGACGGGGAGTACCGACTCAGCCCTCGGATATACACGATGGCCGGGCGGATGAAGCACCGCGATCGGCTCTTTCAGACCGCGAAACCGGAGATGAAGCGCGTGGCGAACGACACGAACGAGCTCGTCGGGCTCACGATCGAACACGACGGCCGGGGGCTGATCCTCCACCAGGAGGAGGGTCCCCAGGCGCTGAATCTCGGGACCTATCCGGGCGCGATGACGCCCCTCCACACCCACGCGTCCGGGAAGGTCATCCTCGCGTACCTCCCGGACGACGAGGCCGAAGCGCTGTTGCGCGACGGGCCGCTGGCGGAGCGCACGGAGCGGACCGTCACCGACCCCGACGCGCTCTGGGCCGAGCGCGAACGCATCAAGGAGCGGGGCTACGCGGTCGACTGGGACGAGCAGGTGATCGGGATGGGCATGATCGCGGTCCCGATCCTCATCGACGAGCGACTCCACGGCGCGTTGAACATCGTTGCCCCCTCGGGACGCGTACAGAACGAGTCGTACCAGGAGGAACTCCGTCAGAAGATCGAGGAGTCGGTCAATCGCATCTCCATCAACTATCAGTACGGCGGTTCGGGGACGCCCCGCGAGCCCTGATCTCTCGGAGCATTTCGGACGCTCTCGAATCCCTCTCGTCGACGTCCGTACCGGCGGAATCGGTGGACCGTCGCCCGATCGCGGTTGATTAGATTCCCCAAAGACGCACTTCTTTACGAGAATATATTTGTAAATATACGCCGGGAGATGTCACGCAATATCCGATACTATCGGATACTGTGCTGGGCGCGGACGAGCGGCTGAGCCGGGGAGACGCGCTGGGCTGTGGCTACGCGGGGCGACGCGGGCGCACGGTTCCGAGAGACGGGAGAAAACGGCCGGCTGACGGTTCGCACGCGGTACGACGACGCAGAACCGTTACTCGATCGCTTCTTCGAGCGGATCGCGCACCTTGTCGGGGATGACCATGCTTTGTTTGTTCTTGTCGACGCAGACGTGTTGCTCGTGGCCCTCGAAGGCGATCTCGCCGTCCTCGTGGCGCGCCGTGAAGTCGAACCCGAGGCTCTTGGTGCCGATGTCCGGTTCGACCTCGATGCTGATCGTGTCGCCGACGAACACCGGCTTCCGGAACTCCATGTCCATCGCCACGAGCGGCAGGTCCATGTCGAACTCGTTGACGTCCATGTAGGAGATCCCGATGCTCTCCATGAACTCCTCACCGGCCTCGTGCATCGCGTCGACGAGACGCGGGTAGTACGCGATTCCTGCCGGATCGACCTGCCCCCAGTGACACTTCCATTTGTGCTCGAACATCACCCGGAAGATGACGGTTATACACAAATCCCTTTCGGTGCCGCCGCCGGCGTTCCCCACCAGTTCGGTCGTGCGTCGCCGACGGAGTGTCTCGCCCGAGCGACTGGACGCTGACGGCGAGACGCGCCGATACTCCCGTTGATCCGAACTCTCAAACTATAAGTAATCGCAGGATTATCTATCGTTATATGCAACACGGGTCCGAGCACGACGTTCCCCCGATTAGCGACCTCTCGGCCATGGCAGCGGAGAACAACCCGAAGGGGACGGCGTTCGGGAGCGGAGTCGAAGGACGGACGATGACGTGGGAGAAGTTCGACCGGGAGAGCAACCGGGTGGCGAACGGACTCCGGGAGTACGTCGCGCAGGGGGACCGGGTAGCGATGTTGTGTCAGAACTCCCTGGAGCACGTCTCGCTGTGGAACGGGGCGCTGAAGGCGGGGTGTACGGTCTCGAACCTCCACATCCGGGCGTCGCCGAACACGGTCCAACACTGCATCGACGAACTCCGCCCGCGCGTGCTCGTCGTCGACGAGCGCACTGCCGAGTTCTTCGAGGAGCGCGTCCGCGAGAAGATCACCACCGACCTCGCCGCCGTCATCACGCTCGCGGAGCCGCAGGCCGACTACGAGCAATCGAAGGCCGACCTCGTCGAGGGCCAGTCCGCCGCCGAACCCGACATTCGCGTCACTGAGGACGACCTCGCCGCCGTTCTCTGGACCTCCGGCACGACCGGCCAGCCAAAGGGCTGGTGTTTCACCCACCGCGCCCTCTACCTCCGCGGCAGCACGCTGGTCGATGTCGCGGAGGTGAATCGCTCGTCGCGTCAGCCGAACACGTTCACGCCGTCGTTCGCCGCGTGGTATTCGGTGATGCTCCCCGCGCTCGTCTCCGGCGCCGAGACCCATTTCCTCAGCAACTGGGACGCCGAGACCTACCTCGACATGATCGAGACGCACGAACTCACCACGGGGATGCTCGTCCCGACGATGTGGCGCGAGATCCTGCGCTCGGACGCGCTGGCGGAGCACGACGTCTCCTCGCTCGAAGCGATCACATCCGCCGGCGAGGTGCTGGACGCCACGACGCTCCGCAACCTCCGCGAGAACCTCTGCTCCGAAGTGAAGAACATGTACGCGGCGACGGAGTCGTTCTCGACGGTGATGCAGAACGCGGAGCTGAACGAGGAACGCGTGGAGAGCGTCGGGAAACCGGTCCCGGGCGTTCGCCTGCGCATCGTCGAGGAGGGCGGGTCGTACGACGACATCGTCCCGCAGGGCGAAGTCGGGGAGCTCGTGATCAACGCGCCCGACGCACCGGTGTGGGCGTGGGGCGACACCCCGAAGACGGATGAGTCCTTCGAGGACGGCTGGTGGTACTCGGGCGACCTCGGCTACCGCAGCGAGGACGGCTTCATCTATCTGGAGGGCCGCAGCGACCTGATGATCCTCTCGAAGGGCATCAAGGTCTACCCCGCGCCCATCGAGGAGCGCCTCAACGAACACCCCGGCGTCGAGGAGGCGGCGATCGTCGGCGTCACAGACGAGGAGTACGGCGAGAAGGTCACCGCCTACGTCAACCGCTCCGACCCGAGCGTCACCGCCGACGACCTCGACGACTGGTGTATCGCCAGCGACAACCTTTCACGGATGGAGCGCCCGCGAACGTACCATTTCGTCGACGAGCCCCTCCCTCGCACCGCCACCGGAAAACTCGACCGCCTCAGCGCCAAGCAACTCGGCGACGGCGAGTAGCGCCCGACGCTCTCTCCCCTGCTTCCGGTATCCACTCGTTTCGCGCGACCGCCGTCGTCCCCGGCCGCCGGCATCGTCGAGGTGTCGGCCGCCGCTCCGGTCGCTCTCTCGATCGACCGCCCGTCCACCATCACGCACTATTATTATATTGTCACGAGCGAACGTACCCCGAAAGCATTAACCTCCCCGAAAGATAATGGACGGACCAGTGATGCTCACACAGATGCTTTCGTCCGCCACTCCGGGACGGCGGGCGGACGAACGCTCCCCGCTGGGTCGGTGGTACCGTGCTCTCTATTGAGGGGCTGACCAAGGAGTTCGGTTCGCTCGTCGCCGTCGAGGACTTGAATCTGGAACTCGAACCCGGCGAGATCCACGGGCTCATCGGTCCGAACGGCGCGGGGAAGACGACGACGATCAACCTCATCACCGGCGAGCTCTCCCCGACGCGCGGAACGATCACGTACAAGGGGGAGAACATCGCCGGTCGATCGCCGACGGCCATCGCCAACATGGGGATCGGTCGGTCCTTCCAGGTCGTCCAGTACTTCCCGGAGATGACGGTTAGAAAGCACCTCCGGCTCGCGGCGCGCGACTCGAAGCGGACGGTCCTGAGCGCGTTCACCCCCCAGGAGGACTACACCGAGGAGATCGAGGAGGTCGCCGAGATCGCGCACCTGGACGGCGAACTCGACACCGTCGCGAAGAACCTCTCGCACGGCGAACAACGGTTCCTCGACATCGCCATGGTGCTCGCCATGGAGTCCGAGGTGATCCTCTTCGACGAACCGGCGGCCGGACTCAACCAGTCCGAGACCGAGGAAGTCCGTCAGATCTTCGAGGAGATGCGCGGCGACTACACGATGCTCGTCATCGAACACGACATCGACCTCGTGCGCGCGCTCTCCGATCGCATCACCGTCCTCCACAACGGTTCCATCCTCACCACCGGGTCGCCGGACGACGTCGTCGCTAACGAGACGGTGAAGGAGGTGTACCTCGGTGAGTGACCTGCTCTCCGTCGAGGAGTTGAACGCCTACTACGGCGAGAGTCAGATCCTCTTCGACGTCTCCATCGACGTCGGCGACAACGACGTCGTCGGCATCTTCGGCCGGAACGGCATGGGGAAGACGACGCTGCTCGACAGCATCGTCAACCGCATCGACCGCAAGACGGGCCGGATCGTGTACGATGGCGAGGACATCTCGGAGTGGGAGACCCACGACATCATCCGGGACAAGATCGCGTACGTCCCCGAGGACCGCGAGATCTATCCGGCGCTGACCGTCCGCGAGAACCTCGAACTCGCCGCGCCCCGTGACATCGACAAGGCGACGCGCGAGGAGCGCTTGGCGGAGGTCTTCGAGCAGTTCGAACGCCTCGGCGAGCGCCAGTCGCAGCGCGGGGGAACGCTGAGCGGTGGCGAACAACAGATGCTCGCCATCGGTCGCGCGCTCGTCACCGACCCGGACCTCCTCCTCCTCGACGAACCGACGGAGGGGCTCGCGCCGACGATCATCGACGACGTCATCGACATCCTCGAGGACCTCGTCACCGACGACCGCGCGGTGCTGATCGTCGAGCAGAACATCACGCGGATGCTCCCGCTCATCGATCGCGGCTACATGATCGAGACGGGCCGCATCGTCGCCGAGGGCGACGCGGCGCTCCTCGACGACGAGGAGCTACAGGACGAATACCTAACGGTCTGAGGGACGGCCGCACGCCGCTATCGCGGCAGTTAACAGAAGACATAATATGGTGTGGCATCACCTCTACCCCAATACGAAAGATAATGACTATCGAAACCACCTCGGACGGCGACGTCGGGACACGGACGCTCGTCGCTCCACCCCTCGTGAACCACTGATGGACAACGACACACAACCCACGCCGTAATGTACGAGCTACCACTCCTCACGTCGAGCGAGTTCGTCACGTACCTGTTGAACGGCATCAGCCAAGGAATGATCATCTTCCTCGTCGCGAGCGGCCTGACCCTCATCTTCGGCCTCATCGGGCTCATCAACTTCGCCCACGGGGCCCTCGTCGCGCTCGGGGGCTACGGGACGCTCCTGATCGCGGACGCGACCGGCAGTTTCTGGGCGGGCCTCGCGGGCGCGGTCGTACTGGTCGCCCTCCTCGGTCTCGTCCTCGAACGCAGCGTCCTCCACCGGGTGTACGAGCGCCCGCTTCTCGGTTTCTTAGGGACGTTCGGGATGTACGTCGTCATCGAGGAACTCCTCTCCTTCCGGTTCGGTGATCAGGCCCGACAGATCGCCGCGCCGTTCCCCGGCTCGGTGAGCGTCATGGGCGCGTCGTACCCGAAGCATCGCCTCCTCATCATCCTCGTCGGCGCCGTCGTCGCCATCGGCATCGGCGCCCTGCTCTCGTACACCCGCCTCGGAATGGAGATCCACGCGACCGCGACGGAGCCCGAAACGGCCGAGATCCTCGGTGTCGACTCCGCACACGTCTACACCCTGACGTTCGTCATCGGGGCGTCACTCGCGGCACTCGCCGGCGGCCTCACGGGGCCCGTGACGTCCGTCTCGCCCGGCATGGGCATGAGCTACATGATCCTCGCGTTCCTCGTCATCATCGTCGGCGGTATGGGGAGTTTCAAAGGGTCGCTGCTCGTGAGCCTCATCGTGGGTCAGATCACCGCGTTCGGCTGGCTGTTCCTCCAACCGACGTACGTCCGCCTCGGCGTCTTCGTCGCCGCGATGGTGTTCATCCTGTACAAGCCACGTGGCTTCTTCGGGAAGCCGGAGGTGTTCGAATGAGCACCGTCGCCGAACTCCGGCGTTACTTCACGGAGACGAGGCGGTGGCTGCTCGTTCCGGTCGTCCTCCTGGCGATCCTCCCGCTCGTCAGCGAACAGCACCTCCTCAGCATCGCCACGCAGGCGATCATCCTCGGGCTGTTCGCCATCTCCGTCGACATCGCGCTCGGTTACGTGGGGCTGTTCACGCTCGCTCCCGCGGCATTCTTCGGGATCGGCGCGTACTCGGTGGCGAAACTCGTCGTCGACTACGGCTCGTCGTTCTGGCTCGGCTTCCCGGCCGCGATCGTCCTCGCGGCGGTGATCGCGCTCCTGATCGGCTACGGGCCGATCAAGCGCCGGATCGGACTCGTCTACTTCGTCCTGTTCACGCTCGCGTTCGGCGTCCTCGTCCACGACTTCACCTACACCACGACGTGGCTCACCGGCGGGTCGAACGGGCTCGGCTACCTGACCGCGCCGACCGTGTTCGGGATCGACCTCTCGCAGACCGTCCCCTACTACTACTTCGCGCTCCTCGGCGTCGTCGTCGTCGCGGGGCTGCTCTACTGGATCCTCTCGTCGGACTACGGCGACGTCCTCCACGCGACGCGGCAGAACGAGGTCCGGATGCGGTACCTCGGCTACGACACGGACCGCGAGAAGCTCATCGCGTGGGTCATGTCCGCCACGGTGTCCTCCATCGCCGGCGCGATGTACGTGGCGACGGTCGGGATCGCCTCGCCGTCGCTCATGGCCTTCAGCCTGACCGGTGAGGTCACGATCTGGGTCGTCATCGGTGGCCTCGGTACCTTCTTCGGGCCGTTCGTCGCCGCGTTCGCCCTCACGATCTTCGAGTCCTACCTCGGGACGGTGATCCCCGAGGGGTACCTGTTGATCCTGGGCGCGCTCTTCATCGTCTTCGTCTTCGTCCTCCCGGACGGCCTCGTCGGCCTGCTGCAGCGCTGGCGCGACGGCGAGTAGCCGTCCCGCGCCTTCCCGGATACAGAAGCGTTATAAACTCGGGGCACGACTCGTAACCCACACCATGGCTAATAATAATGAACAGAGCTCGGTGCGACGGCGTCGGTTCCTCAAAGCCGCGGGAGCCACGGCCGCCGCGACCGCCCTCGCCGGCTGCGGCGGCGGTGGCGGCGGTGGTGGCGGTAACGACAGTGCCAAAATCGGTATCCTCGCCCCGCTGAGCGGCGCGACGCCGACGACCGGACAGGAGGTCCGGCGCGGGACGGAGATGGCGAAAGAACACCTCGGTGGGCAGATCCTCGGCTCCGATTTCGAACTCGTCGTCCGCGACACGCAGTCCACCCCCTCGGGCGCCCTCGAAGGCGCGCGCTCGCTCGTCACGCAGGAGGACGTCGACGCGATCATCGGCCCCTCGCTTAGCTCCTCGACGGCGTCCGTCGTCCCGTACATCAAGAACGAAGCGCAGATCCCGATCCTCCCGACCCAGGCGTCCGCCACGGAAGCGCGTGAAGGCGACAACTGTTCGGACTACTCCTTCTTCATCTGGCCGAGCAACCGGCACGCCGTCAGCGCCGGCGTCGACTTCATCAACGATCTGTCGGACCACATCGATCGGGACTTCGACCCGAAGCGGATGCACTTCTTCGCCGCCGACTACTCCCTCGGGCAGAACAACCTCTCGCTGCTGCGCGAGCGCCTCAGCGAGGAGGGCGGGGAGGTAACCGGGACGACGCTGGCTCCCCTCGGGACGCAGGACCTCTCTTCGTACATCTCCGAGCTACTCAACAGCGACGCCAAACTCATCACGGGCGTCATGCCGGCCAGCCTCGCCATCACGCTGATCAATCAGGCGCAGGACTACAACCTCAAAGAGGAGAAGATCCTCATGTTCAACTCCGGGAAGCCGGTCAACCAGATCGTTCAGGCCTCCGTCGGCGGCGCCGCCGACGGCTGGTACGGGACGACCTTCTACAACCCCACGAGCGACAGCGAGATCAACCAGACGTTCAAGGAGCTCTACCCCTCGGACAGCACGAGCCTCCTGCCGAACGCGCCCTGTGGGAGCGGCTTCGAGACCCTGCGCGCGCTCGCCAAGGCGATGGAGCAGGCGGGGAGCACCGACGGGGACGACGTCGTCAACGCCCTCGGCGGCCTGAACTGGCAGTCCGTCTTCGGCGACACGACCTTCCGCGCCAGCGACGGCCAGATCGAGGTCGACTTCATCGGCGCGACGCGTCAGAACACCGAGTTCACCCCGATGGAGGAGTACAGCGACGTCATTCCGCCGAACATGTGCTGATCCGCGCGCCGTCTCGCTGACGGGGCCACGCGGGACGACGTGTCGTTCGTCTCCCGTTCGCCGCGCGTCGCCGCCGTTTCCGCTCTTCGGCTTTTTTCGCTTCGCCGCGACGGATCCCCGGTCTACGATCGCGGTCCGAGGTACCCCCACGCTTGGAGGCGATCTCCGTCACCGTCCGTCCAGCGCTCGCCGATGTCGTCGCGGTAGTACATGTTCGGCATCACGATCCGGTCGATGCGCTCGTAGGCCTGCTCGCGGGCCCGCCGCATCGTCTCCCCCTTCCCGGTGACGACGAGGGGCATGCCGGACTCGCCGGCGACGCGCCACTGTCCGTCGACGTTCTTCGCGTCCTCCAAGTGGACGCCGTCGCGCGAGTCGTCGTCGAAGACGACCGCAGCGTTCCGCGAGCTCTCGTCGTACGTCTTCTCGTCGTCGAACGGGAACGGCGGGAGGACGATGCGCACACCGACCTGGTAGCCGTTGTGTACTTCGAGGATCGGGTCGTTTCCGTGCGCGAGATCGTAGAAGAACTGCCCCGTCGGGGATTCGAAGGACTCTTCCTGTAGGGCGATCGTTGGATACCCGAAGCGCGGCGTGAACTCTAAGGGGTAGATCCCCGTCTCGTTCACGATACAGTTGACGTCGATACTCCCGACGTACCCCTCCTCAGCGAGCCACCCTTCGAGCTTCCCCAGCGTCTCCTCGAAGAGCCTGTTCCGGCCGCCCCAGAACATTGACGTCCCCATCTCCCCCGTCGACGGGCCGATGTTTCCGGGGAAGAGCTTCTTGTGCTCGAAGTTGAAGTTGACCTGATCGATGAACCGATCGCCGTCGAAAAAGCCGCAGATGGCGACTTCGACGCCTTCGACCTTCCGCTGGAGTTGGAACCCCTTCATCCGGTGCCCCCACGCTTTCTTGTACGCCTTGAGCACGTCGACGACGTCGCTTCCGTCGTCCTCGTCACCGACGTAGAGGAGGCGCTTGACGTTCTGGACCTCGCCGAGCGGCTTGATGACGTAGGGTGCGGGGTTCTCCCGGACGTGCCGGATTCCCTCGTCGAAGTCGTCGAAGATGTGGTGTTCGACGGTGTTCACGCCGTGCGCTTCGAGGATCTCCATCGCGTAGCCCCGATCCTCCTCTAGGTGGTCGGTGTTGGGAGTGCCACCGACGACTGCTTTCCCCTGCTCGCGGAGTTCTTGTGCGAGCGCGCCGGTCCCGATGTCGGAGCCGACCCAGATGTCGTCGAAGACGATGACGTCCGCCCACTCCACTTCGGCCTCCCAGTCCTCCGTCTTCGGGACGAACCCGTCGCCGATCTCCTGATCGCTCTCCGCCTCGATGTAGTACTTGACGTCGTGGCCCTCCCGGTGGACCTGCCACGCAACGTCCGTGATGAGCGCTGCGTCGAGCGAGCAGAAGAGGAATTTCTTCGCTTCCATACTCTAGTCTCTGGCCGACGAGAGATAAAAACTGCTGCCGGATCGCTCCGGCCGCCGACCGGCGACGCGTCGATCGCCCCCGATCGGTGAGACGGCGAGACGAGAGCACTGGACGTTTCGGACGGCCATTCTGGGCTTCGGCACGCGACTCTCCGTCGTCGGGCGTGGGCTCTCTTCGCTCGACGGGCGCCCCGTCGGAACGCGGTCGACATCGGCTACACACCGGCCCGCCATCCCCCTTCCCTCGATCGATCGGGCGGCTCGTTCCGCGTCGGTTCGTCGCGTGACGATCGGTACCCGTGACGGTCCCGCCGCCCGAACCATCCACATTGGACATACTGTCTGAGTGTACTGCGCAGTATTACTGAATGGTGCGTTCTCGCAGACCGGTCGGTCGGAGCGTCCGGCGGGTTCGTCCCCCGAACCGTGGGATACACTTACATACCCCACCCACCAAGCGGTGAACGTGACGACGTCGTTCACGGCTGTCGACACCACGCCCCGCACGGACACCACTCTCGGCCGGTCCGTCCCGGCCGTCGTCCGCGACCGGCCTCTGTGGCGGTCTCGCGGAACCGACGGGGTGGTCGCCCGATGACGACCGCGACCGTCGGCGACGTTCGCTGTGCCGTCTGCGACACCGAGTTCGCCGTTCTCGACGACCTCTTCGATCACGACTGCGACGACGCGACCGGTCGCGCGCTCGCCGTCGCGGACGACTGATCGCCGCGACCGGTGATTTGATCCGCCCGCCGGGCGGACCCGATACCATGGAGTACACCAAACTCGGCGCGACGGGCGTTGACGTCTCGCGGCTCTGTCTGGGCACGTGGCGATTCGGCAAGGAGTCCGACGGCGTCGTCGAGACGGACCGCGAACAAGCCCACGACCTGCTCGACGCGTTCGCGGACGCCGGCGGGAACTTCATCGACACCGCGAACGGCTACGGCGACGGTCGCTCCGAGGCGTGGATCGGCGAGTGGCTCGACGAGCGCGACCGGGAGGATTACGTGCTCGCCTCGAAGGTTTACTGGACGCAGGAGTCGCGCTTCCAGGAGAACCTCTCGCGGAAGACGATCCGCGCCGAGATCGAGGGGACGCTCGATCGCCTCGGCACCGACTACCTCGACGTCTACTACATCCACCGCTGGGACGACGAGACGCCGATCACCGAGACGCTCGACGCGCTCACCGCTCTCGTCGATGCGGGCAAAGTGCACTCCCTCGGTGCCTCGACGATGGCCGCGTGGCAGCTCACGAAGGCTCTCTGGAAGGCCGATACCGAGGGCTACCAGCGCTTCGACGTCACCCAGCCGCTCTATCACGCCGCCTACGAGCGCGACGTCGCCGACTACCTCTCCGTCTGCGCCGATCAGGACCTCGCGGTCTGCCCGTATTCCCCGCTCGCCGGCGGCTTCCTCACCGGCAAGTACGAGCGGGCGGGGCAGGGGACGTACGACGTGAAGGCCCCGGAGGGATCGCGCGGCCAACTCGACGAGCTGTTCTCCGATTACTACGTCTCCGAGCGCGGGTGGCACGTCCTCGACGCGATCCGCGCGGTCGCGGACGAACTCGACGCGACACCCGCGCAGGTCGCGCTCCGCTGGCTCGTCGAGCGCGAGGCGTTCACCTGCGTCCCGATCGTCGGGGCGCGCACCACCGACCAGCTCGCCGAGAACCTCGGGGCCGTCGACATCTCGCTCTCCGACGACCAGCGCCGACGGATCCGCGACGCGCGTTACGACGAGAGCGGCGACTACTACGAGACCTCGGCCTGATTCACGCGGGGAGCGCGATCCCGACGGCGTCCGCCGCGCGTCCCGCTGGCCGGCCCGCCGACCGCGACGACGTCTCGCTTCGTCTTACCCCTCGCGCTTCTCCGCGTACCGTTTTCGCCGTGCTCGTTCAGTGCATGTCGCACCCCCGCCCGCCGAAAGTCGACAAAAAATTGATCACCTACCATAACGATCTTTCGATATGGTGGATGCTACCATCGACGTCATCGATCGCGGGGGGCTCGAATGCGACCTCAACTACCTCATTGAGGGGAACACGCTCGGGAGCCACGACGAACCGAACCCGGACACGGACTACGTCGAGATCCCGGTGTACAACCTCGTCATCGACCATCCGGAGGCGACGATCCTCTGGGACACCGGCAACCACGAGGAGGCGCTCGACGGCGCGTGGCCGGAGGAGTTGAAGCAGGCCTTCTACCCGCACGACGTCCGCGAGCACACGCTTGCGGGGGACCTCGCGGACGCCGGCTACGACCTCGACGACATCGACGCCGTCTTCCAAACCCACCTCCACCTCGACCACGCCGGCGGTCTCCATCACTTTGACGGGACGGACGTTCCGGTGTACGTCCACGAGAAGGAGATCAAGTTCGCGTACTACTCCGCGAAGACCGACGAGGGGAGCGGCGCTTACATCCTCAACGACTTCGATCACGACCTGAACTGGCAGGTGCTCCATCGGGACAGAGAGACGCACTTCGAGGACGTGGAGTTCATCCGCTTCCCCGGCCACACCCCGGGACTCACCGGAACGATGGTTCACCTCGACGACGCAGGCACCGTGATCTTCACCGGCGACGAGGTCTATCAGGCCGAGAACTACGAGAACGGGACGCCGCTCGGCGCCCAACTCCTCTGGAGCGGTCGACACTGGTTCGACAGCCTCCAGACGATCCGCGACCTCCAGCGGCGCCACGACGCGGAGGTCGTCTACGGCCACGACCCCGAGCAGTACGCGGAGATCGGCGGGGGGTGGTCGTAGATGGCGTACGAACGCTCCGTCTCCGCGGCCGATCACGACCTCGTGCCGGAGAGCGTCTGGAACATCCGCCTCCCCGAGCTCCGCTTCGGGCGCGACGCCACCGCCGAACTCCCCCACCAGATCCGCGACATCGGCGTCCCCGACGGCGCACACGGCCTCCTCGTCACCGACGAGACGCTCGTCGACGTCGGACACGCCGGCCGGGTCCGCGACGTCCTCGTCGACGCCGGCCTCGACGTCGACGTCTACGACGACTGCGAGCGCGAGCCGTCCGTCGCGGCCACCGAGGACTGCATCTCCTTCGTCCGCGACGAACAGGGCGAGGCGGGCTACGACTTCTACGTCGGTCTCGGCGGCGGGAGCTGTCTGGACACCGCGAAGGTGACGCGCTCCGTCATCGCGAACGGCGGCGAGCCCCTCGACTACATCGCCGAACCGACCGGCTCCGGCGAGCCCCTGGAGACGTCCGGCGCGCCCCTCGTCCTGATGCCGACGACGGCCGGGACCGGCTCCGAGATCTCGCCCGTCGCCATCCTCTCGGTCCCCGAGAAGGAGATCAAGGAGGGGATCTCCAGCGCGCACGTCCGCGCCGACGCCGCCGTCCTTGACCCGACGCTGACGACGACCCTCCCCCCCGAGCTCACCGCGCGTACGGCGATGGACGCTCTCGGACACGCCATGGAGGGGTACACGACCCACGAGTACGACTCCCTCCTCCGCCCGAACGACCCCGCGGACCGGCCGGTCTACGCGGGGCGGACGCCGCTCACCGAGATGTTCTCCGAGAAGGCCATCGATCTCCTCTCCTCGAACGTCCGGCGCGTCGTCCACAACGGGGACGACCTCGACGCCCGCGCGAACATGCTCCAAGGTGCGCTCTTCGGTGCCATCGCCGGCCTCACCGCCGGTGCGAGCCTCTGTCACGCGATGGCCTACCCCGTCGGAAACAAGTACCACACCTACCACGGCGAGACCATCGCGGTGTTGACGCCCGCGAGCACGATCGACTACAACTCCGCGAGCGATCCGTCTCGCTTCGCCGACCTCGCCGAACTGTTCGGAATCGAGACGACCGGCCTCACCGATCGGGAGGCCGCCGACGAACTCAAATCCCAGTACGTCCAGCTCCAGCGAGACCTGAACGTCCTCCCGAGCGGCCTCAACGAACTCGCCGGGATCGAGGAGGAGGACATCGACTGGCTCGCGAGCCAGACCGTCGACACGCAGGCGCGCCTCCTGCGCTGCAACCCCCGGCCCGTCGAGAAGGCCGACGTCGCCGCGATCTTCCGCGACGCCCTCCACAACTGGGAGTAATCCCTCCTTCTTTCGGCGGGCCCGCGACGTTGAGCGGCGTCCGCGATCGACAGGCCGTCAGGACGACGGTGAGCACCGCGAACCCGGCTGTCGAACCCCGTAGCGGCGCGAGACGGTCTTTCACCGCTCGTCGATCGCCGCGGTCTGATTTCGCCAATCTCCCCGGCGTCGGGAGGTAGAGTTACGGTCGTCGCCGCCGACGCCTCTACTACATGCCACAGTCCTCGTTCGACGTCACGACGAAGTCGGGACACGAGACCGGTACGACCCTCGTCGTCGGCCAGACGCATCCCGGGCTCGCGGGTGTCACGTCCGCCGACTACCTCGTTCGCCACCTCGACTCGGAACGGACCGGTCACGTCTCGACCGACGACCTCCCGGCCATCGCTCCCTTCGAGGCCGGCGTCCCGCGCCACCACAGCCGGCTGTACACCCTCGACGACGCCCCGCTGTCCGTGCTCGTCGGCGAACTGTTCGTCCCCTTCGGGGCCGCGCGCTCGTACGCCGACACTCTCCTCGCGTGGGCGGAGACGCAGGGCGTCGACGAGATCGCGGTCCTCCACGGCGTCCCGTTCGCCCACGGACCCGACGAACACGCGGTCTTTCACGTCGCGACCGACGGCTACCGGACGGAGCGCCTCCCCGACGACGCCTTCCGCCCGCTGGCGAACGGCTTCCTCGACGGCGTCGCCGGCGAACTCGTCACTCGGAGCCTCGACGGCGCCGCGCCCGAGGTCGGCGTCTACATCACCCCGACGCACCCGCCGGGACCGGACGTCGACGCCTCGCTTCGGTTGCTCACGGCCCTCGAAACCGTCTACGGCTTCGACGTCGACGAGAGCGAGCTCGAAGCGTTGAGCGAGCAACTCCGCGAGTACTACGGGAAGCTCGCCGAGCGCGTCGCGTCCGCCGCCGAGGGCGAGGAGGCGCTCGGCGATTACGACACCCAGAACGGGATGTACATGTGACCGTTCGGCTGTAGCTCCCCACCCAATGAGATACGTTCTCATATACAAACGATAAACCGTTATGAAAGCGTCCGTGCGGAACTGGCTACCCGATCCGCCGGCGGTACCGGTGCGCGCCGCCGCGCTCGGCGTCGAGTCCCTGCTCGCGCTCTGCGCCGCGCTCGGCGTCGAGTGCTGCGCGCTCGGACTGCTCGTCGGCACGCACGGCGCGGCGAGCGTCGGCGTCGTCGTCGGCGCTGCGGGCGCCCTCGGAGGTCTGGTCGTCGCGTCGGCGTACACGCGGACCGACGGCGACGGCCGACGTCGCTGACCGCGTTCCGCGCTCTCGGACGCCTCAGTCCGCCCCGCTCCGCACCGTCAACACCGGCGCGTCCGCCGTCCGGACGACGCGCTCGGTGACGCTCCCGACGAGCACCCGGTCGAGCCCGCGGCGACCGTGCGTCCCCATGACGATGAGGTCGATGTCGTTGGCGCGCGCGTACGCCGTGATCGACTCGTGGACGTTTCCGGTCGTAACGGACCCCTGCGCCTCGACGCCCGCGTCTTCCGCGGCCGCCGTGACGTATTCGACCGCAACCTCACCCTCGTCCTCCAAGTCCTCCACGACCGTCTCCGTCGCGTCTAGCGTGGCGTACGCGCTCGTGTCGACGACGTAGAGCGCGTGGATCCGCGCGCCGTACGTCGCCGCGATGTCGACGGCGTGCTCGACGGCCGCCTCCGCCTCGGGGCTCCCGTCCGTCGGAACGAGTATGTCGTCGTACACGATTCGCACTACGAGCGCCACCGCATAAACACCGTGCCTGACCGCCGCGCCGACCCCCGTCGCTGACTCACCCGCCGTGGTCGGGTACCTCGACGGCCGACGCGTCGACGCGCGCCATCGACCGAAGAGACGAAGCGCACGCGTCCGGGACATCGCGGTAATGGGATCGCAACCGCTGACCGATCGCCTGCTCGCCGCCCTCGACGCCGACGACGAGGCCGACGCAGTCGCCGCACTCGAGCGGTGCCGCGACGCCGACGTCGACGTGCGAAAGGACGCCCTCCGCGCTCTCCGCGATCGCGCCGCGGACCACCCCGACACGCTCGCCCCCATCGTCTCCGATCTCACCGCCTTCCTCACTGACACCGACCGCGCCGTCCGACTGATCGCCGCGAAACTGTTCGCCGCGCTCGCCGACGCCACTCCCGCACACGTCCGGCCGGTCGTCCCCGACCTCGCGGAGCGCCTCGCCGACCCCGACGAGTTCCGCTACGTCCGCGCGCGGAGCGCCGAGGCGATCGGCCGCGTCGCCGACGTATACCCGTCCGACGCCGTGACGCCGGAGGTCGTCGCCGACCTGCTCCTCGGCCTCGACGACGCCACCGACGACGACGTCGCGGGGCGGTTCGCGCTCGCCGTCGAGCGCGTCGCGCTCGGGGATCCCTCGCGGCTCCGCCACCACGCGGAGCGCCTCGCTCGCCACCTCGACGCCGACGGCGATCTCGCTCGCTACCACCTCTGCACGGCGCTCGCGGCCATCGGGTGCGAGCATCCCGACGCCCTCGCCGACGCGCGGGACGCGCTCGGCGACGCGATCGACGACGACGACCCGTGGGTCCGCGCCCGCGCCGCCGAAGCCCTCGGTCTCCTCGCGCGTTCGGACGCCGGCGACGCGCTTCCGGACGCCCTCGCCACGCGCCGCGACGACGACCCATGCGTCGCGGCCCGCGCCCGATTCGCGCTCGGCGACGCGGACGCGAGCGACGCGGACGATCTCGGCTCGATCGACGGCCTTCGCCGGACGACCGCCGACGCCGCCGAGTCGATCGCGGCCCCCGACAGCGAGTGTCCGAACTGCGGCCTCGCGCTCCCCGACGCCGGCCCGCCGATGTGCCCGCGCTGCGGCGCGCCGTACTGAGCGACACGCTCGACGGCCGGCGCGTCGCGTCCGTGAAACCGAAGGGGTTATACAGGATTAGGCAAGCCTAAAAATATGGCAAGGAACGAACCGACGCGACGCGACTACCTGACGTACGGCGGGCTGGCGCTCGGGAGCGGCCTGCTCGCCGGATGTGCGGGATCCGGGGGAGCCGAGTCGACGACGTCGACGACGACCGATGCCGCCACGACCGAGGACACCACGACCGACGCCGACGCGTCGTACAGCGTGACGATGGCACCGATGGGCGACGTGACGTTCGAGACCGTCCCGCAGGACGTGTTGGCGGGCTCGACGAACTACCTCGACATCATGGCCGCGATCGGTCACGGGAGCGCCGCGACGTCGACGTCCAGTCCGTCGACGACGACGCCCTCGCTCGAATACTACTACTCGACGCTCGACGTGTCCACGGACTGGCTGGATCTGGAGAAGGCGGGCGAGTACGCGAAGGAGAAACTCTACGAACTCGACAGCGACGTCCACTTCGTCGACCCCGCGTATCTCAGCACGCTGGACGGCTGGAGCCAGTCCGACCTCCGCGAGGTCGAGGAGAACGTCGGGCCGTTCTTCGGGAACATGTACAGCCGCAAGCACCGACGGCCCCCCGAAGCGTACCGGGACAGCTATCAGTACTACACGCTCTGGGAGCTGGCGTCGAAGTACGCGGCCGTCTTCCGAGAGCGGGAGCGCTTCGAGCAACTGCACAGCCTCAAGCGCGGCCTCATGCGCGACGTCGAGGCGAATCTTCCGCCGGAGCGCGAGCGGCCGACCGTCGGCATGGTGTACCCTCGGCTCTCCGAGGACGCGTTCTACGTCCACAAGCTCAATCAGCCGGGCTACTTCTTCGCACACACGCGACCGCTCGGCGCGAACGATGTCTTCGCGGACATCCAGACGGGCGAGTACGGCGGGAAGCTCGTCGACTACGAGGCGATGCTCGACGCCGACCCGGACGTCATCATCATGAACCACGGGATCTCCTCGTACTACGACGTCCCCGAGACGAAGGCGTCCATCCGCTCGCACAGCGTCGGCTCGCAGCTCATCGCCGTCGAGAACGACCGCCTCTACGCGTCCGGGAACCCGCGTCAGGGCCCGGTCATGAACCTCTTCCAGCTGGAGATGACCGCCAAGCAGTTCTACCCCGACCTGTTCGGCGAGTGGCCGGGCTTCTCCGTCGATCAGTACCCGGAGATCCCCGAGAGCGAACGGCTGTTCGACCGCCAGCGGCTCGCTGACGTCATCAACGGGGAGTTCTGATCGTGAGCGACGACCCTCGCACGACCCACCTGACGCGTCGGAGCTACCTGACGTCCGGCGGCGCGCTCGTCGGCGGCGGTCTGCTCGCCGGCTGTACGGGCGGCGGCGACGGATCGACGGCCACGACGAGTGCGACGAGTACGACCACCGACGAGACGACCGCGACGGCGGACGCCCCGTACACGGTGTCGATGGCCCCGATGGGCGACGTGACCTTCGAGGCCGTCCCCGAGACGATCTTCACGCGGCTCACCCACCTCGCGGGCATGGCGTTCGCGCTCGGGCGCGGAGACGACGTGAACGCGCTGCACGCGCCCGACTACTACGACGCGCTCTGGAACCAGTTCACGCCGCGCCTCCCCGGCGTCGAACTCGACTGGACCGGCCGCTACTCCTCGTGGACCACCTCGAAGGAGAAACTCTACGAACTCGACAGCGACGTCCACCTCGCCGACCCCGCGAGCGTCGTCGCGCTCGACGACTGGGACGTCGCGGACATCGCGGAGATCCGCGACAACGTCGGGCCGTGGTTCGGGAACACGCTCAGCGACGACCACGCCGAGCCACCGGAGGCCTACGCCGACGCGTACGAGTACTACACGCTCTGGGAGCAGTTCGAGAAGGTCGCGCAGGTCTTCGCGGACGAGGACAAGTACGACGCGCTCGCCGCGATCCACGACGACGTGCTCGACCGCGTCGAGTCGGCCCTCCCAGCGGAAGCGGAGCGCCCGAGCATCGTCATGGGCGGGTTCAGCGACCCCGCCGCGCCCTACGTCTACAACGTCGACACGCCCGGCTTCCTCACCGCGCACGTCCGCCCGTTCGAGCCGGTGGACGCGTTCGGCGACGGCGTACAGTCCGGATCGCGGGTGGACATGGAGTCGCTCGCGGAGGCGAACCCGGACGTCATCCTCGTCTTCGGCGGCCTCCATCCGACCTACGACATGGCGGAGATCCGCTCGTCGCTCGAAGACGACCCCGTCGGCGCGACGATCCCCGCCGTCGAGAACGGCCGTATCTACCCGCAGGGCGGTCGCTACCAGGGTCCCGTCCTCGATCTCTTCCAGCTGGAGATGACGGCGAAGCAGCTCTACCCGGACGTCTTCGGCGAGTGGCCGGAGTACGTCGAGGGGCCGTACCCCGAGCTCCCGGAGAGCGAGCAGTTCTTCGACCGCCAGCGCGTCGCCGACGTCATCAACGGGGAGTTCCGACGATGACTGAGAGCGAGAGCCGAACGGACGGACCGACCCGACGCGATTACCCCACGTACGGCGGCGAGCGCGCCGCCACCATCGTCACCGGCGACGGAGGTGTCTGACCCGTGTCGAACGACGAGGGCGAGCGCGACGCCGACGCTGGCACCGACGCGCTCGCGTACGACGTCGTGATCGTCGGCGGCGGCCCCGCCGGCTCTTCCGCCGCCGTCTTCACCGCCCGGTACGGCCTCGACACGCTCGTCTTCGACCGCGGGAACGCCTCGATACAGCGCTGTGCGTACCTCGAAAACTACCTCGGTTTCCCCGCGGGCGTCGACATCGAGACCTTCTATGACCTGATGCACGACCACCTCGACACCGCGGGCGCGGAACGCCGCGACGCGCTCGTCGAGTCGGTCGAGCCCCACGGTTCGGGATTCGCGCTCACGACGGCGGACGGCGGGACCGTCACGGCGCGCCGCGTCGTCGCGGCGACGCGCTACGACGGCGACTATCTCCGGGGCCTCGACGACGCGGACGCGCTCTTCGAGACCCACGAACGCGACGGCGAGACCCACGAGTACTTCGATCGGGAGTACCCCGACGAAGACGGTCGCACGCCGATCGACGGCGTCTACGTCGCGTCGCCGACGAGCACGGCGGACGCGCAGGCGATCATGGCCGCCGGTCAGGGCGCGCGCACCGCCCGGGCGCTCATCGCCGACGTCCGGCGTGAGCGCGGCTACCCGGCCGCCGTCGCCGATCACTACGACTGGGTGCGCCGCGAGGCCTCGCGCAGCGGCGAGTGGACGACGCGCGAGCGCTGGCGCGAGTGGTTCGCGGAGCGCGCCCCGGACGACGTCGACCTCGACGACGAGCGCGTGGTCGAACTGCGCGAGCGGGAGATCGACCGCCGCTTCGACGCCTATCGCACGGCCGACGAGATCGAGGCCGCCGCGGAGCGCGGACAGCGCCGCCTCCTCGATCACGTCGACGACGAGTACATCCTCGACGCCGCCCGCGAGATCGAGGCGGCGCGCGACGACGGGGGTGACTGAGCGTGGCGGGAGCCTCGCACGACGCCGAACGCCCCGGGCGCCTCCGGCGCGTCGTCGACGATTACAGCGCGCTGTTCACGCTCTGTCTCGCGAGCACGCTCGCGATCGTCGCAGGCGGGCTCGTGCAGGTGAGCTTCGGATCGTACACGATGACGCTCGTGCAGGCCTGGCAGGCGGTCTTCAACCCGAACGTGCTCCTCAGCCTCGACGCGTGGGAGGCGTTCGTCTTCGGGTCGCCGGTCCCCGAGATGTCCCGCGCGAGCCTCATCGTCTGGAACATCCGCCTCCCGCGGGTGTTCGTCGCGGCGTTCGTCGGAATGAACCTCGCGGTCTCCGGCGCGATCTTTCAGGCCGTCACGCGCAACGAACTCGCCAGCCCGTACATCCTCGGCGTCTCGTCGGGCGCGGGGCTGACGATCCTGCTCGTACTCGTCGTGTTCTCGGGCGTCACGATCGCGATCCCGTACGTCTTCGGGACGCTCGTGCTCGGGATCTCCTCGCTCCTCCCGGTCATCGCCGCGCTCGGCGGCATCGTCGCGTTCCTCATCGTTTACGTCATCGCGTGGAAGAACGGCACGAGCCCCGTCAGGCTCGTGCTCGCCGGCGTCATCGTCGGGACCGTCTTCAGCTCGCTTCAGACGGGCGTGTTCTTCTTCGCGGACGACCTCGGCGTCGTCCAGTCCGCGATCTCGTGGACGACCGGGTCGCTGACCGGGACGGACTGGGCGCAGGTGCGGATGGTGCTGCCGTGGA
The DNA here is from genome assembly GCF_017874695.1 of Halarchaeum nitratireducens. NCBI lineage: Archaea > Methanobacteriati > Methanobacteriota > Halobacteria > Halobacteriales > Halobacteriaceae > Halarchaeum > Halarchaeum nitratireducens. The sequence continues at coordinate 86,204 of NZ_JAGIKY010000001.1, forward strand.
CGATCGTCGCCATGGGACTCGCGCTGATCAGCGCCCGCCAGCTCAACGTCCTGTTGCTCGGCGAGGAGACGGCGCGCTCGCTCGGGATGGACGTCGAGAAGATCCGATTCGCGCTCTCCGGCGTCGCGGTGCTGGCCGCGGCCGCGAGCATCGCCGCCGCCGGTATCGTCGGCTTCGTCGGCCTCATCGTCCCGCACATGGTGCGCAACATCGTCGGGAGCGACTACCGGCAGCTCGTCATCGGATGTCTGTTCGCCGGTCCCGCGCTGATGGTCGTCGCCGATGTCGGCGCGCGCCTCGCGCTCAGCCCGACGCAGATCCCCGTCGGGATCGTCACCGGCATCGTCGGCGGACCGTACTTCCTCTACCTCATGCGCAAGCAGCAGAACATGGGTGCGATCTAACTCACCCGTCGCCCATTGCTCGCGGCGATTACCGCTGCTTTCCTCCTCGATATTGGCTGCGTCACTCGCTCTCGTCGAGCGCCGCCCGCTCCTCGATCAGCTGGGCGGCCAGCCCGGCCCAATCGCCCCGTAGGACGCCGGCGCCGACGATCGCGGCTCGGGCGGCCCACGAGAGAACGATTCCGACGCAGACCCCGACGATCCCGAAGCCGAGCGTGACCGCGAGGACGTAGGACGATCCGAGCAGAAAGCCGTACGCACCAACGAGGCCGCCGTAGAACGGCGTCCGGGTGTCCCCCGCGCCCTTCAGTGCCCCGGCGAGCGGGAAGTAGACGCCGATGCAGGCCATGGCGACGGCGAACGCCCGGGTGAACGCGACCGCATCATCGATCGTCGCGGCGTCGTCCGTGAACAGCCCGACCAGCGGCTCCGCACCGACGAACAGCCCCGTGCCCGCTGCCCCGAGCGTCAGCAGACTGAGCGCGCAGACCGCGCCGGCGACGTATCGCGCCTCGTCGCGGTCCCCGGCGCCGAGCGCCTGTCCAACGCGGATGCTCGACACCGTCCGGAACGCCCGGAAGAGCGGCGCGGTGAGCTGTTGATAGAGCCGATTGGCGATGTGGTAGGCCGCGGTCGCCTCGGTGCCGAACAGGAGGAGGAGCGCGTTGAACGGGAAGTTGGCGACCTCGGTGCTCAGGCCGCCCGCGACGTCCGGGGCGCTCACCGCGAGGAGCTGTCGGGTCACGACGATATCGCGGGGCCGCGCGAGCGATACCGCCGTGCGCGGACTCCGGATCGCGCCGATGAGGAGCGTGGCCTCGACCACGCGACTCGCCGCCGTCGCGATCCCGACGCCGACGATACCGAGGCGCGGCGCGGGCCCGACCCCGAGCCCCAGCGCGACCGAGAGCAGGATGTTGAGCCCCGTCGCCGCGCCGTTGACGAGCATCGGGGTGCGGGTGTCGCCGATCCCCTGTAGGGCGCGCGCGCCGACGAACCCCGTGATCCGGAACGGCGCGGCCGCCAGCACGACCGCCAGATACTGACCGCCGAGCAGAACGACCCCACGCTCGGCCCCGAGCGCGTCGATCAGGAACTCGCTTCCGAGCACGCCCACGACGGCGATCGGGAGGCCGGCGAGCGCGCCGACGAGCAGGGCCTGAGCGATGGCGCGATCCCGCGTCGCGCTCGACGCCCGCCCGGTCTCCTGACTCGAGATGGCGATCGCGCCGCTCCCCAGCCCCATCCCGACGCGGAGCGGGACGCGCGAGTAGAGGTCCGCGAGACCGATCGCCGCCACCGCTGCCGGGGAGAAAAAGCCCGTGATCAGGACGTCGACGGTCCGCATCAGCGTGTTCAGCGTCTGTTGGAGCGCGATCGGCCAGCCGAGCGAGACGGCGTCCCGCCAGACCGACCGGACGCGGGCCGACACGACGGTCATCGGCCGACGCTTTCGACGGGAGCGACAAATAGGTTCGCGGGAGGGGTCTGCCGGGTGCCGGGGGGCGGCTCGGTATCGGCACATGCGATATATCGGGATCTGCGAGCGTGGGGGTGGGACTACCGCGGGATCACCGCAGAGACGTGATTCGCGATCGACTGATTCGGTGTGCGGGAACTGATCTGCGTGCTCTCCAAACGCTGATCGTACAGCGGTACGTGGACGACTGATTCGGCGCCTCCGTGTTCGCCCCGCTGGAACCACGGTTCGGCGACGAGGCGAACGTCCGATTCAAGTCCGGGGAAGAGTGGGCGATCTGGCAGACGAGGCGCTTCGAGACCCACATTTCGAGGTCACGAAAGGGTGCTGACCATGGGATCTCACGTACGTCTCCACCCGATCGATACCGACTCCTATGCGATCGTAACGGTAGTCCCCTCGACTGCGTCAGTGATCCATCGTGGGTGCATCGGTAGTATTCCCCCCGGGTGTCGGTCCGTGTCGAAGAATCCGACGTCGAGTGCCTCATCTCGATCTGCTTCGAGCGTACCGCCGTCGACGCTACATAGAAAGCAGTTCGTCACGAAATGGACCGTCTCTCCGGACGGATACGAGAACACCTGCTGCTTCGGGTGGGAATACACCCCCGTTAGTCGGTCGACCGTGACTCGAAGACCGGTCTCCTCTCGCACCTCTCGCGAGATCGCCTCCACGACTGCTTCACCCCGTTCGACCGTCCCCGTCGGGAGTGCCCATCGTTCTCTGTCGGCCCGCTTTAACAGCAACACCTCTCCGGACTCATTCAGGACGACCGCACCGACCCCCGGTCGGATGTCCTCTGGCCACGAGTAGTCGGGGCTTTTCCAGGGAGTCGCTGTCCGTGAGAACAACCCCGCAAGCGATCGAATCACTGCGTCGGGGTGAGCGAAATCTCGGGCCGAGGCTGCTACTGGTGTTTCATCTGCGACGAGAACTCCCGTGAGGCCCGCGCGATGTGCGCCGCGGATATCCGTTGCCGGATTATCGCCGATGACGACTCCATTCTGGCCGACGGGGAGTCCTTCGAGGGCCGCCTCAAACATCAGCGGCTCGGGCTTGCCGACGACGGTAGGCGATGTCCCCGTCGCTGTTTCGACCGCGCGAACGATGGCCCCTGCCCCAGGTGCGGGACCGTCAGGGGTCGGAAATGCACCGTCCGGACTCGTCCCGATGAACTGTGCCCCTCGATCGATGTGCCTCGTTGCCCGTCTGATGTCTGCATACGTTGTTTGTTCATCAGCTCCAACAACGACGGCGTCCGGCGACTCATCTGTGACTGTGATTCCCTGCTGACGGAGCTCCGTCTGCAACCCTTCGCTTCCTACCGCCGCCGCCGTGGCGACTCCTTCACGACGAAGGTGAACTGCAGCCGCCCAAGCCGCCGTTACTATCTCCCCTTCGTCCACCCTGATTCCGAGCTCGCGAAGACGCGACGCGACCGTCTCCCGCGTCGGTCGTGGATCGTTCGTGAGAAACCGGATTCGCTTTTCTCGCTCGTAGAGCCGATTTACGCTGTCAACGGCGTGCGGGAGCGCTTCATCGCCGAGGTGGACGACGCCATCGAGGTCGAACAGAAACGTTTCAAATTGGTCAGCGATCATTGCAATCACGTGGTAGTATCACCTACTTATATCTGTTTCTGTGGTTCTGAATACGACGCTTGGGTAGCAGGAAGGGGCCACGAGAAGCCGGCCATGGCGTCCGATGGTCCGCTCAATCCCGCCGCGCCGGCAGTCGCGCTCGCCCCGACAGCGACGATATACATTGCGGTGGCGGGCCGCACCCATTGGCCAGTGAGCCCGGTGCATGATTTATACGTCGCAAGTCGCCACGTCCCCGTATGGACCGTCGGCACTTCCTCGCCGCCGCACTGGCCCCGCTCGCCGGGTGCGCGAACGTCGACGACGCCGAGACGAGCACGTCGCGTACGGACACGACCGCCGTCGACGACTCGGCGTTCGAGCCGGTGCCGGAGGGCGACTGGGAGCGCGCCGACGCCCCGCCCGAGTGGGAGCGAGCGGCCGACCGGCGCATCGACCGTCACCGCCGCGGCGACGTGACGGTCGCGGTCAGTCGGGACGGCGATCCGGTCCCCGACGCCGACGTCAGGCTCCGACTCCGCCGACACGCCTACGACTTCTCGACGGCGTACAACGTCGCGCGCCACTGGTCGAGCGATCCGGACGGCCCGTACCGTCGCTGGGTCTCCCGGCTGTTCAACGAGGCGGTCTTCGAGAACGCCTACAAGTGGCGTCAGTGGACGGCGCCCGACGGCCACCAGCGAACGCACGGCGTCATCACGTTCCTGCGCGCGAACGACGTTGCCGTCGCCGGCGCGCCCGTCGTCTGGCAGAACCACGAGAAGGACGTCCTCCCCGACGAGGTCTGGTCCGCTTACGAGAACGGCGACATCGATCGACTGCGGGAGCTCATCGACGATCACGTCCGCACCTTGGTCGGTCACAATGCCGGCGATCACGGAGTCGAGGACTGGGTGCTCTTGAACGAACAGCTCGGCTTCCACGACTTCACGGACGCGCTCGCGGACGCCCCGCCGACGCGCTCACCGCCGCTGCGCCACTGGTTCGACATCGCGCGCGACGCGGCTCCCGACGCGACGCTCGCCGTCAACGACTACGACATCCTCACGCTCGACCGTCCCGAGCACCGCGATCGGTACGCCGACCTCGTCACGTACCTCCTCGGCGGAGCGGCGCCACCCGACGAAGTCGCGTTTCAGTCGCACGTCACGACGCCCGACGGTTCGATCGGTCCCGCCGAGCAGTACGCCCGCCTCGATCGCTTCGCCGGCCTCGGCGATATCGACCTCGTCGTCTCCGAGTTCGACACGCCCGGGATCGCGGACGAGACCGCGGCCGGCGACTACCTCTATCGAACGCTCAAGACCGTCTACAGCCACCCCGCGAGCGCCGGCTTCCGCCTCTGGGGCTACTGGGACGACCAACACTGGCGCGGGGACGCCCCGCTGTTCCGCGCGGACTGGTCGAAGAAGCCCGGGTACCACGCGTACGTCGACCTCGTCTTCGACCAGTGGTTCACGGACGTCCGCGGGACGACGGACGCGACCGGCGAATTCTCGACGACCGCCGACCTCGGCCGCTACGACCTGCGCGTCGCCGCCGACCCCGAGACGGTGAGCGACGTTCGGGCGATGACCGATCCCGACGGCGAGACGCGCCTCCGCGTCGAACTCTGAGATACCTGTCCCCTCTCCTCTCCTCTCCTCTCCTCTCCTCTCCTCTCCTCTCCTCTCCTCTCGGCCTTTACCGCCCCGGTTCATGCCCCTCACCCGACTCGCCGTTCGGATCGGCGTCGTCGTCCCCACCGGCTCCGTCCCGCACGAGCGCGCCGGGGACGTTCTGCTTCACGGAGTCGAGCGTCCCCTGCACGCGCTTCGCCCCGCGCTCGATCGCGGGGACGTCGTTCGCCTCGCCGTACGCCCGGAGCGCCGCCGCCGACGCGTCGAGGTCGGCGACGAGCGCCCGCAGTTCGTCCAGATCGTCGGGTGCGTCCTCAGACATGGTTCTCACGTCGGTCGTCCAGCCGATCGGCCTTCAGCTCGGGTCGCTCCAGCGACTCGTACGGCACGACGTCGATCCGACAGGTGATGCTCGTCGTCTGTTTGAGCGTCTTCCGTAGCTCCTCGCTCGCCTCGTCGGCCGAGACGTCCGTCTCCGGGTTCTCCTCGGCGACGACGGTCACGACGTCGAGGTCCGGCTTCTCCTCGTGGTCGTCGATGATCACCTCGTACTCGTCGGAGACGCCGTCGTAGGAGCGGACGGCGTCCTCGATGGCGGTCGGCGCGAGCAGGACGCCGTTGACCTTCGTCAGGTCGTCGAGCCGCCCGAGGACGCCGCCTTCGGCGAACCGGAACGTCCGCCCGCAGTCGCAGACGGCCGCGCCCTCGCGCAGTCCGATTTCGTCGCGCAGCTCGAAGCGGATGTACGGCTGGGCGGTTCGGTTCAACGGCGTGATGACGATTTCGCCCGTCTCGCCGGGATCGACGGGCTCCCCGTCCTCGTCGAGCACCTCGATCAGGAACTGGGCCTCGTTGAGGTGGAGGCCGACGCTCTCGCCATCACAGGAGAACCCCCACGCGCCCGCTTCTGTCGCGCCCGCGTGGTCGTAGACGTCGGCGCCCCACGCCTCCTCGATGCGCGCTTTCGTCCCCGGCACGCTCGCGCCGGGTTCGCCCGCACAGACGACGGTGTCGACCGCGAAGTCCGTCGGCTCGAACCCCTCCTCGCGGGTGACCTCCGCCAGCCGAAGCGCGTACGTCGGCGTGCTGGCGAACGCCGTCACGTCGATCTCGCGCATCTTGCGCACGCGCTGTGCGGAGGAGAGGTTCCCGCCCGGCACGACCTCGGCGCCGATGCGCTCGCAGGCGTAGTGCGCCGCCCAGAAGGCGACGAAGACGTTGTACGAGAAGGGAAAGAAGACCCGATCGTCGGGGCGGATGCCCTGCGCCCAGAGCACGGTCGCCCAACAGTCACCCCACCACTCCCAGTCGCTCCACGAGTCGGCCTGTCGAACGGGCTCGCCCGTCGTCCCCGACGTCTGGTGATACTCCGTCACCCCCTCGGGAGACGCCGCGAGCAGGTCGCCGTACGGGAAGGGCTCGCCGCCCTGCGCCTCGCGCAGTTCGCCCTTCTTCGTCGTCGGCACCGCCCGCACGTCCTCGAACGTCTGGATGCCGTCCGGGTCGATCCCTGCCGCGTCGAGTTTCCGCCGGTAGAACGGCGAGTGATCGTAGGCGTATCGGACCTGCTCGCGGAACCGATCGACCTGAAGCGCCCGCAGGTCCGCGCGGTCCATCGTCTCCAGCATCGGGTTCCACATCCGACTCATCGATGTCGCCCCGCCGCGTCCGTGTCTCGTCCCATCGATACCTCGACGGAGACTACCACGAACAATAATGTTTGTGACCGTTCGGCAACGTCGCGCGAACGAATTACGCGAGCCGGGAATCGATGTTCTGGACGTTACGCGGTGCGGACCGCGGTCGCCAGCATCTCGATCGGCGTCGGGGGACGCTCGGCGTCCTCGTCGCGGTCCCCGAGCTGGGTGCGACAGGACGCGCCGGGCGCGACGACGCGGTCACCGTCGCTCTCCGCGACCTGCTCGAAGAGGACCTCCCCGATCGCGTCGCTCATCGAGGTGTGCTCGGCCTCGTAGCCGAAGGATCCCGCCATTCCACAACAGCCCGAATCGAGCGGGTCCACCTCGTAGCCCGCCCGCCGGAGCGCCCCGACCGCGTGGTGGTCCTTCTTCACCGACTTCTGGTGGCAGTGACCGTGATAGGTCAACGTCTCCGTCGTCTCGCGGGTGTCGAGGCCGTCGATCAGTCGGTGCGTGTCAAGGTACTCCATCACGCCGTAGGTGTTCTCCGCGACGGCCTCGACGCGCTCGCCCGAGAGCAGGTCGCGGTAGTCGTGCTGGACCATCACGGCGTCCGAGGGCTCGACGAGGACGACGTCCCACCCGTCCTCGACGCGCGGGTGGAGCTCCGCGACGTTCTCCGACGCCGTCGCGCGCGACTTGTCGAGGAAGCCCTTCGAGTGGGCGGGCCGGCCGCTGTCCGTCCGCTCCGCGAGGTCGACGTGGACGCCCGCCGCCTCCAGCACCTCCACGGTCGCCTTCCCCACCTCGGGGTGGCTGTAGTTCGTGTAGGTGTCGACGAAGAAGACGACGCGCCGGTCGGCCTCCGCTTTCGACACCCGCGAGCCGCCGCGCGCCTCGAACCAGTCGTGCAGCGTCTGCGCGCGGAAGGACGGGAGGCTACGCTCCGACGTGATGCCGAGCGTCCGTTCGAGGAGCGCGCGGGAGCCCGGGATCTTCGCGGCGAGGTTCGAGAGCGGTGCGGCCATCGACCCGAGCTTCGAGAGCGTGTCCACGTTGGCGAAGATCCGATCGCGCAGGCTCGCGCCCTCGCGTTGGTGGTACTCGTGGGTCACCTCGGCCTTCATCTTCGCCATGTCGACCTCGCTCGGACAGTCGTTCGAACAGCCCTTACAGCCGATGCAGAGGTCCATCACCTCGTGCATGAACTCGACGTCGAACTGCTCGTCGGGGAGGTCGCCGCTCATCGCCTGCCGAAGGAGGTTCGCGCGGCCGCGAGTCGCCTGAATCTCCTCGTCGCTCGCGCGGTACGTCGGGCACATCACGCCCCCGGCGGTGTCCTGGTCGGTCCGACAGCCGCCACAGCCGTGACAGAGCTCGACCATCCCCTCGAAGCCGTTGTCGTTCTCCCAGACGAGCTCGGGTTCGAAGTCCGCGTCGAACTCGTAGTCGGGGTCGTAGCGCAGGTCTTCCGTCATCGAGACGCGTCGCGCGCGCTCGGGGACGCCCTCGGGCAGGGTCTCGTCCGGGTCGTAGCCACAGACCTGTCCCGGATTGAGCAGCCAGTCGGGATCGTACGCCGTCTTGAGCTCCCGGAACGTCTCCCAGAGCTCGCGCCCGTAGAGCTTCTCGTTCCACTGGGTGCGCGCGCGCCCGTCACCGTGCTCGCCGGAGACGCTTCCGCCCAGTTCGACGACGAGGTCCGTCACCTCGTCCGCGATGCTCTCGTACGCCGCGAGCCCCTCCTCCGTCTTCGTCGTGATCAACGGACGGATGTGCAGGACGCCCGGCCCCGCGTGGCCGTAGAACGCCCCGAAGGTGTCGTGGTCCGCGAGGATCTCCCGGAAGCCCGCGACGTACTCCGGGAGCACGTCCGCGGGCACCGCGCAGTCCTCGATGAACGAGAGGTGCTTCTCGTCCGTCGTCCGCGAGAGCAGGATCGGGTTGCCTGCCTTCCGGAGCTTCCACACGCGCCCGCGTTCGTCCTCCCCGTGCGCCTCGATCGCGTCCATCGCCGCCGTCCCGACGCGGTCGGCGACGAGCGCGTCCACCTTCTCGCGCCCCTCGTCGTCGCTCTCGGCGTAGAACTCGACGAGGAGCGCCGCCCGCGTCCCCTCCGGAAGCATCTCGACGACGTCGTGGAACTCCGAGGTGTCGCCCGCGAGATCGATCAGCGTGTCGTCGATGAACTCCACGGCCGCCGGGTCGTGTTCGAGCACCTCCGTGACGTCCTCGACCGCCGCCGTCAGCTCGTCGTAGGTGAGGAGCGCGACGGCCTTCGTCTCCGGGATGGGTTCGAGTGAGACGGTCGCTTCCGTGACGATCGCGAGCGTCCCCTCCGACCCCGCGAGCAGGCGCGCGAGGTTCACCGTCGCGTCGTCGGGAAGCGCGTCCCCCTCGTCGGCCGCATCCGCACCCGCGTCCGCGTCCGCCGCGGCCCGCGCTCCCTCGTAGGCCTCGTCGACGAGCATGTCGAAGTTGTAGCCGGAGACGTTGCGCTTCAACTCGGGATAGCGCGCGTCGATCTCCGCGCGCTCGGTTTCGAGCACGTCGAGGACGGCCGCGTGGATGCGCCCCTCGATGTCGCCCTCGGCGTCCGCGCGCTCGCGGATCTCGCCGATCGACACCTCACCGAAGCGCGTCACGCTCCCGTCCGCGAGGACTGCCTCGACCTCCTCGACGTACGCGTCCGTCTTGCCGTACTTCAGCGAGTGCGACCCCGTCGAGTTGTTCCCGATCGCGCCGCCGATGACGCTCCGGTCGCCCGCCGCGGGATCGGGCGCGAACTTCAGGTCGTAAACCGAGAGCCCGTCGTTCAGCCGCGCGAGCGTGATGCCGGGCTGGACGCGCACCGTCCGGGCCTCCGGGTCGGCGTCCGCCGCGCCGTCCATGTGGCGCGTGAAGTCGAGGACGACCGCCTCGTTCACCGTCTGGCCCGCGAGGCTCGTCCCGCCGCCCCGCGGGAGCACTGGGACGTCCTCGGCCGCGCAGTACTCCACCACCGCCGCGACGTCCGCCGTGTTCCGCGGGAAGACGACGCCGATCGGCGTCACCTCGTACGGGCTCGCGTCCGTCGCGTACAGTTCGCGCGAGTACGAATCGAAGCGCACCTCGCCGTCGGCGCGCCGGTCGAGCGCGTCGAGCAGATCGGGCCGCTCGACGTCCTCGCCCGCGTAATCGTAGTCGGCGTCCGATGCCGTCGCCGGATCCGGCGGCGCGGCGTCCGTCTGTCGCGTCGTCATGGTGTTATCGTGAGAGTGGTCGCTAGCGTTATCAAAGTACACCGTCGGGAGACGGGGACCGGTCCGGCTCGGTCCGTGCTCGTCGCGCGCCCGCGACTCCCGGTGATCAGTACTGGCCGATGGAGACCGGCGGGCTCCCGTGTGGCCCGTAGGGCGCGTCGTCGAGCCACTCGCCCGCGGGCTCGTAGTAGTCCGCGAGCGCCGCCGCGAGGCGCTTTTTCGCCTTCGTCACGACGCGCTCGCCCTGGAGGTATTCGAGCGCTTGTGCCGCCGCGTCCTTGTTCCACTCGCCGGCGCGCCGGCGGCGCTCGGCGCACTTCTCGATCTCCGCGCGCGCGACCGCGTCGACGTCCGCGGCGAGCGCGCCCGCGATGGCCGAGGCGACCGCGTCCGCGTCCGCGATCCCCGAGTTCATCCCGCGCGCCCCGAACGGCGCGAAGAGGTGGGCAGCCTCGCCCGCGAGCAGCACGCGAGCGTGCTCGTCGGCGTACGCGTCGGCGTTGACCTGTTTGAACTGGTAGGCCGACACCCACTCCACGCGGTCGCGGTACCGCTCGCCGAGCGCGCGCGCCGCGTACTCCGAGATGACCGCGTCGCTCGTGATCCGGTCCGGGTCGTCGTCCGGCTTACACTGGATGTCGACGCGCCAGCCGCCCTGGAACGGGACGATCAGGAGGTTGCGACCGCCGAGCTCGGGCGCGTCGTAGTGGAAGACGCGCTCGGGCGGGCGCGGATCGTCCGGGACCTCCTCGATGTCCGCGATGATGAAGTAGTTCTCCGACTGATCGCCCGCGAAGTCCGCCCCGATCTCCTTGCGGACGGTCGAGCCCGCGCCGTCCGCACCCACGACGTACGACGCCTCGTGCGTCTCGCCGTCCCCCGTGTCGACCGTGACGCCGTCCGGGCGCGATTCGACGGTCTCCACGGGCGTGTTCCAGTGAATGTCGATCCCGACGTCGTCGAGCGTGTCGAGCAGGACGTCCTCCGTCCACACCTGCGGGAGGCTGGTGAACGGCGGGAGCCCGTCATCCGCGTCGAGTGGGTCGTCGTACGTGCGCGAGAAGACCTCCTCGCCGCGGAACAGCGTCCGTCGGGTCGGCCAGACCATCCCTCGCTCGGCGAGGTCCGAGCCGAGGTCCGGATGGAGGGCGTCCAACGTCCGCAGCGTCGCACCGTGGACGAAGATGGCGCGACTCCCCGGTCGATCGCGGTCCTCTGGGTCCGCCTCGTACAACTCGACGGGGATACCCCGCGCCTGCAGACCGAGCGCCGCGACCATCCCGGTCGGCCCCGCGCCCGCGACGATGACTTGGTCCTCACTCATCTTTCCTGATCAATCTATTTCGGTCCACTTGGTGTTTACGCATCCACCTACGACCGGCTATCCAATGACCGACGAACGAGAAAATACGCCATTTCTCTTACGACAGACGATGAGCCGTCAGGGGGGTCCGTACTCGATCCCGCTAGTCGGTGCCCTCCGTATCGGTGGCCGTGTCGATCTCCCCGTAATGCTCTTCGAGGTACGCGCGCCCCTCCGGCGTCTCCACGAGGATGTCGTCGAAGATGGCCGCGTCCGTCTGGAACTTGTGGACGTTCCGGAGCATCGTGTTGTGGAAGTCCTCGAGGAAGTCGCCGTGCTCCTTGAAGAACTCGTGCACCCACCGTCCCATCTGTTCGTCGCTGCGGAACTGCGTGACGAGGTGCCAGTGATACCGGCTGTCGGCGTTGAAGAACATGAGCACGTGCGGGTCCTCCCGGAGGTCCCAGTAGCACGACTCCCACCCCTCCGCGAAGTTCGGGTAGTGAAACGCGATCCGGAAGAGGTAGTGGCGGAACATCTCCTGGTTCGGGAAGATCGTCTCGCGGAACGCGCCCGACTCGGAGAGCTCGCGGAGGATCTCGTTGATGCGGTTGTGCGAGAGCTCGATCCCGTACTCGTTTTTCAGGATATCGCTGAGCTCGCGCGTCGAGACCGTCGGATACTCGACTCGCACCTTCATGATGACCACGTCGCGCGGTGAGATGTCGAGATCGCCGTTCGAACTGCTCATGGCGGCTCTTTCGCCCCCGCTTCACGAAAACGTTCGTGCTGTTTTCCGCCCTCCCGGACCGTGCGTCGCCGTCGTCGCCTCGCCGCGCTGCGGTCGACGGTATCGCGGAGCCGCGCTCGCCGGGCCGCGACTCACCGATCACCCCGCCGCGGGACGATCCCGATCTCCCTTTTCACGCACAGCCGTTCCTCGGTCGTTCGCCCCTTGGCTCGTCCCTCCGACGACACCGACGACACCGTTCGAACCGCCCGGCGGCTCATGCGAACCGTCCGCACCGGCTGTACACTCTGTCTACTCAGACAACACGTCCAACAATCCTGAATGGAACCCCCATCTGGCAGTGTTGATCAGAATATCTGTACGGAAAGTACACTCGGTAATTCTGAGCAGTATTACTAGAATACCGAACCACCTGGCTCCCTACTCCCCCTCGACTCGAATCCGACCGATCCGCGGTCGAACGGCGCGCCCCCTCAGATCTCGGTCACGCGCCGGTAGTCGTCGTCGAGCGCCTGCGCGTCCTCCGGCAGGAGCGCGACGGCGATGTACGGTGCGTACTCGTGGAAGTAGTCGACGAGCGCCGCGATCCGACTCGAATCGATGGCCTCCAGCGAGTCCAAGAGCATGAACGGACACTCCTCGTACACCTCGTGGACGAGGTAGCCCGCCAGTCCGAAGACGAGCCCGATGACCTCGCGTTCGGACTCCGAGAGGTGCTCGACCGTGTCCTCGTACGCCGTGCCGTCCGCCCCCGTCCGGATCACGTGGAGCCGGAAGGCCGTCCGCTCGACCTTGCGGCGCCCCTCGCGGACCTGCTCGGTGGCGCGCTCGATCCAGACCCGCGAGACGTTCCCGTAGTCGAGCACGTCGAGCACCGTCTCCATGTGCTCGTTGAACGATTCGACGGCCTCCGCCTCCAGTCGCTCGATCCGCGTCCGCAGCTCCGCGAGCTCGTCCGCGATCGACTCGCGTTTCTCCGTCAGCTCCGACTTCCGATCGACCTCGGCTTCGAGCGACGCGATCTCGGACTCGATGTCCTCCAAGTCGTCCTGCAGGTCGTTCAACTCGAACTGGAGTTCGTTCGCCTCCCGGTGGAGGTCGAGCACGGCGCTGTGTCGGCCCGCCTCCAGCTCCTCGACCGTCTCCTCCAAGTCCTCGACGGCGTCGGCCGCCTCCTCGCGGCTTTCGGTGAGTCGCTCGACGTTGGCCTCGCGGGTCTCGATCTCCTCGCCGAGCTCTTCGAGGCGCGCCTCGAGGTCCTCGCGGCGCTCGACGCGCGTCTCGATCTCGTTGCGTTCCGACTGGACCTCCTCGAGTTCGGTCGTCACCGACGATCGCTCCTGTCGCTTCTCCCGAGCGAGCTCGCGGAGCGTGTCCAGCGTCTCCTCGATCTCTTCCATCGACACCTCAGAACCGCACGTCCAACAGCGCCCCGCCGCGCTCTCCGCGCCGGCGAGGAGCGCGTCCGTCACCGCGTTCGACCCGTCTCCGCCCTCGTCGTCGGCGAGCAACTGGAGCACCTCGGTGTGCTCGCCCTCCAACATCTCCTCGTTGAACTGGATGAGGCTCTGGAGCTGCGTGATCGTCGAGTCGAGCTCGCGCTTTCGATCGCGAAGCGACGACACCTGTTCGTCGAGGTAGTCCGCGCGCTCCTCCGAGACGCTCTCTAACTCCTCGAGCGTCGCGGCGACGTCCTCGCGCTCCGACCGCACCGACGAGAGGCTGGATCGCTCGTTCTCCAGCCGGGAGGCGATCCGGTCCAGCTCCGCTCGGCGATCGTTGAGGTCGTCGAGCGCGTCTTCCAATTCGTCGCGCTCCTCGCGGGACTCGTCGACGTCGGCGTCCGCGTCGTCGATCTCCGCTTGCTTCTCTTCGAGGGCCTCGCGTTTCGCCTCGATCTCGTCGAGCAGCTCCACGCGGCGCTCCTCCAAGTCGGGGATCCGCCGTCCCGCGGCCTCCGCGTTCTCGATTTCGTCGTCGATCCGATCGCGCTCCGCGACCAGTTCGTCGATCCGATCGTTGATCGCCTCGGTGTCGACCGGCCGCATCACGAGCTCGCGCAGGTCGCCCTGCGTCGCCACCGCGCGTCGCGCCTCGTTGTCCTCCAACAGGAAGGCGAACAGGTCCGCCACCTCGGCGTCGTCGACGATCGGATCGCCGGAGAAGTCGACGCCGTCCCCGCGCCGCGTCAGCACGCGCGTGAACGTCTCTCCGTCGAGATCGGCCTCGACGCGTCCCTCCTCGCTGTCGCCCTTGAGCGTGGCGCGCTCGCTGCCCGCGACGGCCATGAGCGACTGCAGGAACGACGTCCGGTTCGTCGCGTTCCGTCCGACGAGGACGTTCACGCCGGGTGTGAGGCTGACTGCGGTCTCTTCGATACCGCCGATGTTGGACACGCGCACGTCGACACCCGTGCCCGTCTCTCGGCTCGTCTGCATACCACCGTGGTACGACGCCCGCCGACTTATATGTACTGCAGACTCAGGCGGTCGAGTCGAGGCGGCAGTCACAGCCGCCCGCTTCGAGGAGGTCGCCGAACTCGTGGCGCCGCCCGCACTCGTCGCAGGTCACGTGCGTCGTCACGATGACGTCGAAGCCGTCGATCGCCACCTCCTCGCCCGCGAGTCGTTCGAGGTTGTTCGCGGCGATCTTCTCCGTACGCGTCTCCAGCGATCCGACCGTGTTCCGCGTCGAAGCGACGCGATCCGCCGGCTCGGGGTTCTTCTCGACGTCCAGACACTCGCGGAGGTGCGTGTGGATCGATTGGTGAGAGACGAAATCCCGCCGCACCGCCTCGACGTCGACGCCGTCGCGTTCGAGTCGGCCGATCGCTTGCGTCCGCATCCCCGCGCTCACGTCGTCGTCCGTCAGGAGCCGATACGTGTTCTCCAGTTCGCCGTCAAGCACCTCGACGTTCGCCGCGCGTAGCGCCGCCTCCAGCACGCGCCGATTGAAGTACTGCTTGAGATCCCGGAGGCTGTACGACTCCCCGTCCTCGCCGCGCCACAGCGACGCGAGCTCGCCGTCGATGTCGTCGAGCCCGTACGCGTCCGCGACGCGCCCGACCTTACAGTCACAGGACCGTTCGTCCGAACTCATCTATACCTCGCATAAGCTGAGATCGTATATAGTAGCATCGGTCATCGGTTTACAAACCTATACGTGTAAGTGATAACGGACGCGTCAGCCGCCCGTCTCGGCGTGTCTACCGGTCGTATCCCCACTCTCGAAGGACGTCCGCGGCTTCGTCGAGATGGCGCATCCCCGCGAGGTAGATCGCCTCGCGCGCGTCGAGTCGATAGACGTCCTCGCCGAGGAGTTTCTCGAGGTCGCGCTCCGCGTCGCGCGCCAACGTGTCCGTCTCGTCGCGGACGAACAGCTGATGGACGTCCGGTCGCTCGTCTTTCACCTTGTCCCGACGGTAGATGTACGGGAACTCGGACGTGTCGGTCCCCTCGTTCCCGCTCCCGGTCGACGCGTCGTTCCCGTCGGCGTCCGCCGAGCCGCTCGTCGCCGCCTCCGCGTTCGTCGGGGCGTCGACGGTCTCGCTCTCGGCCGTCTCCTGTTCGGCCGCTTCCGCCTCCGCGGCGGACTCGGCCTCCTCGTCGTCGGCGAACGGATCGCTGGCGCCGGGTTTCATACTCGCTCCTCCGTCGGGACGTCGTCCGCGTCGATCTCCACGCCGAACTGCTCGGAGACGTACCGCGCGAGCGCGTCGAACTGTTCGAGCGTTTCGAGCTCTCGGTCGCGGACCCGGTCGCGTCCCGTGGCGAACGCGTACGGGGTCACCTGCTCGTCCCACGCGCCCTCCAGCATCGCGCGGCGCTCGCGGATCTCCACTGGCGCGACCGGGAACTCCTGCGCTTCGAGGTCGGCTTCGTACTCCGCCTGCTTCTTCGTGTTCGAGACGCGGTTCGGGACGACGGCGAGGACGCCGATCTCCACGTCGTTGAGCTCCGACTCGATCCCCTCGACGGTGTCGCGCATCCCCTCCACCGACTCGCGGCCCTTCGCCGAGAGCTCCAGCGGAATCAGGAGATTCGACGCCGCGTACACCGCGTTGTAGACGTGCTGGCCGCCCGTCGCCGGCGGGTCGATCAGGATGACGTCGTACTCCGCGGGTACGTCGTTCTCCTCCAGGACGCGCCGGAGCTGACGCTCGGGGACGAATTCTTCGCCCATGTCCTCCTCCATCCGCTGTGCGCGCAGGAGGTTGCGTTCGAGCGACTCCAACATGTTGTGACTCGGCACGAGGTCGATCCCGTCCGCGACCGTCGTCACGAGGTCGTCGAAGTCGCCCTTCGGCCGCTCGATCATGTGTCGGACGAGGTTGTCCGCCTCGGGATTCGCCCGATCCTCGGTCGCGCCGAAGTGGTGGGTCGCCCCGCCGTCCTGCGGGTCGAGATCCACGACGAGCACGCGCTGCCCGTGACGGGCGTGCGCGGCCGCGAGCGTGACGGTGAAGGTGGTCTTCCCCACCCCGCCCGCCTCGCTCCAGATCGTGTATGCGATCGTCGCCATGCTCCTTCACTCACCGCGGCGGGGCAAGTATTTTTCGCCAACCCTGCTGGTAATACTGTCCAGTATTACCAACTACAGTCGATAAACCGTATGAAACGATATCTATGCTCGACTGCAAGCAGGTGCCCCGGATCCATCCGTTCGCATTCGGGGCTAGCAATCCAGTACACACTGCGTGAAGGCGTGACAGATACCTTCTCACGCGAGACTCCGTAATCGACCGAACGATTATACCGTACTAGTCCCGATGGCACCCTAATGAGCCCTCCACTTTCCCGCCGCGAGACGCTCGCTCTCGTTTCTACCACAGGCGTCAGTGTTCTCTCCGGGTGTCAAGGGCTAACCGCACCTCTCAGTCGATACACGGCGGACCCGCAGGAGCAAGAGAGGGATACCGAAACGACCGCACTTGTCTACGCCAAGAGTTCGAATGCGTCTTTTCCACGTGACGATGCGTCGTCTCCTAGCGGGTGGGTTCATATCGTCAGTGACGGAGAGTCAGCAGACCTCACGTTCGACGTCCGCTTGTGTAGTTCATTAGAGGATGTCGAACCAGAAGTGATCGATTCAAGCGGAAACGAGTACGTCCTGCGATTCGAGGTCAGTGCCGACCTCAGCGGGAAATCCGTATCTGATGAGTCGACCGGTGGATCGACGTGCGACTCTGTCACCCGACTTACCGGTGGCACAAACGTACCTAGTGATTGGGAAACGATATCGGTACGCGTGAACAATACAGAAGTTCAGTCGGTTGAAAAATCAGGGACGATGCCGGAACTACGGCGACTCCCCGACCCTATACACTTCGAATGACTAGGTACCGTCTAATTTAGAATCCCTTCGGCCGACGTCACCGTCGGACTCCCCTAATCCTGCGAGCGCGCCGACGCCGACTTCGCGGCGGCCGTCGAGGCGGTGCGGTCTCGCATCGAGTGGGGAGACCGCTCCCTCGAACGTTCGACCGCGATGTCCGCCACACCCGCTCGCCGGCCCGGCCGACATCCACGCGTCCGGATCGGACGACACTCGACGAACTCGTTCGGCATCCGACGTCTCCATCGAGACCCCCGTCCGCCCCGTTTCTTTTGTCGCGCCCGGGCTCCTCGGCGTCGACGCGGCGTCCCTGCGACGCGACGCTCCGACCGTCGCCGGCCGGCGGCTCCGTCACCACAAAGTACATACGACTTCTCGATCCCTGTGTACGTATCTCATGAACGCACAGTCCCCGCCAGCGACGATCACGGACGACGTTGACCGTCGGTCTGCGGTGGCCTAATGACGGGTCGCGCTCCCCGAACCGGCCTCCTCGGCGCGTTCCTGGTCTGTCTCCTCCTCGGGTCGAGTGTCGTCGGAGTCGCACCCGTCGGTGCACAACAGGCGGGGAACTCCGGGCAAGTCATCGGCCAACCCGAACTCGATGTCTTCACGAACACGAAGGAGTTCGAACCCGGCACCGAGGCCGAACTCCGCCTCGGCATCTCGAATCGCGGCGACGTCGACCAGGGCGGTCCCTCCCAGTACGAACAGCGCGTGACGACGGCCCGCGGGCTCACCGTCGACGTCCGGGCCGGGTCGGCGCCCGTCGAGGTGAACACCGGTACCGTCGGCGTCGGGAACGTCCCGACCGGGACGTCGCCCGTCGACCCGATCGGTATCACCGTCTCGGACGACGCCGAACCCGGCACGTATCGCGTCCCGATCACGCTCTCCTACGCGTACACGCGCGGCGTGAGCTACGACACGTACGGCGCCGAGTACCGCGACTTCGAGCGCGAGGAGACCCAGTACGTCACGATCCGGGTCCGCGATCAGGCCCGGTTCGCGGTCGTGAACCGCTCGACGAGCGCGCAGATCGGCTCCACGGGGTCGCTCTCCGTGACGGTCGAGAACGTCGGGAACCGCGCGGCGAGCGAGGCGAGCGCGACGGCGACCTCGCGGAGCGACGAACTGACCTTCGGCTCCGGGTCGGCGAGCTCGACCGCCCAGCTCGGCGCGTGGGAGCCCGGCGAGCGCCGGACGATCGACTACGTGGTCGGGCTCGCGGACGACGCCGCGCTCCGCGAGTACACCGTCGACCTCTCGGTCGATTACACCGACCACAACGGGATCGCGCGCACCTCGGAGACGCTGAACGTCGGCGTCGACCCGCGCGACGAGCAGCGCTTCGCCCTCCGGAACGTCTCGGCGTCGCTGCGCGTCGGCGAAGACGGCACGCTCCGGGGCACCGTGGTCAACACCGGCCCCAACCCCGTCCGCGATCCGGTCGTTCGGTTCGCGTCCGGTAATCCGAACGTTCAGGTCGACTCCCCCGAGTACGCGATCGGTGACCTCGCGCCCGGCGAGCGTGCGCCCGTGGCGTACGCCGTCGCCGTCAGCGACGCCGCCAGCGCGAGCGTCCAGCAGTTCAACCTCACCGTCGAATACCGCACCGAGCGCGGCGACGTGGAGCGGAGCGACGGCCTGACGACGAACGCGGAGATCGGTGCCCAGCGGGACCGCTTCGTCGTCACGGTCGCCAACGACACGGTCCGAGCGGGCGGATCGCGCGCGCTCACCGTCCGCGTGACGAACAACGGCGACGAACCGCTGACGAACGTCGAGGCGAAGGCGTTCGTTCGGGACCCGCTCGGAAGCGACGACGACGAGGGCATCGTCCCGTCGCTCGCGCCCGGTGAGACCGACGAGTTCACCATCGCCCTGAGCGCCGGCGGGAGCGCGCTCGAAAAACGCTATCCCGTCTCGTTCGACTTCCAGTACGAACTGCCGGACGGCGACACCGAGGTCTCGCAGACGTACACGGTCCCCGTCACCGTCGTCCAGTCGTCCAGCGGCGGCCCCCCGATCGCCCCGATCGGCGGCGTCGTGCTCGTCGTGGCCATCGCCGCGTTCGTCCTCTGGCGGCGTCGACGGGAGTGATCGATGGATCTCCAGATCGACGCTCAGCGCTACATCGACGCCGTCGACCACTGGATCGTGGACCGACCGCGGACCGTCATCGTCGTCTTCCTGCTCGTCTCGGGCGTCTTCGCCCTCGGCCTCGGCGGCTCCGACACCTCCTCGGGCACCAGTCAGTTCACCGAGGACGTCCCCGCACAGGAGGCCCTCTCCGACGTCAACGCCAACTTCGAGCGCGTGACGTTCGAGCCGGACACGGGAACGACGCAGCTGATCCAGTCGGAAACGAACGTCCTCTCGAAGCCCTCCCTCCTGCGGATGCTCCGCGCGCAGGAACGCCTCCGGTCGAACCCCGACATGCAGGTCGCCGCCACGACGAGCGCCGCCCGGACGGTCGCTCGGACGCTCGACCCCTCCGCGACGACGCTCGACGAACAGATCGACGCCGTCGAGCGGGCGACGCCGAGCGAGATCGACGCCGCGGTCGCCGCGGCGGCCGCGGCGAGCCCGGGGTTCGCCGCGAGCCTCAGCACGGACTTCAACGCCCGCTCCGCCTCCGCGTCGGCGACCGTCGGGACCGTCACGCACTCCCTCTCCGCCGAGACCGGGGACGGCGCGGGGACGAGCGGCTCCAGCCCTCTCACCGACATCCAACAGCACGCGGTGTTCATCGTCGACTCCGTCGGCGGCGACATCACGGTGTTCGGGAGCGGCATCCTCTCCGAGGAGTTCGCCGCGGTGATCGGGGACTCGCTCGCCCTCGTCGTCCCCGCGGCGGTCGTGCTCATCCTCTTCTTCCTCGTGTTCGCGTACCGCGATCCGATCGACCTCGGGCTCGGTATCGTCTCGCTGGCCATGGCGATCCTCTGGACGTTCGGGTTCATGGGGCACGCCGGGATCGCGTTCTCGCAGATGCTGATCGCCGTCCCGCCGCTCCTCCTCGCCGTCGGCATCGACTTCGGCATCCACGCGATCAACCGCTACCGCGAGGAGCGCGCCCAGGGGTTCGGCGTGCGCGACTCGATGCGGACGGCGACCGATCAGTTGCTCCTCGCGTTCGTCATCGTCACCGGGACGACCGTCATCGGCTTCGCCGCGAACGCGAGCAGCCAACTCGGCCCGATCCGCGACTTCGGGCTCGTCGCCGCCGTCGGGATCGTCTTCACCTTCTGCATCTTCGGGGTCTTCCTCCCGGCCGCGAAGGTGTCCGCCGATGGCCTCCGCGAGCGCGTCGGCGTCCCCCGATTCGGCTCGCGACCGCTCGGTTCCGAGGAGTCGCTCCTCGGCACGCTCCTCCCCGTCGGCGTCCGGATCGCCCGGATCGCCCCGAGGCTCTTCCTCGCCGTCCTGCTCGTCAGCACCGCCTGGCTCGGCGCGTACGGCTCCGGCGTCGACAGCCGCTTCACGCAGGAGTCCTTCCTCCCGCCCGAGGACAACCCCGATTACTTGGAGTACTTCCCCGAAGCCCTCCAGCCCCGCGACTACACGGTGACGGAGACGACGAACTTCCTCGAAGAGCGCTTCCAGACGGGTGAGGAGGACCTCACGACGGTCTACGTCGAGGGATCACTGACGAACGACGGCGCGCTGGAGTCGATGTGGAAGGCCGGCGACGGGCCACCGGACAGCTTCGTCGTCGACGGCGGCCACGCCCGTGAGACGAGCATCATCACCGTCATCCGCGCGTACGCGGAGCGGGACGACTCGTTCGCGCGACTGGTCGCGCGCAACGACCGGAACGCGAACGGGATCCCCGACGACGACCTGAAGACGGTCTACGACGCGCTGCTCGACTCGCCCGCGCGCGAGCGGGCGCTCGACTACATCACCGACGACTACACGGCGGCGCGCGTCGAGTACGCGGTCGAGGCCGACGCCTCACAGGCCGCCGTCACGGACGACACGCAGGCCGTCGCCGACCGCTTCCGCTTCGAGGCAACCGCGACCGGTAACGTCGTCGTGCTGAAGGCCGTCTCGGACGTCATCGCCCAGTCGGCGTTCATCAGTCTGGTGTTCGCCCTGCTCGGGACGGCCGCGTTCCTCGTCCTGATCTACGGCCTCCTTCAAGGGCGTCCGTCGCTCGGGATCGTCAACCTCGTCCCGATCGCCGTGACCGTCGTCGGCATCGCGGCGACGATGCGCTCCCTCGACATCCCGTTCAACGTCCTGACGGGGACGATCCTCTCCATCGGGATCGGCTTGGGTATCGACTACTCCGCCCACCTCGTTCACCGCTTCGCGGAGGAGTACGACGAGTCGGCGGACGTCTTCGACGCGCTCACGCGGACCGTCCGTGGGACCGGCGGCGCGCTGACCGGGAGCATGCTGACGACCGTCACCGGCATCGGCGTTCTCGCCATCGCCATCACGCCCGTGCTCGGCCAGTTCGGCCTCCTCACGGGACTCTCGATCCTCTACTCGTACCTCGCGTCGCTGATCGTGCTCCCGCCGGTCATCGTCGTCTGGGCGCGGTACGTCGACCGCGGCGACGCCCGGATCACGGGGGGCGACGCGTCGGGAGACGCACCGGCGTCGGGGTGACGGCGCGCGACGGACTGGGACCGCCACCGTCGGCGTCCGACCCGCTTCGCCGCTCAGTCCCCCCTCGCGGCTGTGCCCTTCTCGTCCTCGACGACGTCCTCGAGGAGCCGATCGCCCAGGAGCCGATCGCCGAACGCGACGACGCAGAGGCCGCCGAGCGCGTCGAAGACGAGGTCGAGGGCGGTGTCGCGCGGTCCGTACGTGACGAGGAGCGGTTCGAGGCCGAACCGGCGGGCGGTCCGGTGGACGGCGTACTCCATCGCCTCCCAGAGCACGCCGAGGCCGAGCGTGGCCGCGAGCACGGTCCGGGTCGTGTCGTGGCCGCGCCGTCGCGCGAACAGGTGCGCGGCCGTGCCGACAAGCGAGGCGGAGCAGAGGTGCGTGAGGTGATCCCACCACCACGTCTCGTCGTAGGGACCGAGCATCCCGATCGCGTGGAGGAGGGAGGCCGCGGAGACCCAGACGCGGTGTCGCGGGCGGACGCTGAGCACCGTCCGCCGCTCGAGCACGTCGGGGAGGAACGTCGCCGCGAACCCGACGAGCGCGTTGACGAACGCGCCCGGGTCGCGCCGCCGGAGCCCGGCGACGGCGACCGCGAGGAGGCCGAGGCGGAGCGCACGGTCGGTCGCGCGCCCGGCGCGCGTCGACGGATCCACAGTCATCACCGATCGCCTCGCGCGCTACGGTATTAACTCCGCGGGTCGACGCCCGTCGGACCGATTGAGTGGTATTACTGACCAAATATACTGCCTACACATACTACCTGGACGCACTGTAAACCGCCCCCCCTCGTCGCCCGCGCCGCCCGAGCGTCCCCCGGCCCGTCGTTCGCCTCAGAAGTCGTCGAGGCGGCGCTGCGAGTCGGAGAGCGAGTCGTCGTCGGCGTCGATCGGGTCGACGCCGAGGAGCCGCGGGAGGGCGGTGTCGGCGAACGTCAGCCCGACGACGAGCAGGATCGGTGCGAGGAAGAGCCCGTAGAACCCGAGGACGACCGGTCCGAGGGTGTACGCGAGCATCAAGAGCCCGACGTGCGTGTTCTCGCCGCTGAGGATCGGGCGGAGCACGATGTCGGGGATCGTGTCCACGACGACGACGGCGACGACGAGGAAGCCGACGACGTAGACGAGCAGGTCGGTCCGGCCCGTGAGCGCGACCGGGATCGCGGTGATCGCCGCGAGCGGGAGGTAGACGAGCTTCATCCCCACGACGGGAACGAGGCTCGCCAGGCCGGTGAGCGCGCCGGCGAGCGCCGGATACGGCACCTCGACGGCCTCGGGCGCGACGAAGTTGTAGAGGGTGAACGACGCGATGGCGATGAGCGCCACCGCGATGACGTTCAGGAGGTTCCCGAAGAGGACGGCTTCGAGTTCGACGTCCGTCGCCTCCAGGTAGTCCCGGACGATGGCGTCGTCGTCGAAGCGCAACAGCCACTCGCGGAGGCGTCCGCCGTCGATGAGCAGGTAGTAGGTGACGATGATGATGACGAACAGATCGAGGAACAACTCCGAGAGGAGTCCCGTGAGGAAGGCCGCGTGGTCGGTCGCGAAGGTGATGAACGGGCTGAGCTGGCCGGACTGGTAGGCGGTGTAGAGGCCGTCGATGGTGAGCGGCGGGAGGGTGCCGATCCCCTCGAACCACGGGAGGCGCGCCGCGGCGACGTCGAGGAGGGCGTACTCCATGATGAACGAGCGGGCGTCGACGACGAGGAGGACGACCGCGTAGCCGATCAGCAGGACGAGCGGGACGGCCAGCGACGCGAGGACGATCGCCGCGCGCGCCCGAGAGGGGAGGTGGAGGCGTTTGAGCGATTTGTGGTAGCGCCGCGTCGAGTAGTAGAGGAAGACCGAAACGGTCAGCGGCGCGATGAACCGGTACGCGAGGAAGGCCAGGGCGGCGGCGACGAGGACGCCGAAACAGGCGACCACGAGTCGCTTCTCGTTCATGCACGCCCGTCTCGTGCGCGCGTAGTAAAGCGTGGGGCCTAGCGTGCCCGTCGGCCGCCGCGACGGCGTCTCACCGGACTCGAAGGCGCGCCCGTTGGCGCGACCGAGACCCGCGTCGCCGCCGGTCGCCCCGCCGCCCTCCCGCGAACCTCGCATAGTAGGTTCCGCGCGCGGGGTGGGTAAGTGAATAGACGACGGTCTTTCTCGCCGGTGGGTACTCTCTTCGTTCGTCATGCGACTCAAACTCGCCGCCATCGCACTCGGAATCGTCGTCGTCGCCTCCGCCTTCGGGGCGAGCGCGTTCACCACCGCGACCGTGGACCGTGACGCCAGCCTCAACGTCGCCACGGACAGCGGCGGTCTCGTCGGCCTGCAGGCCGGGGACTCCAGCCTCGTCACGACGAGCAGCGACCAGCTCGCCATCGACGTCACGACCGGTACCGCCACGGGCATCAACCCGGACTCGACGCTGACCATCGGGAACGCGACCTCGCCGGCGTTCACCATCACGAACAACTTCGGGAACGCCCACACGTTCAACGTCACGTACGACATGAACTCCGACCCGGACACGAACACGGACAACGTGCAGTTCGAGCTCATCAACAACTCTGGGGGCACCGTCGCCACCGTGAGCGAGGACACTAGCTACGAGGGCGAACTCGCCGCGGAAGAGACGCTCGACGTCGTCGTCACCGTCGACTCGACCGGCCAGACGAGCAACGATTCCCTCACCGGGACGCTGAACGTCACGGCCTAAACGCCCTCACCCGTTTTCGTGCTCCGCACCGTCTCCCTCGCCGCGTTCCTCGTCGTCGCCGCGCTCGTCGCCGCGCCGGCCGGATCGCCGGTGCAGGTGTCCTACGTCTACTCGGACAGCATGAGTCCGACGCTCGGCATCGGCGACGGTTACGTGCTCGTGCCCGCCGGCGACGTCGACTCCGGCGACGTCGTGACGTTCTGGAGCGAGACGCGCGGAGCCTACACGACCCACCGCGTCGTCGCCGAAACCGCCGACGGCTTCCGAACGAAGGGCGACAACAACCCCGTCGCCGATCAGGCCGCCGGCTATCCGCCGGTCCCGCGCGACGCCGTCATCGGCCGCGTGCTGACGTGGAACGATGCGCCCGTCGTCATTCCGCACCTCGGGCGCGCCGTCCGCTTCGTCCACGAGCACGTCGCGCTCCTCGCCGGCCTCGTCGGCCTCGCCGCGCTCCTCGGCCGCGGCCGCGCGACAGGTCGCCCGTCACGACCCGCGAGTGCCCGCTCGGTCCTCGTCCCGCTCCTCTTCGCCGCGGTAGTCGGGACGGCCGGAGTCGTCGCGCTCGGCGGCGTGACGCACGCGGAGACGGTCCTCGCCGTCGAGAACCCGACCGGCACCGGGTCGATCCCGACCGTCGCCACCGGATCGTCGCACGCGCTGAACTACACCGTCGCCGTCCCGTCGCGGCCGTGGACCGACCGCGTCGTCCACACCGCGGGCCTGCGCGACGTCGCCGTCTCCCGGAACGCCACCGCACTGACGGTCTCCGGGCGGATCCGCGCCCCGACCGATCCCGGCGCGGTGCCCGTCGAGGTCGCGGTCCGGCGCTACCCTGCCGTGCTCCCGCACTCGCTCCTCGCCCGCCTCGACGCCATCGAACCGCTGCTCGCCGCCGCCCTCTCCGCGGCCCTCGCCTTCTCGCCCGCCATCGCGCTCGCGGCGTTGATCGACGGCCGCGAACGCCTCCGCGGGTCGCGATCGCGCTGGTGGCGCCTCCTCACGGAGGGGTTCGAGTGAGCCGGCACCGAACCCGCTCGCGCGGCCCCGCCGGTCGCGCCCTCACCGCCGCGCTCGCCATCGCCGTGGTCGTCGCCATCGCTCTCGGCGGCGCGGGGACCGGCGCGTTCGCCACCTCCGCCGTCGACCGCGACTCCGCGCTCCCCGTCGCCGCCGACGAGAGCGGCGTCGTCGGCCTCGACGTGAGTGCGTCCGTGGCGGCGAACGACACGACCCGCCTCGTCACCGTCACGAACTCCCTCGACGCGCCCGCGAGCGCGACCGTCTCGCTCCACGAGAGCGCGCGCGACGACGCCGACCTCGTCGTCGACGGCTCCATCGTCGGCGACTCGGCGACGGTCTCCCTCTCGTCCGGCGCGAGCGAGACCGTGGACGTCCGCGTCGCCTCGAACACGACGCTCGACGCGCTCGCCTTCGACGTCAGCGCGACCGGCGAGCGCGGCGTCACCGTCTCGGCACCCGACCGCTCCGCGACGATTACCACCTGACACACCGTGCTCCCACCCCGACTCAGATACGTGCTCGCCAAGCGCGGCCCGGCCGTCGCGCTCGCCCTCGCCATGCTCGCGCTCGCGGCGTTCGGCGCGGCCGCGTGGACGACCGCCCATCCCCCGACGACCACCGTCACCGATCGCGCGAACGTCCAGCACGTCGCACTCGACACGTCCGGGCGCGCGACCGTGACCGGCGACGGCGCGCTCCACGACCCGGGGACGGTCCTCGAAAACCCCGTCGTCTACCCGCGCGCCGCGCCCGATCTCGTCTTCACGGCGCGGACAGGGAGCGCGAACGCGTCGTTCGCGCGCGTCACGCAGAACGTCACGCTCGTCTACACGGCGACGCGGGACGACGAGACGTTCTGGACGCGCACCGTGCCGCTCGGGTCGAACGCGACGACGGACGCCGCGAACGTCACCACGACCGCGCGGATCGACACCGAGCGCGTCCGCGGACGCCTCGCCGCCTACCGGGCGGCCGCGGGCGACGCCGGGAGCGTCGACATCGCCGTCAGGACCACGGCTACCTACCGCGTCGCGGGCTACGCGGACTCGCTCTCGGCGAGCGCGCCACTCGCGTTCGGCGACGCGTGGTACGACGTCGAGACCGCCACGGACACCCGACGCCACGATCGGTCGGTCGAGCGAACCGTCGCGGTGCCCGGGAGCTCCCCCGTGCCGCCGTGGGCGCTCGCCGGCGTCGGCGGACTCCTCGCGCTCGCGGCCCTCCTCGTCGCCGCGTGGTATCGCGCGTGGCGGCCCGCGCTCCCGCGTCTCGCCGAGGCCGTCCACCGACACCGCCACGACGAGTGGATCTCGACCGGCCGCGTCCCCGACCCCGGCGACGCGCTCGTCGTCGAGACGGCGACGCTCGAAGACCTCGTCGACGTCGGGATCGACGCGGGCGCGCGCGTCATCCACGACCCCGAGCGCGGTCGGTACGTGGTCGTCACGCCCGCCGCGCACTACCGGTACGACGCGCGCGTCGACGACGACGCGTGACTCACCGCTCGAAGCGGGACCGACCGATAGAAGGCCGCGGCCCGAACAGTACGGTCTGGATGACGGACGTGTCCCCGACCCGCCTGATAGTGGTCGACGACGACGAGGCCTACCTCGACCTCCT
Organism: Halarchaeum nitratireducens; assembly: GCF_017874695.1. Classification (NCBI taxonomy): domain Archaea; kingdom Methanobacteriati; phylum Methanobacteriota; class Halobacteria; order Halobacteriales; family Halobacteriaceae; genus Halarchaeum; species Halarchaeum nitratireducens. The sequence continues at coordinate 113,547 of NZ_JAGIKY010000001.1, forward strand.
CGAAACGGCGCTCGAACGGACCGACACGCCGCTCGACGTCACGGCGACGACCGACCCGGCGCGCGTGCTCGACGCCGTCGAGGCCGGAACGGTCGACTGCGTCGTGAGCGACTACGAGATGCCGGCGTCGAGCGGCCTCGAACTCCTCGACGCCGTCCGCGAATGCGACGAACGCCTCCCCTTCGTCCTCCTCACGGGCGTCGGGAGCGAGCGCGTCGCGAGCGAGGCCATCGACGCCGACGTCACCAGCTACCTCTCGAAGCACGCCGAGGAGTCCATCGCGGCGCTCGCCGAGCGCGTCGCCGAGACCGCGACCGACGCCGTCCGCGCGTACTACCGGCGGCGCGCCCTCGACGACCACCTCGCGTTCGTCGAATCCGTCCTCGGCGCGCTCGACGACGTCGTCTACGTCGTCGACACGTCGGGGACGCCGCTCTACTGGAGCGACGCGCTCCGCGACGTCACCGGCTACGCTGACGACGACCTCTCGCACCTCACGGTGTACAACATCGTTCCCGAGGGAGAACACGAGACGCTGACGGCCGCCCTCGACACGGTCCGGGGCGGCGCGTCCGTCACCGTCCGCCTCCCGCTCGCCCCGCGCGACGGCGACCCCGTGCCCTTCGAGCTCAGCGCCGCCCCCCTCTACGGCGACGACGGGGACGTCGTCGGGATCGCCGGGATCGGCCGCGACCTCACGGAGCGCGAGCGCTACGAGCGCGGCCTCGAAGGCCTCCAGCGGACGACGAGTCGCCTCCTCGACGCGGACGACCCGGACGCCGTCGCCGCCGCCGTGACCGAGGCCGCCGAGTACGTCGCTCCGGACGCTTACGGCGTCGTCTACCGATACGATCCCGCGAACGCGACGCTCGTGCCGGCGGCCGCCACCCACGGCGTCGAGGACGAGGACTTCACCTACGACGTCGCGGAAGACGCTCCGGTGCCGCGCGCGTACCGCTCGGGCGACCCGGAACGCGTTCCGACCGCGAGCATCGACGACGACCGGGATCGGGGGCCCGTCGACAGCGTCGCGGCTTTCCCGATCGGTGACCACGGCGTCCTCGTCTTCGGCTTCGACGAGACCGACGACGACGACGCGGCGCGCGCGTGGACGCTCGCCGGCATCCTCGCCGCGAACGCGACCGCCGCCCTCGACCGCCTCGATCGGACCGCGGCCCTCCGCGACCGCGAACACGTGCTCGCCACGCTCCACGCCCGCTCGGCCGAGCTGGCGCGCGCGACAGATCCCGACGCCGTCGCGGAGACCATCGTCGACGCCGCCGGGGGCGCCGTCAACGCCCCCGGGTTCGCGGTCTACCGCTGGGAGGACGCGGCGGGTCGACTCGTCCCCTCGGCCGTCACGGGCGACGTCGACCCCCGCGTCGTGGACGCGACCGCGGACGGCTGGCTCGTCTGGGAGGCGTTCGTCGAGGGTGAGACGACGGTCGCCGCCGACCTCGCGGACGACCCCTCGCGGGCACCGTGGCCGGGCGCGCGGAGTGCCGTCGCGGCCCCGCTCGGCGAGCACGGCGTCTTCGTCGCCGCCTCGCCGACCCCGGACGCCTTCGACGACCGCGACGTCGAGTTCGTCGACCTCATCGTGACGTACGCGACGAGCTCGCTCGAACGCGCCGCCCGCGAGGCCCGCCTCCGGGAGACCGAAGACGAACTCCGCGAGCGCAACGCCGAACTCCAGCGCCTCAACCGTCTCAACCGGGTGATACGCGATATCACGGGCGCGCTCGTCGACGCCGAGTCGCGCGGCGGCGTCACGCACGCCGTCTGCGAGAACCTCGCCGCCGACGACCGCTACGCGCTCGCGTGGATCGGCCGCCGCGAGGGCGGCGAGACCCACGTCGAGGCGTGGGCGGGCGCCGGCGAGTCGTTCCTCGACCACGTCGTCGAACTCGGCACCGAACATCCGCTCGCGGCGACGCGCGCGCGAGACGACACGGAGGCGAGAGCGAGCGCCGGTGTCGAGGGACGGGGGAGTGCAGCGGGCACGGAGTCGGGATCGGTGGGTGGAACGGGATCGCAGCGCGGCGACCGCGTAACCGTCGTCGACGACGTGCTGCGCGATCCCGCGTTCGCGGGTCTGCGCGACGAGGCGATGCGCCGCGGCTTCCGGAGCGCGATCCGCCTCCCGCTTCGCCACCGCGATCGGTGCCACGGCTTCCTCGAACTCTACGCGCGCGTCCCCGGTGCGTTCGGGAGCGAGGAGCGCGACGTCCTCGCCGAACTCGCCGCGCACATCGCGGACGCGCTCGGCGCCGTCGAGCGCACCGAGACCCTCCTCTCCGGGCGATCGCTCGAACTTCGCTTCTCGCTGGCCGCGACCGACGACCCGCTCTTCGCGCTCGCGGAGCGGGCGGGGCGCGCGATCGACGTGACGTCCATCGCCCCGCACGACGGCGGGTGGCTCCTCCACGCGGCGGTCGCGGGCGAACCGACGCAGCTCGTCGAGGCCGCGTCGGGACGCGTCGCCGTCACCGACGCCGAGGTCGTTCGCGCGGACGAGGACGGGTCGATGCTCGCCGTCGTCGTCTCCGACTCACCGGTCCTCAGCGCCTTCGCGGACCGCGACGCGACGATCCGTCACCTCCGCGCGACGCCCACCGGGGGGACGATCACGGTCGCGGTCAGCCCCGCGACGGACGTCCGGGCGTTCGCGGACGCGATCCGCGAGCGCCTCCCGAGCGCGGACCTCAGCCGCCGCGCGCCCGCGGGTGACACCGCGGCGAACGCCCTCCGCCACGACCTCTCGGAGATCCTGACCGACAAGCAGTTCCAAGCGCTCCGGACGGCGTACGCCCGCGGCTACTTCGAGTGGCCGCGCGAGACGACGGGCGAGGTCGTCGCGGATGACCTCGGCGTCGCCGGGCCGACTTTCCACCAGCACCTGCGCAAGGCGCTCGGGCGTCTCCTCGACGACGCCCTCGGAACGCCACCGCGCTGAGGCGCGCGTCGCGCGCGTCCCGATCGCGGGGCCTTTCACGGCCCGGCGTCTTCCCGGTGTATGAACCCCGAGGACCCCGAGACCCCCGAGGACCCGGCGGACGTCCGCGCGGACTGGGCGGAGCGCGAGGGCGAGTTCTCGCCGACCTACTACGCGCATCTCGGGCCGAACGAGGTGAGCGAGACGATCCGCGACGCCCTCGATCACTACGTCTCGACGGACGCGGCGATCCTCGAAGTCGGCTGTAGCTCCGGTCGCCACCTCGAACACCTCCGCCGCGGCGGCTACGAGAACCTCACCGGCATCGACCTCAACGACGAGGCCTTCGACGTGATGGCCGAGGAGTTCCCCGCCCTCGCCGAGACCGGATCGTTCCGCACCGGCGCCATCGAGGACGTCGTTCCCGAGTTCGACGACGACGCCTTCGACGTCGTCTACTCCGTCGAGACGCTCCAACACGTCCACCCGGACGACGCGTGGGTCTTCGAGGACCTCGCTCGCGTCACGTCCGATCTGCTCGTCACCGCCGAGAACGAGGGCAACGGCCCCCAGCGGGGCCGCGACGGCCGCGAGGTGAGTTACGTCAACGACGACTTCCCGCTCTACCACCGGGATTGGAAGGCGATCTTCGGCGATCTCGGACTCGCACAACTGCTGTGCGAACCAACGAAGCGCGACACGATCCGCGTCTTCCGCGCGCCCTGACGGATCGGCGGCGATCGAGGCGGGCGTGCGTTTTTTCGCCGCGCGCGCCGACGGGTCGGTATGGCCGGCGAATCCACGCGCGTGCTCGAACGCGGCGACGACGCCCCGGCGTTCTCCCTCCCGGGCGTCGACGGCGAGACGTACGACCTCGACGACTTCGCGGACGCCGAGGCGCTCCTCGTCGTCTTCACCTGCAACCACTGCCCGTACGCGCGGGCGAAACACCCCGCGCTGAACGCCATCGCGGCCGACTACGACGACGTCGCGGTCGTCGGGATCAACCCGAACGACGCCGACGCCTACCCCGCCGACTCCGTCGACGGCATGCGCGAGGAGGTCGAGTCGGGCCGGATCGCCTACGACGCCTACCTCCGCGACGAGTCGCAGGACGTCGCGGCGGCCTACGGCGCGGTCTGCACGCCGGACCCCTTCCTCTTCGCGCGCCGCGGCGACGCCTTCGAACTCGTCTACCACGGTCGGCTCGACGACGCGCTCACCCCCGACGCGGACCCGTCCGGCGAACCCGGCTTCGAGATGCGACAGATCATCGACGACGTCCTCGCTGGCGAGGCCGTCGACGCCGACTTCCGGCCGTCGCGCGGTTGCACGATCAAGTGGCGCGAGGGGAACGAACCCGACTACTGGGAGGCGCTCTGAGCGACGCCCCGACCCCGGACCTGTCGACACCGACTATTGACGAGAAGGTGATGATTGGGGTGGAGAAATCGACCTCGAAGCGCGCGTCCGTCGTATCGGCTATCACCTCTGGCGTACCGGAACCTCGACGGCGGTGGCCGGCACTACGATTTCCCCCTCGATACGACGTCGACGCCGCGGCCGTCGATATTTGTCGAGCATCTATCTGCCTTCTCGTTCAGTCGGGCGGCCGACATCGATCGGCGGCGCCAGCGACGTGCGGCGCCCGGCCGCGGGTGTGGGCGCCGGCGACGCGAGCCGACCTGCTCTGGTCTCGGCACGCCGTACTTAATTACGCTCGGTACGAAACGAATCGAAGCTTTATCGGGCTCGTGACGTCACCGTCCGGACGGGACATGTCGTCTGAGACATCGCACATCACGCGGCGAACCATCCTCCAAGCGACCGGCGCCGCGCTCGCCGGGCTCTCGGCGGCGGGTGCCGCGAGCGCCCGCGACACGCCGTGGACCGTGGCGGAGACGCCGACCGATCGAACGCTCTACGACGTCGCGTACACCGACGCCGGGGCTCACGCCGTCGGCGGCGCCGGGACCCTCCTGTCGCGGACGGCGACGGGGTGGCAGCGGGTCCTCGACGGGGGACCGACTGGCAACGGGAACGCGCTCTACGGTGCCGACGTGACCGACGACGGGAAGCGACTCTGGTTCGTCGGCGCGTCCGGCGCGATCGGGGAGTACGACGTCACGACGGGTTCCCTCCGTGACCATTCGGCCCCGATGGACGTGACGAACAACTTCAACGACGTCGCCGTCACCGGCGACGCCGGCGCCGCGAACGTCTACGTGGCCGGCGACTCGGGGAAGCTCTACTACAGCTTCGAGAACGGCGAATCCGAGACGTGGGAGTACGTCACCCCGGCGAGCGGGTCGAACATCAACGCCGTGGACTTCCACGGCGATCGGCGCGGACACATCGTCGACGGCAACAAGACGGTGCTCCACACCCGCGATGGGGAGACGTGGACGAAGATCGGTCTCGCCGACGCGAACGTCAACTTCTACGGCGTCGACAGCGACGGCCCCGACGACGTCCACGTCTCCGGCGGCGGCGGGATGGTGTTCCACTGGGACGGCGCCGAGTGGACGCCGAGCGACACGGGCGACGCCGACCTGCGCGACGTCGAGGTGAGCGCGGGCGGCGCCGGGCTCACCGTCGGCGGTGGCGGGGCGCTGTACGACCTTACCGACGGGACGTGGCGCCAGCAGTCCACGCCGACGGGCGCGAACCTGAAAGCCGTGACGAGGGGACCGATCGACATCGCCGTCGGCGCCGGGGGTCTCGTCGTCGAGCGCCGGACGTAACGGCACGGAAGGACATATACGTCGACCGGGTGTAGGTGCTCGCGATGACACAGGAGCCGGCGACCGTCACGCGCGTCGAGTTCGACATGGAGTGGCCGCCGGGCCACGTCGCGATGTACGTCCTCGACGGCGCGGAGACGATCCTGTTCGACGGCGGCGTGCCGCCCGAGCGCGTCGACGGGGCGTCGTTCGCGGAGCGCAGCGGCTACGGGCTCGACGAGATCGACCACGTCTTCCTCACGCACCCCCACCCCGATCACATCGGCCACCTGCGTGCGGTCGTGGCGGCCGGCGATCCCGTCGTCCACGCGCCGCTCACCGCGAGCGACCGCCTCAGACGCCCGCCCGAGGTCGTCGCCGAGCGGACGAGTCAGACCATCGCCGCGAGCGGGGCCGACGCGGACACGCAGGCGACGATGCGCGACGAGGAGCGTTCGATCCGCGACCGCATCCGGCGCGATTTCCCCCTCGACGCGGTCGACGACTGGGTCGTGGACGATCAGCGTCTCACCGTCGGCGATCGGGCCGTCGACGCCGTCTGGACGCCGGGCCACCAGGCCGATCACCTCTGCTACGTCACGGACGTGGGCGGCGAACGCGTGGCCTTCTCGGGCGACATCGCCATCGAGCCGTTCCGCCCCGCGCTCCTCAACGACCGTCTCGACCTCGAACGCCATCGCGCGGTCGCGGACTACCGCCGCTCGCTCGACCGACTCGACGGCCTGACGATCGATCGCGTTTATCCCGGTCACGGTCCGATCCACGAGGCGTTCGAGGCGACCCTCGAACGCGACCGTGGAAGCCTCGAACGCCGTCTCGCGGGCGTTCGAGACGTCCTCGCCGACGGTCCGGCGACCGCCGTCGACGTCGCGGACGCCGTCGTCGGCGACCACGACCTCGTCTATCTCTTCCCCGAGGTCCTCGCCGCGCTCTGCGATCTCGTCAACCGCGGGGTCGCCGTCCGCGAGGACGGACCGAACGGGGAGCGCTACCGCCTCGTCTGACGCCCGTCCGGTCTCACCACTCCCCCTCGAAGAGCGTTCGGTACTGATCCACGCGCTCGTCGTCCGGTGGAGCGGTGACGAGGGCGACCGCGACCATGACGACGGCCTGTGCGACGAGCACGGGGATGACGGGGAGGAACCCGACCGTGAGGCTACCCGGGAGGACCCCGAGGTGGAACGCCCAGAGACCGACGAAGCCGAGGACGAGCCCCGTACCGCTCGCGGCTTCGGTCACCCGCTCGGAGTAGAACCCGCTCACGATCGGGAGGAAGGTGAGCGCGTAGCCGCTGAACGCGAAGATCGTCGTGTCGATGATGGACTCCTTGGTGAGGAGGGCGGCGACGTACGCGACGGCGAGGATGGCGACGATGAACCCGCGCGTTGCGAACACCTCTGTCCGTTCGTCGATGTCCGTGAACGGACGGAGGACGTCCTCCGTGAGCATCGTCGCGAGCGTGAGCACTTGACCGTCGAGCGTCGACATCAGCGCGGCGAGGATGCCGGCGAGCGCCAGACCGACGAGCCACGTCGGGAAGTTCGCCTGGATGAGCGTCGGCAGGATGAAGTCCGGATTGGCGATGTCGGGGAACTGCCCGAGCCCCCAGAACCCGAGCATCACGGCCGGTCCCCACGAGAGGAGAATGGCGATCGGATAGACGACCGCCGTCCGACGTAGTTGCTCGCTCGACCGGCTCGTCATGTACCGGACGAACAAGTGCGGGAGGATGAACGTCTCGATGGAGACCATCACCGCGACCGAGAGGTAGGTCTTCCACCCGAGCGGTGGGAGTCCGGCGCGGTTCACGAGTGCGGGGTTGACGTCGAGAGTCGCGCGCGTCGCCGCCTCGAACCCCCCGAGCTGCTCGGGAATGACGATCGCGAACCCGACGAGCGCGACGACGAAGACCGTCCCCTGAAACGCGTTCGTCCACCCCGTTCCCCGCATCCCACCGGTCGAGACGTACACGAGGACGACGAGCGTCACCGCCAGTCCGCCGAGCCAGTAGGGAACGGCGCCGCTCGTGAGTTGCTCGAAGGCGATACCGCCTCCCTGGATACCGACGAGGAGGTACGGCACCGTCCAGAACGTGAAGACGAGCATCGCCAACACGCCGAGGGTCGAGGACTGGAATCGGTGGTTGAGTACCTGTCCCGGCGTGATGTGTTCGAATCGTTTCCCGACGAGCCACACGCGGTGGCCGATGGTCATCACGAAGAGCGGGAACGTGAACACGAAGAGACCGACAAAGTAGCCGTACGCGTTCGGTCCGATGTCGTAGGCGAGGCTCGGCGCACCGATCATCACCACCGCGGACATGTTCGTGGCGAACAGCGCCGCGAGGAGGACGAGCGTCCCGAAGGACCGACTCGCCATGAAGTACTCCTCTCGCGAGTCGCCGGTCTTCCGCGAGGCGTACTGCCCGACGGCGAGGACGATCAGTAAGTAGGCGACGACGATTCCGACGATGAGCGTCGTGTCGCCCGCGATCGCGGTCATTCCGTCTCACCCCGGGCTCCGTCGACGACGTCGCTCGTTTCCGATTCCGATTTCGCCGTCCCGTCGGGTGCCATTCGATACACACCGTAGAGGAGGACGACCGCGAGGACGGTGTACGCGAGGTCGTAGGCGAACTGCATCGGAAGCCACCCGAAGAGCAACCCGGCGTCCAGCAACCCGAACAGCTCCGTGAAATGCAACACGACCATCCCGGCGAGCATGACGAGGACCGCGATACTCCGCCGCGAATCGGGGTACCACACGCTGGTTCGAAAGAGCATACGGTACGCTATCCCACACGTATATACATAATTGTTATTGATTGATGTTACACTAACCGATTAGTTCGTCGCGGGCGGCGGTGAGAGCCGTCCGAGACGGACCGTCCGTCGCGACCGACGTCGTGACGCCAGCCCACCTCGATCCGATCGTGATGGCCGTCGGTGAGCCGCCGAGTCTCCGTCGGGACGCCGTAGGCGGGCTGACCTACGAGGACGGTTCGCTCCGGCCCGAAAGGACACGAACGATCGACACGGACCGACGTGATTTAAGAGGACGCGGGCGAACGTTCGAACGCATGAAGTTCGTCACGTTCGACGGCGACAGACTCGGTGTGGTGAGCGAGAGCGGCGACGGCGTCGTCGACCTCACGGATCGCCTCGGCCTGGAGAGCGGGGAACCGCTCGTCGAGTACATGGAGGGCGATTACGACGCGAGCGAGTACGCCGACGCAGACGCCGACTACGCGCTCGACGAGGTCACCATCGAGGCCCCGATCGACCGGCCGGGGAAGGTCATCGCGGCCCCGCTCAACTACGAGAAGCACATCGAGGAGGCCATCGCCGATCGGGACATCACGACCGACGAGTGGTTCTCCATCGAGGACAAGGGGTACTTCCTGAAGGCCCCCTCCAGCGTCATCGGTGCCGAGGAGAACATCGTCATCCCGTTCAACGACCGCCGGATCGACCACGAGGTCGAACTCGGCTTCGTCATCGGCGAGGCGACGAAGGACGTCGACAGCGACGAGGCGTGGGATCGCATCTTCGGCTACACGATCCTCCTCGACATTTCCGTGCGCGGCGATCAGGACCGCTCGAACCGCAAGTCCTACGATACGTTCACCGTCGTCGGTCCGTACGTCGTCACGCCGGACGAGGTCGGCGACCCGCAGAACCTCGACCTCGAACTCGCGGTCAACGGCGAGGTCAGGCAGTCCGCGAACACGAGCGACATGGTCTACACCTGCGCGGACGTCGTGCAGTACGCCTCCATCGGCGCGACGCTCGACGTCGGGGACGTCATCACGACCGGGACGCCCGAAGGCGTCGGGCCGCTGCGCGACGGCGACACCGTCGACGCCGAGATCGAGAACGTCGGCTCCATGACCGTCGGCGTCGAGGAGCGCGACGTCTCCTTCGCCGACGTCGATGTCGAGAAACACGGCACCGAATAGCGCGTCGAGCGCCGCGCGCGTACCGGAACGAGGACGCGGACCGCGACGAAAAACTGCGACTCGACCGCGTCAGGTCGTGTTCTCGCCCTCGGCCTGTGTGCCGCCGTCGCGGACTGCCGAGAAGTACTTCTCCTCGACCGTCGAGCGCTCCAGCGTCCCCGTGTCCGTTCGCGGGAGTTCGTCCGTCGTGACGACGTAGCGACGCGGGCGCTTGAAGTTCGCGAGCGATCCGTGATCGACGCAGAACTGATCGAGTTCGTCGGCTCCGATGTCGCCGCTCGTGGAGACGACGGCCGCGACGACCTCGCCCCAGTGCTCGTCGTCGAGCCCGACGACGCCGACGTCCTCGACCTCGTCGTGTTCGAGCAGGGTCTGCTCGACCTCTTGAGGATAGACGTTCTCCCCGCCGCTGAGGATCATGTTGTCGACGCGATCGACGATGTAGAGGTAGCCGTCCTCGTCGACGTCCGCGACGTCGTGCGTGCGGAGCCAGCCGTCGACGAACAGGTCCTCCTCGGCCTCGGGGTTGTTGAGGTACCCGTCACACATCCCGTCACACCGCGCGAGGATCTCGCCCGTGCCGCCGGGCTCGACGACGGCCTCGGGGTCCGGGTCCTCGTCCGGCGGGACGGAGTCGACCACGCGGAGCTCCCACGCGTAGGACTCCTTCCCGACCGTTCCGGTGTGCTCGTCCTGTACCTCGGGGTGGGCGTACGCGAGGTTCGGACCGCCCTCGGTCATCCCGTAGCTGTTGTAGACGTTCTCGGTGAGGTGTTCGGCGGCGCGCTCGACGAGACGCGCACTGACGACGGCGCCGCCGGTCCGGATGTAGTCGAGCGTGTCGATGTCGAGGCCGAGGTCGGCCTGGCGGTCCGCGAGGACGTTGAGCTGGGTCGGGACCGCGAGCATCCCCGTGACGTCGTGTGCGGCGACGAGCTCGAGCGCCTCCTCCGGTTCGAAGGTGGGCTGGATGACGAGCGTCGCGCCGGTGAGGAGGTGGGGGAGGATCCACGCGTCGGCCGTCACCATGTGGTACCACGGCGTCGTCACGAGCGCGACGTCCGTCGGTTCGAGGCTCATCTCCATGACAACCTGCGTCGCGCCGAGCCACATCGACTCCTGATCGAACGACACGGCCTTCGGCCGGCTCGTCGTCCCGCTCGTGTAGAAGACGCCGTACTCGTTCGTGTCCGCGCGCTCGACGACGCGCTCGGTCGCCGCCGCCCCGACGAACTCGTCGTAGGACACGACGCGGCCGCCGGCGAGCGAGGCGTCGCCGGCGTGAATCGCCAGGTCGAGGTCCGCCCGCTCCGCGACGTCGAGCGCCAGATCTGCGTTCGCGTCGTCGAAGAGGAGCGCGCCGACGTCGGCGTCGTCGACCATCCGGACGAGCTCGTCCACTCCGGCGCGGTACGGGAGCTGGACGTTGCCGCGCCCGCGCTTTTGCCCCGCGAGCATCGACACGACCGTCTCGATACCGTTGAGCGCGAGGGTCGCGCACCGCCGCTCGGGGATCCGCTCGTGGACCGCGTTGGCGAGGCCCGTGCTCTCGCGGTCGAGTTCCGCGTACGTCCGCTCCGCGCCGCTCGCCGTGACGAGCGCCGTTTCCCCGCCGTAACACCGCACCGTTCGTTCGAACCCATCGATGTAGTTCATTTTCTTTAGCTATGGTCCTATCCACGACGATTGTACATAATTGTTCGGGTACACGCACAGAGGTCGAATCCGATCGCCGTACCGCGATTGATCGACACCGTCGACCTACGTTCGCTGTGAGGAAACCGTTTCGCCCGATCGTGGGTCCGCCCCGCCGCGCGTCGCGTACGGGATTTACACGGATATGCTCGTAAGACCGGACGGGGTTCCTCGACCTCACGCGCGAGAAGTCGGAATTTCGCTTCGGTATTCGCTCATAGGGAACACAATTTCGGTCGGGCGGCGAAGGTCCTAAATGCCTCCCCCGACCTGTGTTTGGCATGGAATCGAACGAATCGGGGGTCGAGACAGTCGGGTCGGACGAGACGTTGTTCGCCATCGTCGAACAACTACGTGAGCGCGACGGCGCCGGCGTCACCGAACTCGCCGAGAATCTCGGTCTGGCGAAGAGCAGCGTCCACAAGCACCTGCGGACGATGGTCGATCACGGGTACGCGGTCAAGCGCGACGGGACCTATCACGTCGGCTTGGAGTTCTTCCGCGCCGGCGAGTACGCCCGTGATCGATACGACATCTACCGCGCGGCCAAGACCCCCATCGACGACCTCGCCGCCGAAACCGGCGAGATGGCGTGGCTCATCGTCGAGGAGAACGGCCGCGCCATGTACCTCTACGGGTCGCGGGGCGACTCCGAGGTCAGCGTCGAGACCATCGTGGGGACGTGGCGCCTGCTCCACGTCAACTCCGGCGGGAAGGCGATCCTCGCGCACCTCCCCGACGACGAGGTCGATCGGATCATCGATGCGCACGGGCTTCCGGCGCACACGGAGAACACCGTCACCGACCGGGCGGAACTCCACGCGGAGCTCGATCGGATCCGCGAGCGCGGCTACGCCGTCAACCGCAGCGAGGACCTCCACGGGATCCACGCGATCGGGGCTCCCGTTCGCCACGACGGGGCCGTGCGCGGCGCGCTCGCGGTCGCCGGGGCTGCCCGCCGCCTCGCCCGCGACGACCGCGAGGCCGACCTCGCGGAGCGTCTGCTCACCGCGACCGACGACGTCGAAGTCAACCTCGCCTACCGGTAACCCCACGCCGCGCACGGCGGTCCGTCCCGGCGGCACGCTTTTGGTCCTCGGTCTGTCACCACCACCCATGGCGGAGTTCGACAACATCTACAGCGAGTCCGACCCGTTCGTCCGCGCGCACTTCGACTGCCTCGACTGCGGCGGGAAGCTCTGGGAGTACGCCATCCAACGGCGCATGGTCTGTGAGGACTGCGGCGCGCTCTTCGACTCCGACGACGTCTTCGACGCGCAGGTGGAGGCGTAAGTCGACTCGCACCCCGATCCGTCACCGCGCCCCGATCTTTATTATCGATGATGCAATAGATACGGTATGGCCCAGCCGGAGTCACGGGAAGATCCGGAGGATCTCCTCGAGTTGAGCGACGACACGCGGAGCCTCCTCGAAGCGAACGACCTCCGACCGCTGTGGGAGGTCGAGGACGACCTCGGGAACGAGACGGCGGACCTCGAGGCCGACATCTGGAAGTGGGAGGACATCCAGGCCGCGATCGACGGTATCGAGCGCGACGTGCCGATCGCCGACCTCCCGCCGGGGTTCCAGCGCCGCGTCGCCGTCCCCCTCAACACCGGCGGCTACAACAACGCCATCTCGAACACGATCTACGTCGGCGTCCAGACCGTCTCGCCCGGCGAGACCGCGCCGTCGCACCGGCACTCCGCGAACGCCCTCCGCTTCACCATCGACGGGAACGAGGATATGAAGACCGTCGTCGCCGGCGAGGAGTTCCCGATGCGCGACGGCGACCTCATCACGACCCCGCAGTGGGAGTGGCACGATCACGTCAACGACTCCGACGAGACCGCGACGTGGCTCGACGTCCTCGACCTCCCGCTCGTCCTCGACTCGTTGAACACCCGACAGGCCTTCGAGAACCACGAACTCGAACGCCAGCCGGTGACGAAGTCGCAGGGTTACTGGGAGTCCCAGTACGGCCGCGCGCGCCCAACGGAGTCCACCGAGGAGAGCGACATCCCCGGCCCCTTCCGGGGGAACCGCGAGGCGACGCCGCCGTATCGCTTCAGTTGGCAGGACACCGTCCAGACGCTTCGCCAGCGCGCCGAGAACGACGATCCCGACCCTCACGACGGCTACAGCGTCTCCTACGTCAATCCCGCGACCGGGAGCCCGCCGCTCTTCCCGACGATGTCCTTCCGCGCGCAGCTCCTTCAGGCGGAGACCGACCCCCACTTCCACAACACCGTCGACGTCTACTTCGTCATCGAGGGCGAGGGCGTCACCCACATCGACGACGAGGCCTTCGAGTGGAGCGAACGCGACATCTTCGTCGTCCCCCGCGACGCCATCCACCACCACGAGCCGGACGACGAGGCCATTCTCCTCGGCATGACCGACCGGCCGGTCTTCGAGTCGTTCAACCTCTACGCGGAAGCCGAACCGCGCTGACGACCGGCCGCTCGCGGTTCCTGCTCTCTCGTACACCGTCCTCGATCTCCGGCCTCGGCGCGTCGAATCCGTGCTCCGGCGTCTCGAAACGGGAACCCCTATCACCACCCCGAGAGCGAGCGCCCGTCCTACCGCCGCAACGCCGCCTGTCGGGCCCGAGCGATCACGCCGCGCCCCTCCGGCCGGCCGTCGCTCTCCTCGAATGCGTGGCCTCAACCTGGCTGTTTGAGAGTTCTACAAACGAGATCGAGTGATTTTGAGGACGAGTCGGAGTCTGTCGAGGAATGAGTCTCCCGTTGAGGAGAACCTGATCAAATCTCGATTAGTATCGTTCGTATGCGAGATACACGGTGCGCTCTCGGCCCGTACTGTCCGTGTACGTCACTGGGTCTTCGTCGGGTTCGGCGTCGGCCTCGGATTTGAACGGGGAGACCCAGAACGGCCAGTGCGTGATATCGATGGCAGCGTGAACGCGCTCGTGGAATCCCGCGCTCGCTCGCGTATCGTCCGTGAGCTCCGCCAGAATTTCCTCGACGCCCGCGTGGAAGGGCTCTAAGACGTGGTCTCGAATCCGCTGCCATTCCGGTATCGGCGCTCCGGCCGTGAATTCGTCGAACGTGAGTTGACTCTCGAGCGTGGTGACTTTCTGCATCGTCCGATTGTGCGAGGAGCTGTGCGGGACTTCCTCGCGCTCGCTGAGTCGGGCGAAGCGTCGGCGCTCGGAGGTCGCACTCGCGTTCGCCATGTTCAGGTAGCCTTGGCGTTCGAAGTAGGCGTCGGGGGCGTACTTCGCGTTACTCGCGCGGTCCGCCGTGAACTCTTGGAAACCGAGTTGGGTTGCCTCGCGGACGGCATCCGTGATGAGGTCCTCACTCACTCTCGTCCCCTGGATATCCTCCGGGTCGAGCGAGGGGGCTTCGTCCTGGATGATGTCGTGTTCGACGCAGACGTCGCTAATCTCGTCGGCGAGGTCGTGGAGGAGGCCTCGGTCGGCGAGGGTGAAGCGAGTGCGTTTGTTGTGGCTAATGACTGGCTGGCTGATCGGTTTGGGGAGTCCGAAGCGGAGGTAGATGTAGGTGGCTCCCTGGAGGCGGCGTTCGACTTCGGACTGCCCGAGGTCGAGGGCGTCCATGTAGGGGAAAGTCCGGACCATGGGTGAGGTCGAATGTCGCGCGTGCAGGTTCGTCGTAGCCGTCGAACCAGTCGGGATTGATGTCGAGGTTGGCGATGATGCGGGTGATGTGGTCGTGAATCCTGTAGAGGTCCGTCGTCTGGGCGCGAATCTCGCCCGGGGCGTCCGCGCTTGAGTCAGCGACTGGCAGAGGCGCGGAGCCACGGGCTCGTTACACTCGGGATGAACCCGGGTGAGACGTCAGTCCGGAACGAGTACCGAATCACGACGCGTGGTGAGCGCGTGGTGCGGCGGATGGATCGGCAGGGGATTACGCACGCGTGCCAGACAATTACTCGATTATACGCACCGGATCGGGGAGGAAATGGATGGGTTGTCTGAGTGGGTGACGACGCGCCAAGCGGAACTCGCCCGCCTCGACGATCAGCCCGCGTATGTGGACGCGTTCGGCGAATCAGTCACGATTCCAGTCGATGAGGAGGCCGAGTACGATGACGAATTCATGAGTCAATCCGGTGGCGGCCCAGATGACGACGATGGATCGGCGTAACAGTTCTCAGTAGTTTGTGTCCCGTTCAGACGCATCATCACTTGTGTCGCTGGCTCTCACCCCAGATTACCGCGGACTGGTAATCGTTATGTAGGGAGTGCTTTTTCGGCGAGTTGGGTGATCGCCTAACATTTGGTGGGGGTGGTGATTTTTTGGTGGGGGTCCCAGTAAGCTGGCATTTTTCGATTCCATAGCGTAATGATGTATCAACCAAATGCTGGTGACACTGTGTCTGATCTGGCTGGATACGGAGGGGGATTTCCTTGGAGCGTAGGCCGGTCTGAACTGCCAGTCCTTCAGTGGCGGGAGGGGACACTCCGGCGGATGGAGGAACACGATGGCTGAATCTCACTCGCCTATCTCTGGAGAGAGTGACAGTGGTCGTCCTGCCCCGTCGTTTGAAAACTGGTCGTGGGAGTGGCTCGAATACTTGGCACGGTCACCGAAGCGAATCCGTGTTCTGCATGTACTTGATGAGAATACGCACCGGAAAGGCGAGCTCTCTGATACCCTCAATATTCCACGGTCAACGTTGCTTCGGACCCTCAGGGAGATGAGAGAGTATGGATGGGTGATAGAACGACAGAACGGCCTGTATGAGATCACGCTGGCAGGGAGCGGGATCGTCGATATGTTTGAGGAATTTTACAGGCAGCTTCACTCGATCGCTGGTCTCACCAAGCTTGAGCAAGTGCTCCCCTTGAAACTCACCGACTGCCCAGAATTCCGTTCACTCTTACAGGGGGACATTGGATATGACGAAATTAGTACGTATGTCTCAACGGCCGATTCGCCATACGAGCCAATGAGGCAATTCGCTGAGGAACTCCGTTCGACCGACGTGGAATGTCTGTTTCTTGGAGTTGCAAACCCATTCTACAGTGACGCTCTTGAGAGAGCACTCGAAAGTGATTCAATTTCATCACTTATCGTCTCTCGAAATGTTGTGAATGAGCTTTCACGGATAAATACTTTCGACAATATTCGGGTCGAAAGGAGTGACTTGACGACTATTACGGAAGACCAATTTAGGTATAATGGATTCACTACCGCGCAGAATGTGGTTATTGAGGGGTTGAATGAGGATGATCTGATGACTCAAGTTGTGGTTGAACTATCCCTCACAGTAGACATAGTTAGAGAGTGGTTTGAACACATTGGCTCCACTCTATAGTAATATCCAGAAGCATCTACCCACACTTGTCTCAATATCTCTGCGTGCCGGCGGGATACAACTGTTTTCGGTTGGCGTTCATCTGTAGAAGCCGGTGCTTAGATTGACGGGTGCTCACACCTCTCGGAGATAGGCACTTGACCCGGTGAAGAAACCCACCTCGTATCGAGGTGTTCAGTTCTGCAAATAAGCGTTCGGCTGGGAACTCCGCAAAAACTTCCAGATTCTACTATAGTAAGTTGAAGACGTGCCCTTTCCATCTCGCTGCTATACAATTGCGCCCAAATCATCGAGGTTGACAAATGTACATTCTGGAGTAAGTGCAAGTTCAAGGATGAAGAAGACATCTGCTACTTTGATAGTGAAAAACTGGCTGTTATATTGGGTTCCGCCGGGACGGCGAAGGTCACCATACCGTTCCCGAATGAGCGTCTCCGAAACCGTCGTGAAATGGCAGGCAAAAAGTGACCCTCTCCTGATTATGTCGTCCCACCGTGGCTTGATGGACAGGCAGGCCGATGGCATGGCCCATGCTCGAACGCAGGAAAACCCGCGACGGGGGCCTCTCCGCCGTCTCTCCGAGATGAACAGGATGTACGGTGCAAGCGGATACTGCGTCTATTCGGACGCCGAATACGCCGCCCCCCCTTATGGGACCGACGTATCGTGCATGAACCCGGAATCGACTCGCTGGACCAGTTCGGCAGGCCAGAAGTTACCAGCGGGGATGTGGGACCGGGCTGTTGTCCCACGTTGGAATCCTCGCGCCTCAGCGCGGAGGGGATGTCACCCAAATGCGAGTATCTCGGCTGCGGTCACCGTGACGTCTAGAGTCGTAACCAGCCAAGCCGAAGCGCCGACTCCAACAAGACCGAGGGCCTCTTTGATGAGTTGCTTGTTCTTGTTCCAGAGATCGTTGGCGAGTTTGGTAGCAGATACCGTAGATGGTTCGTACGTCAGACAATAGCCACCGCCCACACAGGCTTCAGCCCCGTTGGTTGAAAATCTCATGTAGGGGCATTCAGTCACGGGATCGAGTGCTAACTCCATGCTAGCTTCGAAGCCCTTAGAAACTTCGACATTCCCACTGGAGATCTTAACCTCAGGACCTTTTCCGAAGTCCTGTGAGACATGAGGACCGTAGAATGTGTATCCATTACAGGACACTTCTCCCCACCCTTGTGCAGTTGTAGAAGCACAGAAGTTTGGGACGTCCGGGATGCCTTTCACACACCAGTTGAATGGAAGTGCGCTGGGGATCGTGGGGAGCCAGGATGGGAATCCTTCGGTTGTAACCGTGCTGTTTGGCTGATTCTTCTGAATGTAGTTATTCGCCTTCTCCTGAAGGGTAGCGGTTACAGCCTTCTGCTGGGTGGGCGAAAGCGTTGTCGAGGAGTGTTTGTTACTTGCAGCTGCTGCTCCGCCAACGGAGCTGAGAACGATTCCAGCGGTAGCTCCGGAACCGAGTAGTTTGAGGACCTTGCGCCGGTTCGTATATGGTTTGTTTTTATCTCCCATACATGCGGATTAAACTTCTGTCGGATAATGTACTTACCCACCAATATATCTCGTATCGAGGGATAATTCATACTCTCCCAAGAACCATGCCGTAGTACTTCTACACTCAATAGAATCTCAAGGCTTGATAGAACCCAGAGTCTGGTAGCAACCATGTAGTGATTACAATCACCCGTGAATTTTTTATTGTCCTCCTATTGAAAGATAAGTATGGCATGTGCCCTTCACCTATTTGGCGCATCTCACTTAGATCGGTATTCAAGCATCCAAGAAGAGATAGAATGCCGGGTTACTGAAACTGATGCAGAGGCAATCTGCATCGAAGCCCCAGAAGAACGGATTCAGATCAAATACTGGCTACTCACGCTCCTCCGACTTCCATTAGTCATTACGGGATTCGCAATGATTGGCTTCGGTCAACTTGCACTGTTTGCCCTTTTCGCTCGGAGCGTATTTCCGGGGGAAGTCCGCGCTGCTCAAGAAGTCCATACTGATCAAGGAATTCCGCTCCACAAGGTTGACCCGCATTTTCAACGCTACTTCTCAGCGGGAGGTCTCTGGTTCATCATTGTTAACTGGGTGATTCTGATCGGCATAGCCATTGTCTTCTCGCCGATTCAGGTGGCAGTAATTTGCATTCTCGCAAACATTGGGTTTTGGTTCCTTCGAGGGATTGGCCAAGTCTCGGAGCGGATAGCAGTGATTATTGCGGTTCCCGCCTGCATCATCGTGTATATTGCACTATTCCAGATTACTTCGATCTTACTCGTATTCGTCGTGTTTTTCACCGGGATTGCTACCCTTGTCATTGCTGCTAAGCTAACGGGTGCGGAACGTACTGATGAAATGATTTCGAAGACGAAGACTTCAATGGTAGAAAACGAGTACAAGAACGTACTCTACGTTACGGGCCAAGGGCGGATATCAACTCTCCGAGATCGCATAACTAATTTGAGTGACATCGAAATTGGATCGGTATGGCTCAAAGACCGTTTCGAAAATGGCGAACTCGAACAACCTACTCCTGACAAATGACAATCCATAATCCTGTCCTCAGGATTATCCGCGGAAGAATTCCCACAGTTTCAGCCGTGAGAGGAAAATTAAGAACTAGGAACTCAGAATTCATTATCATTCAATAGGAGCCAGAAACTGTAATGTCAAATCGGTCCTCCACGACGCAGCCCATAGGAGTCCTCGCTGTGGCAGTCCTCCTCGTGAGTGCGGGATGCGCCTCAGAGGGTCCACAATACCCACGTCGACACAGGCGAACACCTCCAGTACTGGGCACTCGGCAAATTCGACAGCGTCGTTGTCCCACGGTCCACGTGTTCAACCCTTGAAGGCAGACATCTATAGTAATATGTCTATACCCCTGCTGGAAACTATCTGAATATGACATCAAGATCAGCCTTTTACATCAGTCTAATCGTTGCCAGCCTTCTCTTCATTGGCGGAGCGGGATACGTGGCGTTCCAAGTGCATCAGGCAGACACCGCAGCTACGACACCCGGAACAATTCATTCAGCGTCAGTCGCACAAACACGGACGATTGGCTATCGCCCGTATCAGAATTACCGCGCGAACGTCACCTACTCGTATCTCGTACGTGGCCACCAATACACGGGCCACACGGTTTTCCCGGGGCACTATGCGGCGTTTGCAGTCGCTAAGCCAATTGCAAATGTCGCAAATCAATACCACTCTGGACAATCTGTCACCGTCTACTACCGGCCGTCGAACCCAGAGAGTTCGTATCTGATTCTTCGATACGCGTTCATACCCGGATTTGTTGGAATGATGGTTGCGCCGTATATTGCGGCGAGCGTACTCACACCAGGCTTCGAATGGTTCAGTATCATTAAGGAAGCTCTTTCAGAGTCTAGCACGGAGTCGGTATATTCACCGGATAACTCATCGTGGGGATCGCAGAGCAACGAGGATAGTGAATCGTGGGACAATCCCACGTCTCTCAACGAGGCTACCTCGCCACAGGGGTCTGCCAGCGATGTTATTGCATTTGAGGTGACCGGGTGGCTGGAATGGGTTGTGTGGGGTGGCGCAACCGCCATCGCACTCTCTGTCGTGGGTCTCTACTTGCTGCTCTCGACCGCCCAGTACAATCAGACCGCTTACCTTGGAGCGGTAGTCGCCATTATCCTGCCACTTGCCCGGGCAGCAGTGAAGTACCAACTGACCTAGCACGATTCTCTTTCTGTCTGTAGGTCGATAAAACTATCAGATATCCCATGCACCAACTGAAAGATTAATTGACGTGTCCGCTCCACGTTGAATAGCCGAAGAACCTCTCTTATCTCCCGAAGCGAAAATGGTCGCGTGGAGCCAGATGGTGAACGCCCTGACGAGCGTCGCCGTCCGCTCGTTCTTCCAAGCTTTTCTAACCCCCTGTCATAGCACTCGCTGAGCAGGTCTGCGAGCATCCTAGTTGATTATCCTAACGAACGGCTTACTTCTCAAACTGACTTAACTAGACAGTTCCCCTGGAAACTATATCTTATTGGTTGGTTACTTCACCAAATGAGATGTCTCATGCTATGGCTAATACCACTGCGTAAACTGATTATTGACTAGTCCATCACTTTACCTATGGCCCAACAGTTTCGATTTAGACAACCAAAATACACTGGAGAGAACAGATGCCTTCCCTGTACGACGGTTAATTCGGTAATCGGCCTTGTAATCGTGGCGGGATTGGCAGCTATTGATCCGATTCTCGCCATCGTCGTATTGACGTTTGAGGGACTCTTAATCTATTATCGCGGGTACTTGATCCCTGGCACTCCCGAACTCACGAAGCGATACATGCCCGCGTGGATGCTCAAACTCTTCGGAAAAACCCCTGTCGAAGAACGACTCCTGACACATACCCAACATGAGGAACCAGCTATCGACGCGGACCAGCTGGACCCAATTGTAGTCTTAGCAGAGGCTGGTGTAGCTACTGAGACTGCGGATGGAACGGACGTCACACTTACATCCTCCTTCCAGAATCGACTCAATCAACAAGAGTTCGCTGCACCCACCGAAGACGCGGAAGAGATCTTCACAGAGCTCTTTGATAGTGTCACAATCGAGGACACTGACGCATCCATCCACCACCTTACACGTTCGGGCGGTAGAGTCATTCTAACGTGGCCGTCACATGCAGCAATGCTTGGTGACGCAAAAATAGCACAGGCACTCGCCGAGACTGATACCCAATTCACCGAGCGAGACGAGATGAACCAACTCCAACTCGTCCAGAGCACGCGCACGCTATTAGAGACCTGCCCGGCCTGCAATGGCTCACTGAGCTTTTCCCAGGAAGAACGGGAAACGTGCTGCCAAACATACACGGCAGGCGTCCTCTCCTGCGACGCCTGTGACAGCACTTTCCTAGAAGTGAATGAATCCGCACTCGACGACGCCGCCACAGCATAATCACAACTCGGAAGATAATGAGCCTGTAAGCAGCGATATTACACTCGCTTCTGTGGTTGTCTACGGAAGGACACCGGGTCCGCAGACTGTCTGATGTGCTCGTATTGCTCCTCCGCCCAGCGCAGGGCTGCATCAGTATCGTTGACCAGGATCCCACGAACACCACTCTCCCCGAACACGAGTACGCCGACGTGATCGTGGTCAGCAATCCAGAGCCCGAACGTGTCGGGAACATCGGCAGTGTAGAAGGAGATTGGCGAATCCGTGACAGCCTCGTGAATGAGGTCTGAGAAGTGCGCACGCAGCTGCTCGAAGAGAGACATGGGGACGACGAGTTCGATGCGTGGATCGTCGCTGATGAGAGCGTTCTCATAGAACGATTCGACATGTGCTGCGAGGACACGCGGAGTGAACATCCGAAAGCGCGTCGCGTCCCTCGCGGCGTCTAATAGGACTTGCATGACGTCCTCTTGAATTATCCCATCCGTGGAGTGGACGTCTGCATCGATGAGGATCGAACAGTCGAACGCGGTTTCATCAGTCGGCATATCGACGAATGAAGCGGCTTTTCGCAGGTCTCGTAACTGTTCACGATATCGTTGATGGAGCGCGAAGGCGCAGTGACCGTAGACAGTCAGATGCCATTCTCCATCTCGATAGACGACTAATCCGGCGTTCTCCAAGTTCCGCGTGACGCTATCGAGTGTCGACCGAGAGATCTCAACCGCTGGGAGGAGCTCCTGCTTCGTACTTGGATGCGCTTCGAGGGCTTGAAGGACGTTGTAGCGGTCGTGGAGGAGCTTGATTACGTCACGGGGGTGAGCCATTTCGCCTACTAGTTGGAAGTCCAATCAATTAATCATATCTACGATATCGAGTGCGTATAAGCCCCACCTTCCCGGGCCACAATATCGAGAAGCACGCGACGGAATTGGGCTAGAAGCCGCAGTCGTCTTGGACGTCGCCGATTGGGGTATTTCGAGGGCACCGACTTCACGGGCGTTCTCGTAAGCTTCGTAGAAGGCCGTCCACGTCCGACTGATATGCTCCGTCTCGGGGGACGGTTTGCTACGCCTCGCGCTATTGTCCGTGAAACGAGACTAATCCCCTAGGATGTCCAGATGCCAACCGAGAGAGAGAAACTGTTAGAGGAGAGGTGGTTTGTAGAAATCCAAACAGCCAGGTTGGCATGGCCCACCCGACGGATTTGATATAGCTACATATACTTTATAGAGATTCGGCCGATATGCGACCCACATCGTCTTGCACGGTTGTCTGACTGCGGACAACGGTACAAGACAACTACTAAGTCACTTGACTGTCTCTCGCTACCTACCGGGATCGGCCGGCTTGAACGCCGGCCACCCCACCGCTTCCGCCATGACCGATCGCTACTCGACGATGGATCGCGCCGACTGCGCCGCCTTCCTCCGCGAGACCGTCGTCCCCGAGATGCGCGCCGATCCGGACTGCGATCGCCGCCCGGACGACGAACCGCCGACGTACCGCTGGCTCAACGGGCGTTACCCCGGCCTCGTCAAGCACCTCCAGCGCGCCTTCGACGCCTCGCCCGCTTCGTTCTACCGCGAGCGAGTGCTCGCGGACGACGCGGACGACGCGGACGACGGCTACGACTGGGGACTGCCCGACGACGACGCCGCCGCGCGCACGCGCGAGCGACTCGACGCGCACTTGGAGGAACTCCGCTATCGGGGCCATCCCGAGACGACGATCCGCCCCTATCGCTCCCGCCTGAAGAAGTACGTCCGTCTCTACTGCGACCTCCACGGGCCCGACGTCCTCGACGGACTGCGTGACGAGTCGCGGCGCGCCGCGGAGATCGACCGCGCGTTCGCCGTCTGCAAGGTGCTCGACCGGACGCTTGAGACGCCCGCCGCGCGGCGCAAGTACGTCGAGGACGTCAGACGCTTCTACCGCGAACTCCACGACGCGGGCTACGTCAGCTACAACCCCATGCGGCGGATGGAGACCCGCCTCGGCCTCGACGTTCCCGAGTGGGACAATCCCGCGCTCGCCGCCGCGGACGTCGAGGCGCTCTGGGACGCGGCCGACTCGGCCCGCGAGCGCGTCCTCGTCGTCGGCCTCTGCGGGTGGGGGTTGCGCCCCTCCGAACTGGCCGCGCTCCACGTCCGACAGGTCGTCCTCGATCCCGCGGACGACGACTACCCGTACCTCGACTTCCGCGACGGCGACCGGAAGAACGGTCCGGGAACGGTGGCGATGCTCGCCGGCGACGCGGTACTCGACCGCCGTCTCGACGGGGTCGCCGACCGCGAGGGGTGGACGGGGTACGTCTTCCCCTCCGACGCCGCGACGACCAGGCACGTCCACGTCGACACCCTGCGCCGGTGGTTCGCCGACCTCGTCGAGCGGGCGGGTGTGACGGTCCGCGACGAACCCCCGACGCCGAAGTACGGGCGACGGTTCTGGTACGCGCGCTACGGCGAGGCCGTCGTCGAGGTCGCCGAGCGCTTCACGCCGGTCGCGGAGGCACAGGGATCCGCTGACGCCTCCGTCGTGATCGAGAACTACCTGAGCGAGGCCGACCGACGGATGCACCTCCGGCGGGTCATGGCGAAGTCGCTCGCCGACCTCTTCGACTGACCTGCGTTCGATCCGATCGCCCCCGCGACGGTTCTTGCACACTTTCGACGCCGGTATCCCACACGGATAATCATAGACTTTATCTTCTTCTACCACAATCTTTCGTTCAGTATGACTTCGAGAGACGGCGTGCTGGGACGACGCGCGTACCTGAAGACGAGCGGTGTCGCTGGCGTCGCGGGACTGACTGGACTGGCCGGCTGTACCCTCGGCGGCGGTGGCAACGGCGAGAGCGGCGGGAGCGGTGGCGGGGGGAGCGACACGATCACCATCGGTGGGACCGTCCCCCGGACCGGCCAGTTCTCCTCGCTGGGCGAGGACCTCGAACAGGGGTACCGGATCGGCGTCGACTTGATGAACCAGAACGGAGGGATCGACGGGCAGACGGTCGAGCTCATCCTCGAAGACGACGAGAGCGACCCGAAGAAAGTCCGCTCGAACCTCCAGTCTATCACCAGCGACAACGACGTCGACATGCTCTGGGGGAGCTTCTCCAGCCTCCTCGTCACGGCCGGGAGCGCCTTCGCCGAACAACAGGAGATACCCTTCGTCGGCACGGCGTTCGCCTACATGGCGCCCCACATCGAGAAGAACTACCGGTGGACCTTCGCGCCGATGGCGAAGTCGCGCGACGTCGCCACCGCGACCGCCGGCATGCTCGGAATGCTCCCGGACGACCAGCAGCCGACGAACATCGGGATCTGGGAACCCAACACCGGCTGGGGCGAAGAGCAGTCCAACTACTGGGACGACGCGCTCTCGTCGGCCGGCTACGATATCGTCCTGCGCAAGAAGTACAGCCTCGGAACGCAGGACTTCTCCACGCTCATCTCCCAATCGAAGAGCGCGAACGTCGAGGTACTGCTCTCCGTGCCGACGCCGCCCGGCGCGATCACCGCGATGAAGCAGATGAAGTCGAACGACTTCTCTCCGAAAGCCGTCCAGTTCGTCCGCGGCGCCGACCCCAACGCTTTCTGGTCGGCACTGGGCGCCACCGGCGAGGGCGTCACGATGTGTCCCGGCTGGGTTCCGGGTCTCACGGGCAACGGCAACGATACCCTCCAAGAGCTCCACGCCCGGGCCTACGACTACCCCGACGACAAGCTGTTGCCGGTGATGGTCGGCTCCTCGTTCAACGTCGCGCAGGTCGCCGATCAGGCCTTCCGCGCCGCCGGCTCCACCGACCCCGGCGCGCTTCGAGAAGCACTGCGAACCACG
Organism: Halarchaeum nitratireducens; assembly: GCF_017874695.1. Classification (NCBI taxonomy): domain Archaea; kingdom Methanobacteriati; phylum Methanobacteriota; class Halobacteria; order Halobacteriales; family Halobacteriaceae; genus Halarchaeum; species Halarchaeum nitratireducens. The sequence continues at coordinate 138,991 of NZ_JAGIKY010000001.1, forward strand.
ACGTTCGAGACCGTCCTGGGGACCTTCGGTTTCGAGGACAACGGGCTCCCCGAGGAGGGCCAGCTCACCGCGCCGATCGGTCAGTGGCGCGAGGGCGGCCAACACCTCGCCTACCCGGACACCGAGGGCGACGCGGCCGTCGACTTCGAGTACCCGCTGACGCCGTGGAGCGAGCGCTGACGCCGGCATCCTCGCGGCGATGAGCCGGACGCAGTCGTGGGTCGCCGCTCTTCTCGGCGCCGCCCTCGCGGCCGGCGTCGCGCTCGCGGCTCCGATGCCGACCGCCCAGGCGCGCGTCCTCGCCATCACCCTCTTCGCCATCGTCGCTTGGATCGCCGCGCCCGTCCCGCCGTGGGTGACGGGCCTCGCCGCCATCGGTCTCATCGGGGTGGCACAAACGCCGGCGCTCGCCCTCTCCGGTTTCGGTTCGCCGGCCACGTGGCTCATCGTCTTCGGTCTCGTCGTCGGCGAGGCGACGCGCCGTAGCGGCCTCGCCACCGCGACGCAGACGTTCGTCTTCCGGCACCTCGACGTCGCCGGCGCGGACCCCCGCGGGCTCTACTACCGGCTGCTCGCCCTGCTGTGCGCCGTCGCCCTCGCGTTCGCGCTCCTCCTGCCGGCCGCGCTCGTCCGGGTCCTCATCGCCATTCCCGTCCTCGTCGCGATCGGGACGGTCTTCGAGGACCGACGGCCGCGACTCGGCGTCTTCTTCGCGCCGCTGTTCGCCACCTACTACGGCGCGTCGGGGATCCTCACCGCGAACCTCCCGAACGTCATCATCACGGGGATCGTCGAATCGGTCGCCGGCGTCTCGATCACGTGGAGCGAGTGGTTCGTCTCGCTCTTTCCCGTCATGAGCCTCGCGCGCGTCCTCCTCATCTTCGCGGTCGTCGGCGTCCTCTATCGACCGTCACCGGACGCCGCGCTCTCCCCGCCGTCGGCCGCGGACGGCGAGACGGGCGACGCCCGGCGGATGCTCTGTCTGCTCTTCGTCGGCGTCGCCTTCTGGGCGAGCGACGCCGTCCACGGCCTCCATCCGATGTTCGGCGCGCTCCTCGTCGCCGTTCTCGCGCTTCTCCCCCGCGTCGGCGTCATGGACTACGGGGCCGTCGAGGACGTCGACTTCTCCGTCGTCTTCTTCGTCGGTGCCGTCTTCGCCATCTCCGCCGCCCTCGCCGAGACGGGGTTCACCGAGACCGCCGCGAACGCCCTCCTCCGCTTCATCCCCGCGGACGCGCCGAGCGCCGTCGTCCTCGGCTGCGTCTTCTTCGTGACGCTCGCGCTCACCTTCGTCATCGAGGGCGTCGCCGTTTCGAGCGTCCTCACCCCGATCCTCGTGACGTTCGCCGCGAGCGCCGGGATCCCCGTCGACCACGTCGCGTACGTCGAGGCGAGTGCGCTCGCGACCTTCTTCTTCCCGTATCAGTCCGCGGTCCTCGTCGTCATCCTCCGCGCCGACCTCGTCGAGACCCGAGACGTCATCCGCACCGCCTCGCTGCTCTCGATCGCCACCGTTCTCGTGCTCCTCCCCGCTGAGATCGGGTACCTCACGCTCTGAGACGTTCGGCCCCTCGGGGACGGCGAGTATGTGATCGGGGCGTGGCCGGGACGGGGGTTTTTGTCGCTACACGACCCAACGTCGAACGATGTCGTCACGCACTGTACTCGTCGCCGTCTCGCGCGACGAGAACGACGCGATCCGCGTCAGCGAAACCGTCGAACGGCTCTACGACGCCGACGAGGTCGAGGTCGGACTCGTCCACTGCTTCACGGAGAACCCCGAGGGCGCGAGCGCCGCTCAGCTCTCCTCGGTCAGGCACGCTAGCGAGCGCCTCGAAGCCGCCGGCTTCGACGTCGAGATCCACGAGCGAAGCGGCGACCCCGCCTCGGAGGTGTTGGAGGCGGCCGTCGAGATCGGCGCCGACCTCGTCTGTCTGGGCGGCCGCCGGCGCTCCGCGGCGGGCAAGGTGATGTTCGGGAGCACCGCGCAATCGGTCCTCCACGACGCAGACCGACCGGTCGTCCTCGCACCCGGCCCGACGTAGCGGCGCGGGCGACGAAGTGGACAGCGGGCCGACCTGCCGTGCACCGACTTTCGACGCTCCGCGTCGGGGTCGCGCCCTCGGCTCAGATGAGGTCGCGGAGGTTCCCCGCGTAGACGTCCTCGCGCGCCGCCTCGTCGAGGTGCGTGTTCTCGACGGCCTCGATCGTGAGCTCGACGGTCTCGCGACCGCGCTCGGGACTGAACGGGTAGTCGGTTCCGAAGAGCACGTTCCCCGAGCCGAAGAAGGACGACGCGCAGTCGATCGCGGGCGCCGAGCCCGACACCGCGGTGTCCGCGTAAAAGCGCTCGAAGTACGCCTCGGCGGGCTTCGAGAGCTCGGCGGCGTTCTCGTGGAAGCCCGCGTAGTTCTCCGGGTAGTTCTGGCGCTGGCGGTAGAACATGGCGATGCGCTCGCCGTAGAACGGGACCATCCCGCCGCCGTGGTGCGAGACGAGTTCGAGGTCCGGGAACTCCTCCATCACGCCGCCGAAGACGAGCCGCGAGAGCGCGAGCGTCGTATCGAACGGCCAGCCGAAGAGCCGATGCTCCATGTACTCGGAGGCCCAGTCGTACCACTTCCAGAGCTGGGGATGCATCCACAGCGGCGTGTCCGTCGCGGCCGCGCGCTCGAACAGCGGTCGGAACGCGGGATCGTCGAGCGGTCGGCCGTCGATGTTCGAGAACATTTGCACGCCGACCATCCCGAGGTCCTCGACGCATCGGTCGAACTCCGCCATGAACGCCTCGCTGACCTTCGGGATCGTCCCCACGGGGATGAACTCCTCGTGCTCGTCGGCGAGCCGCCGGATCTCGTCGTTGGCGAGCTTCGTGATCTCCAAAGCGAGGTCGTGTTCCATCCCTTGGAACATCGTCGGGAGCGCGAGCGTGATGATCTGCTTGTCGACGCCGTAGTCCGCCATGTCGACCTTGCGCTGCTCGATGTCCCAGAGGAAATCGGGGCGGCCGTCGAGACCCTGGAAGCCGAACTCCTCGGTGATCGTGTCGAAGAACTCCTCCGTCAGCACGTGGGTGTACCCGTCGATGATCTCCGGCATACGTCACGCTAAACCCAACGCGGCCATAGTTCTTTGGCTCCGACGCGGCGTCGCGGCGACACGCGTATCGTCGGATCCTGCAACGCCGGGCGCCATCGCCGTCGGGGCGTCGTCGAGCCCTACTCGTCGGGGTACGCGAGCCCGTCCCAGCCGGGGCCCTCGCCGACGAACTGGTGGTTCGTCTCGCCGCCGATCTCGGACTCGTTCCACTCGATCGGGTCCCAGTCCGGCTCGAAGTTGAGGTAGCCCGGGCCGGCGAAGAACTCGATGCAGAGCCCGCTCGCCGGGTCGGAGACGTAGAGGTAGTCCGCGCTCGTGATCGCGTGCTTACCCGGCCACGCGTCCGGCTCGATGCCGTGCTCGGCGAGCACCTTCCCGGCCTCCCAGAGGTCGTTCAGGCTGTCGAGGTGGTAGGCGAGGTGGTGGAACTGGGGGTCGCTCCCAGCGGGTTCGCGGTGGATCGCGAAGTCGTGCGGGAGCGGCGTGACGGAGAACCACCAGCCCCACGTCTCGTCGTCCTCGGTCAGGTACTTCTCGTTGAGCTGGAAGCCCAGCTCGTCGTGGAGCCAGTCCGCGTGCGCCGGCGAGACGCTGTCCTGCACGTGCGCGTGGTCGATACGCCGCGGGGAGATGCGGTTACCCGAGGCCTCGCTGTAGACGCGGTTCTTCAGACGCGAGCGCTCTCCCTCGGGCGCGGGCGGCTTCTTGACGTCGTAGTAGAACTCGAAGGGGTGACCGAACTTCTCGACGCGGATCGCCTCGCCCTGCCCGGTCTCCTCGCCGGCCTCGACGTACGTCACGTCGTCGCCGTTCGCCTCGAAGGACTCGGCGAGGTCGTCGACGGCCTCCGGCGTCTTCGTGCGGAAGGCGATGTGGTCGACGCCGGTCTGCCCGGAGTCGATGACGGCGAGGGTGTGGTGCTCCCAGTCGCGCAGGCCGCGGAAGTACGCGACGCCGTCCTCGCGCTCCGTGAGCTTGAGCCCCAGCACGTCGCGGAAGAACCACACCGACTCGTCGAGGTCCGTCGTGTGCGTCGCGACGTGTCCGAGTTTGGCGATCGGGGACTCCCACCGATTCATTCGATGCCCCCCCGAAGCGGCCGCGCGGTCGTTCCCCTGATCGTGAACGGATCGCTCCTCACGTCTGTGTTCATCTATCACAGTAGTTCCGACGATCTATAATAAATATTGTGTGTGCGTCGTGAGCGCGAAGCGGCCGAACCCGATCGATTTATCATCGCCGCTCGTGTCCGCCCGGGCATGGACGTGCTACACAGCGCCCTGTGGGTGTCGGACCTCGAATCGACGCTTGAGTTCTACGAGACGGAAATCGGCCTGACGAAATTGAACGAGTTCGAGGGCGGCGACGGCGCGACGAACGTCTATCTCGAAGGCGACAACGGCGTCGTCCTGCAGTTCAAGCACCACCCCGATCGTGACAACGACGAGCCGATCGAGCCGACCGCGCTCGATCACCTCGCCTTCGGCGTCGACGACGTCGACGCGACCGTCGAGCACCTCGTCGAGGAGGCGGGCTGTACGCACGTGCGCGGTCCGCTCGACTCCGAGGGCGCGAGCGCGCGTATCGCCTTCATCGAGGACCCGAACGGCTACGGGATCGAACTGATCGACGACGACGCGTTCGACGACTGAGGCGGACGGCTCAGTCGTCGGCTTCGACGGCGGTTTCCCGTTCTTCCGCGAGGCGCTCCGCGACGTCCGTGATGAGGTCCTCCTGTCCGCCGACGACCTCCATCTCGCCGAGCTCGACGAGGATGTCGCGCGGGTCGACGCCGTAGCGCTTCCCCTCGCGGCGCGCGTGCCGGAGGAACGAGGAGTAGACGCCCGCGTAGCCGAGCATCAGCGAGTCGTTGTCGAGCTCTGGCATCGTGTCCTCGTCGAGCATCGGCAGCAGGACCTCCTCGGCGGCGTCCATCGTGCCGTAGAGGTCGGGGGTGACGTCGTAGCCCGCGCGTTCGAGCGCGCCGACGAGCACCTCCATCTGGGTGTTGCCCGACCCGGCGCCGAGCCCGCGCAGACAGCCGTCGACGGTGACCGCGCCCTCGTCGAGCGCGGCGAGGGTGTTGCCGACGGCGAGTCCGAGGTTGTTGTGCGCGTGGAAGCCCACGTCGATGTCGAGCTCCTCGACGAGCAAGCCGACGCGCTCGCGCACGCCATCGGGGAGGAGCGCGCCCGCCGAGTCCATGAGGTAGACGACGTCCGCGCCGTACTCCTCCATGAGCTGGGCCTGCTCCAAGAGCGTCTCCGGCGCGGCCATGTGCGAGAGCATCAGCAGGCCGTTGGCCTCCAGCCCGCGCTCTTTGACGTACTCGAAGTGATCCTGCGAGATGTCGGCCTCGGTCGCGTGCGTGGCGATCCGGCAGATGTCCGCGCCGTGATCGGCCGCCATGTCGAGCTTCTCGACGGTCCCGATGCCGGGGAGGAGCAGGACGGAGAGTTCGGTGTCGGTGAGCTGGGGGGCGACGGTTTCGAGGTACTCCTCCGTCGAGGCCGCGGCCATCCCGTAGTTGATCGAGGAACCGCCCATTCCGTCGCCGTGCGAGACCTCGACGACGTCCATGTCGGCGTCGTCGAGCGCGCCCGCGATTTCCGCCATCTGCTCGGGCGTGAACTGGTGGTCGACGGCGTGCATGCCGTCGCGCAGCGTCATGTCGACGACGCGCGGTGACTCAGTCATCCTGCTCACCCCCGACGGCCGCCTCGGCCTCCCACTGCTCGGCGACGCGCTCGGCCGCACCGAGCGCCGCGCTCGTCATGATGTCGAGGTTGCCCGCGTACGGCGGGAGGTGTTGGCCCTCCCCCTCCACTTCGAGCTGCGTCGTGAGGATCACGGTGTCGCCGAGGTCGAAACCGACGTCGTCCTGATCCTTGACCGTCGGTTCGAGCGTGACCTCGTAGCCCGGGACGTACGACTGGATCTCCGCGGCGATGTCGTCGACGGAGGCCCGGACCTCGTCGACGTCGATGCTGTCCGAGACCTGGGTGTGGACGGTGTTGCGCATCATGATCGGTGGTTCGGCGGGGTTGAGCGTGATGATCGCCTTCCCGTCGTCCGCGCCGCCGACTTCCTCCAGTCCGGCGGCCGTCGTCTGCGTGAACTTATCGATGTTCTGCCTCGTTCCGGGCCCCGCGGACTTCGAGGCGATGTGCGAGACCATCTCCGCGTACTCGACGTCCGCGACGCGGTCGACGGCGTGCACCATCGGGATGGTCGCCTGCCCGCCGCAGGTGACCATGTTGATGTTGTTCGTCTCGCCGAGGACGTCCTCGACGTTCACGACCGGCACCGTGTAGGGGCCGACGGCCGCGGGCGTGAGGTCGATGGCGAACAGGCCGAGCTCCTCGTACACCGGCGCGTTCTGCTCGTGGACGCCGGCGCTTGTCGCCTCGAAGACGACGTCGAACTCGTCGGCGTGCTCGCGGACGCTGTCGATGCCGTCCGTCCCGACGTCGATCCCCTCGTCGACGGCGGCCTGGAGCCCGTCGGACTCCTCCACGGGGAAGATGCCGATCATCCGCTGGAGGTCGACGCGCTCCCCCCGATCCAAGATCTTGTACATCAGGTCGGTCCCGATGTTCCCGGGTCCGACGATGGCCGCGTCTACGGTCATGTATAAGGTATATTTATGAAGCTTTCTCATAAATCTGCCGGTCACGCGAGACGGCTTGCGCGGGACCGGGCGCGCCGGCCGCCCTCGACGGCGACGAGGGACGACTCGGGGACAGCGGTCGGGAGCGGCCCGCGGCGGTGGCGTGGTCGGGTCCGCACGCGAACGCGGCTGGAGGCCGCGCCGTGGTCGGCGCTAGAACGGGTAGCCGCGGTCCTCGCGCTGGACCGACGTCCACTTGACCTCGGTGAACTCGTCGATGATGTACTCGCCGTTGTAGCGGCCGATGCCGGACTCCTTCATGCCGCCGAAGGGCATGTGGGGCTCGACGTTGACCGGCTGATCGTTGACGTGCATCATCCCGACATCGATCTGGTCGGAGACGTCGCGCGCGCGGCCGAGGTCGCCCGAGTGGACCGAGCCGGCGAGGCCGTACTCGGTGTCGTTGGCGATCTCGACGGCCTCCTCGTCGTCGCTGAAGGGGATGACAGGGACGATGGGGCCGAAGTGCTCGTTGCACGCCGCCGCCATGTCGTTCGTGACGTTCGTGATGACGGTCGGCTCGACGAACAGGCCGTCGGCCTCGCCGCCGGTGAGGACCTCGCCGCCGGCCTCGACGGTCTCCTCGACGTACTCCATCATCTGATCGCGCTGGCTCTCGTTGATGATCGGACCGACGACGACGTCGTCGTCATCGACGGGGTTCCCGACCTTGAGCTCCGCCGCGCGCTCCGCGAGGCGCTCCGCGTACTCGTCGTAGACGGACTCGTGGACGATGTGGCGGTTGATCGAGATGCAGACCTGCCCCTGGTTCCAGAAGGAGCCGAAGGTCCCCGCCTCCACGGCCGCATCGAGGTCGGCGTCCTCCAGGACGACGTGGGGGTTGTTCCCGCCGAGTTCGAGCGCGGGGAACCCGAAGTGGTCGACGACGTTCTTCCCGACGATCCGACCGGCCCGCGTCGAGCCGGTGAACGCCATGACGTCGCAGTCGGGGTGGGAGGCCGCCTGGTCGCCGGCGGTCGCGCCCTCGCCCGGAACGACGTTCAGGACGCCGTCGGGGAGGCCGGCCTCCTCGAAGAGGCGCGCGAGGAGCAGGCCGCCGGAGATGGACGTGTCTTCGGCGGGCTTGAGGACCACGCTGTTCCCCGTGGCGATCGCGGGCGCGACCGCGCGGAACGAGAGCTTCAGCGGGACGTTCCACGGCGAGATGACGCCGACGACGCCGACGGGCTTTCGCTCGACGATGTTCTCCTTGCCGGGGATCTGTGACTGCGCGTGGCGGCCGTCGGCGCGATACGCGTACTGCGCGGCGTCGTAGCCGAAGGAGACGGAGCCGCCCCACTCGATGTCCTGCTTGGACTTCGCGCTGCCGCCCTCGGCGGCGAGGATCTCGCGGACCTCGTCCTCGTACTCTTCGAGGAGCTTGGCGACGGTGCGGACGACGGACGCGCGCTCCTCCAGGGGCGTGTTCTCCCACTCGACTTGCGCCTCCTTCGCGGCCGCGAACGCCTCGTCGACGTCGTCGCGCGAAGCCGCGGGGACCTGCGTGATGACCTCGCCGGTGGACGGGTTGGTCACGTCGATGCGCTCGCGCCCCTCTAGGCGGCGCCACTCCCCGTCGATGTAGGCGGCGTTCCAGTCGGCGTCCAGTGCGATCTCGCTTCCCTCCACGGTCGGGGCTGCGTCACTCATCTTCGTGTTCACACGTCGGATCTCACGCATATAGGGATACCGGAAGGAACGGTTCGGGTCGACTGACGCGGACGGTACGATTAAGTAGTGGCTCCGGCCACTGTGCCGTATGGCTCTCAGCCAGTCGGAGCTCGACGAGCTCGCCGACACACTCTACGAGGCGTACGACACCAAAGACCCCATCGAGCCCCTCAGCGACGAGACGGAGTTCACCACCGAGGAGGCCTACGAGATCCAAGCGCACGTCTTCGATCGAATCAGCGACGGCGGCACGCTCGGCCACAAGCTCGGTCTCGTGAGCGAGGCGAAACAGGAGCAACTCGGCATCCCCGAACCCATCTTCGCCCCCGTCGTCGAGGAGACCCTCCTCGAGGGGCCGGTCCAGGTCGACGAGATGATCTCGCCGCGGATCGAGGCCGAGATCGGTCTCGTCCTCGGCGAGGACCTCGAAGCGCCGGTCACGCCGCTCGACGTCGTCACGGCCACCGACGCGGTCGTCCCCGTCGTCGAGATCCTCGAAAGCCGCTTCGCCGGGTGGGCCATTCCGTCCGCGCAGGACGTCATCGCCGACCTCACCTCCGCCGGGGGCGTCGTCCTCGGCGAGTCGATGAGGGACCCCTCCGAGGTCGATCTCGTGATGGAGAGCATCGCCGTCTCCGTCAACGGAGAGCTCGAATCCTCCGGCATCGGCGGCGACATCATGGGCAACCCCGCGCGCGCCGTCGCGTGGCTCGTCAACCGCCTCGCCGATCGCGGCGAGAAGATCGAGGCCGGCGAGCTGATCATGACCGGCGGCATCCCCGCCGCCATCGACATCGAACCCGGCGACGTCTACGAGATCGAGTTCGCCACCATCGGCTCGATCTCCGTCCGCGCCGAGTGATCCCTCTCAGCCGTCGTAGCGGTATTTGAGGTCGAGAGCGAGCTCGTTCGCGGTGCTCTCGACCTCCCCGACGATCGCCTCGTCGAACCCCTCGTTCCCGAGCCGTTGCGTCGGCGCGGAGATGCTGATCGCCCCGAGGATCTCGTCGTCGAGGCGGATCGGCGCGGCGATGCAGGCCAACCCCTCCGTGCGCTCCTCGTGGTCGGTCGCGTAGCCGCGCTCGCGGATCCGATCGAGCTCCGCGTGGAGTTCCGCCCGGTCGGTGATCGTGTTCTCAGTCTCCATGGGGAGCCCCCACTCGTCGACGATCTCGTCGACGCGCTCCCGATCGAGGTACGCGAGGATCGCCTTCCCGACCCCCGTGTAGTGCAGACGGATGCGGTAGCCGACGTGCGTATCGAGGTTGACCGCGTAATCGCCGCGCGCCTGGTAGAGGTAGACGCCGCGCCCGTTCTCCTCCGTGACGAGGTTCGTCAACATCCCCGTGTCGGCGGCGAGCTGATCGGCCTTCGCGCGCCCGTAGCGATAGAGCGGCGTTCGCCCGCGGGTGTGTCCGCCGAGCGTGAGGAACTGGAGGCTCAGCCGGTACTCCTCGCCGTCCTTCGTGACGTAGCCGTGCTCGCGCAGGGTGCTCAGGTGGTTGTGCACCGCTCCCTTGCTCAGTCCCTCGACGCCGACGAGGTCGCGGATCCGCGCACCGTCCGCCTCGCGCAACCGCTCGATCAGCGCCAGCGACTTCTCGGTCGTCCGGACGGGGTGGTTCGCTTCCTTCGCCATACCGGACCCCAGACGCCCCGCGCGTAAATAGGTTGTTTTCCGTGTGAAAACTCGGGTGGGTTCGCGTCTCAGTTCTCGCCGACCCGCGTGGTCACGGACCCGATGGAGGTGAACTCCGCGGTGAGGACGTCGCCGGCCTCGATGTCGAGCGCGGGCGTGAGCGAGCCGCTGAGCACGAGGTTCCCGGCCTCGATTCGCTGATCCATCTCGTCGAGCGTGTTCGCCAGCCACGCGACGGCGCGCGCGGGGTGACCGAGAACGGCGCTCCCGACGCCCGCGTCCGCGACGGTGCCGTTCCGATAGAGCTTGACGGCCTCGAGCGAGAGATCGAGGCCGTCGACGGGCGTCAGGGTCTCGCCCGTGAGGTAGAGCGCCGAGGAGGCGTTGTCCGCGACCGTGTCCTCGATGTCGATGTCCCACTCGCGCACGCGGCTGTCGATGATCTCCAGGACGGGGAGGACGCCGCGGGTCGCCTCTAACACGTCGAGGTACGTCACCGGCGGCTCCAACGTCTCCGCCATGAGGAAGCCGACTTCGGGTTCCACGCGCGGCTCGATGAGGTCGCCGGCGGGCACTGCTCCCTCCTCGACGAACATCGTGTCGAGCAGCCGCCCGAAGTCGGGTTCGTCGACGCCGAGTTGGGTCTGGATCCCCTCGCTCGTCAGTCCGACCTTGTGGCCGACCACGGACGCGCCGTCCGCGACGTGGCTGTCGACGACGCGGGACTGGATCGCGTACGCGTCCGACACGTCGAAGTCGTACTCGTCCGTCAGCTTCGCCACCGGCTCGCCGCTCCGATACGCCTCGTACAGCGACGCCGCGATGTCGTCGATGGTCCGATCGTCGAGTGTCACGATCTATCAGAGACCCGCCGTCCGCAAATACGTTTGTGGTCGCGTCCGCGACAGTGCGTTTTCTCATCCAAAACGATTCTCGGAGCCAATTCATTACGGGTATATCTATGTAAAAGACGGCCGTCGGTGCCGCGATCCGACGGCTCGAACCCGGTATCGCGGCGTTCGTCTGTCGATCCGAGGATCGACGACCACCGGCGTTTTCTCCTACAAAACGACTCGTCGCCGTCCTGATCGGCACGTCGCCGTCGCTCCTCGCACGGTCGGGGTGGACACGAACACGGACGCGGCGAAAAAGCGACCGCGAGCGCGGGTCGACGAGCGGCGGGTCTCAGCCGCTGGTGGCGGCGTCGTCGCTCTCGTTCCGCCCCGCGACGTACGACTTGAGAGAGCCGTAGATCCCGTCGGGGAGGAAGATGACCACGAGGATGATGATGACGCCCTCGACGGTCGTCGCCAGACCGCCGAGCACGCTCGTCAGTCCGTTGTCGATGACCATGAAGACTACCGTCCCGAACAGCGGACCGGCGACCGTCCCCATCCCGCCGAGGATGACGATGACGAGCGTATCGACGGTCCACGTCACCGCGAGCGTCGAGGTCGGATTGATGTAGAGGGAGTTCAGCGCGTACGCCGCCCCCGCGAGGCCGGCGATGAACGCCGAGATGAGGAAGGCGTACATCTTGTAGCGCAGGGGATCGACGCCGAGGCCGCTCGCCGCGGTCTCGTCGTCGTGGATCGCGCGCATCCCGAGGCCGAGGCGGCTGTTCACCACGAGGTAGACGCCGACCGTGGCGAGCGCCGCGACGACGACCGTGAGGAGGTACGTCGGGACCTCGCCCATCCCTGCGTTGAGGTAGTAGCCGGTCGACCCGCCGCTGATCGAGCGCTTGTCCGTCAGGACGAGGCGGATGATCGCCGCGAGCGCGAGCGTCCCGATGGCGAAGTAGTGTCCGCGCAGGCGGAACATCACGGGCCCCGTCACGAGCGCGACGAGCGCCGCGCCGACGCCGCCGAGGACGAGCGCGACGATCGGATGCGAGAGCGGGACGGGGATCGCGGGGAGTCCCGCGGCCGCCGGCGTCGTGAGCCACGCGGCGACGTACGCCCCGAGGCCGAAGAAGGCGGCGTGCCCGAGCGAGATCTGCCCGGCGTAGCCCGCGAGCAGGTTCCACGAGACGCCGAGCATCAAGAAGACGAGCGCGGTCATCGCCAGTCCCGTGTAGTACGGCGTCGTCACGAACGGGACGACGAGCATCGCCGCGAGCACGACGAGCGAGGCCGCGACGGTCCGCTTCGAGGACGGGACGCCGAGCGTGAAGCGCTCGGTCCTCATTCGCCACCACCCCCGGTTCCGAAGAGCCCCTCGGGCTTCAGCAGGAGCACGAGCAGGAAGATGGTGAACGTCATCACGTCGCGGTAGCTCCCGCCGAGGAACAGCGCGGTGACGTTCTCGGCCGTGCCGAGGATGACGCCGCCGACGAGCGTCCCGATGATGCTTCCGACGCCGCCGAGGACGACCACGGCGAAGGACTTCAGGAGGTACGACCAGCCGACGTAGGGGTCGATCGGGAACAGCATCGAGAGCAGCGACCCCGCCGCCCCGGCCAGCGCCGCGCCGACCCCCATCGTCAGCATGTAGATCCGGTCGGTGTCGATCCCGACGTACCGGGCGGCCGCCCGGTTCTGCGATGTCGCGCGGATCGCGTGCCCCGTCGAGGTGTATTCGAGGAACAGCCACGTCAGGACGACGAGCAGGACGGCGACGACGAACGTCACCGTCCGCGACGGGGAGAGCAATACCGGACCGAGGTCGATCCCGCCGATGCCGAGCGTCAACTCGGTGGACTGCGCGTCCGAGCCGAGGAAGTGCTGGCCGAGGTTCTGGAAGACGAGCGCGACCCCGAACAGCACGAGGATCGGTTGCTCGATCCCCTCGTCGACGACGCGTTCGAGCAGGGCGCGCTGGAGAACGATCCCGATGACGAACAGCACGAGCATCGCGGCGAGCATCCCGACGAGCGGTGAGAGGCCGGCCATCGTGAACAGGACGATGGCCACGTAGCCCCCGAGCATCAGCAGGTGGCCGTGCGCGAGGTTGACCACGTCCATGATTCCGAAGATGAGCGAGAGCCCCAGCGCGGCGAGCGCGTAGATCCCGCCGAGGAGGACGCCGTTACTGACCGTCTGTGCGAGGAGGTCGATTGATACCATGAGTTCGTTGGGTGGTGTCGGTCTGCGTGGTGAGTCGGCGGTACTGCGGGCGGTCCGCGGTCGCGGACGTGGGTTCCGGCGATGTTCGCGGTGCGTGTGGTGAGTTCACGTACTACTCACCAAGATAGGAGGCCTCGACGCGCTCGTCGCCCGCGAGCTCCTCGGCGCTCCCGGAGAGCTCGATCCGGCCGCTCTTGAGGACGTACCCCCGGTCGGCGACGCGCAGCGCGTTGTGGATGTCCTGCTCGACGAGGAAGACGGTCGTCCCCTGCTCGTTGATCCGCTGGATGGCCTCGAAGACGTCGTCGACGAGCACGGGGGCGAGCCCGAGACTCGCCTCGTCGAGGAGGAGGAGGTCGGGCTCGCTCATCAGCCCGCGCCCGATGGCGAGCATCTGCTGTTCGCCCCCGCTGAGCGTCCCGGCGCGCTGGCCCGCGCGCTCTTCGAGTCGCGGGAAGATCTCGTAGACCCGTTCGAGGTTCTCCCCCATCGCCCCGCGGTTCGTGTACGCCCCGAGTTCGAGGTTTCGTTTGACCGTGCTGTCGGCGAAGATCTCGCGGCCCTCGGGGACGTGCGCGATCCCCCGTCTGACGGCCTCCTCGGGGGCGATCTCGGTGATCGACTCGCCCCCGTAGACGATGTCGCCGTCGAGTGGCGAGAGCACGCCGCAGATGGTCTTCAGGATCGTCGTCTTCCCCGCACCGTTCGCGCCGAGGAGCGCGACCGTCTCCCCGGCGTCGACGGAGAAGTCCACGTCCCAGATGACGTGGATGTCGCCGTACGCCACGTCGAGGTCCGTGACGTCGAGAAGGGCCATCTACGCCTCGCCCCGCGCCGGGCCCTCGCGCCCCGCGCTCGTCCCGAGGTAGGCCTCGATCACCTGTTCGTCGTTCTGGATCTCCGTCGGCGTCCCCTTGGCGATGAACTCGCCGTTGTTGAGGACGAACACGCGCTCGCTGACGTTCATCAGCGCCCGCATCACGTGGTCGATGAGGAACACCGTCTTACCGCGCTCCTTGATGTCGCCGATGAGGGAAACGATCTCCTCGGTCTCCTCGGGGTCGAGGCCGCCCGCCACCTCGTCGAAGAGGAGGATGCCGGGGTCGGTTGCGAGCACGCGCGCGATTTCGAGGCGTTTGAGCGCGCCGACGCTGAGTTCGGTCGGCGTTTCGTGGGCGCGCTCGGCGAGGCCGACGAACTCCAGTGCCTCGTACGCCCGTTCCTCGACGTGCTCCGGGCGTCGACCGCCGAACTCGGCACCGACCTCGACGTTCTGGAGGATCGAGAGGTTCTCGAACGGGCGGACGATCTGGTGGGTCTTCACGAGCCCCTCGTGGCAGATGTCGTGCGGGTCCCACCCGGTGATGTCCGTCCCGTCGTAGTGGACGCTTCCCTCCGTCGGCGCGTGCGATCCGGTGATCACCTTGAAGAGCGTGGACTTCCCGGCCCCGTTTGGACCGATCAGTCCGACGGTCTCCCCCTGCTCGATCTCGAACGAGACGTCGTCGAGCGCGACGATCCCGCCGAATCGCTTTGTGACTCCACTACAGTTCAACAATGACATGGACTATCGTGAGAATATGGTTTCCCCAGTATAAACCTATCCCACTCGTGGTCGATCGATCATGTCGTTTCTCGAATCGTGGAATCGTACGACCGGCCCGGTGCGATGAGAGAGCAGTCGATTTATCGAAATGTATCGTGATGTGTGTATTCGATTCATCTCACGAGCTCGTGCCACGTCGATCGGACTGGCCGCGTCGGGTCAACCTCGGCCTCCCGACCCGATTGACGATCGCGGTGACGGGGGCTCTCACCTCGTGTCGGACCGTGAAACGACTCATTCCGGATCGCGGTTCTTCGAGAACCGATCCCGCTCTCCGGCGCTCCGCGCTCTCGACGACTGACTGTGGTGTCGAACTCACTCTCCTCGACTATCTCATTTTCATCAACTATATCTGTAATTTTCTTAGATTAGTAACTATATGTACTACCGTATTCGACCGGCGCCTCGCAGGCGCTCGCGTCGTCGCTCGCGGACGGCCCGCCCCGCGGTGCGTCGGTGGTCCAACGTTTATGCGGCCGGCCGCGTACGGGTCCGTATGAGCGACGGTAGCGACGGCGGCGACGGTGACGGTGACGGCCCGCAGTGGCGGGTGATCGGCGAGGAGCGCCGCTCCGGGCCGCTCACGATGGCGCTGGAGGAGGTGGCGGCCGAGACGGCCGTCGAGGGCGGTCCAGCGACCGTCCGCGTCTACCGGTGGCCGGACACCCTCTCCCTCGGCGTCGCGCAGGACGCGGCGAGCGTGGACTGGGCGTCCTGTCGGCGCGCCGGGATCGACGTGACGCGCCGCCAGACGGGCGGCGGCGGCATCTATCACGACGCCGTCGGCGACATCTCGTACAGCGTCGTCGCGCCGAGCGACGCCGTCGCCAGCGACCTCTTGGAGAGCTACCGCGACATCTGCGGGCCGATCTTCGACGCGCTCTCGGACCTCGGCGTCGACGCCGACTTCGTCGGGGAGTCCCGGGACGCGATCTACGACCCCGCCTGCTACCTCCGCGGGCTCAACCCCGCCCACGATGTCGTCGGCCCCGACGGGCGGAAGCTCAGCGGAAACGCGCAGTACCGGCCGCTCGACGCCGTCGTCCAGCACGGCTCCATCTCGTTCACGCGACGCGCGGAGCGCCACTGCGACTGCTTCGACGCGGCCCTCGACCCCGACGCGTTCCGCGAGCGCGTCGGCGCGATCGACGACTACGCGGACGTCACGCGCGGGGACGCCGTGGACGCCCTGCTGTCGTCGCTCGCGTCGTGGGCGGACGCCGACGAGGGGTCGTGGACCGCGGCCGAACTCGACCGGGCGCGCGCGCTCGCCGACGCGAAGTACGGCGCCGAATCGTGGGTGCGCCACCGCGAGGGGTGATCGAACGGAGACAGGTATTAGTAACTCTCCGTGTTCGGTGGAGGCATGGAGTCTCGCGCGCGGAAGCCGGATTGGCTACGGATCCGTCCGCCCGGCGGCGAGCGGTTCGCGGAGATCGAGGGCGTCCTCGACGATCACGACATCACCACGGTCTGCGAGGAGGCCAGCTGTCCGAACCGCAGCGAGTGCTGGAGCGGCCGCGACGGCCCGGGGACGGCGACGTTCATGCTGATGGGGCGTCGCTGCTCGCGCGGCTGTAACTTCTGCGACGTCGCCACGGGCGGCATGGAGCCGCTCGATCCCGACGAACCCGCCGAGGTCGCCGCCGCCGTCGCGGAGATCGGTCTCGACTACGTCGTCCTCACGTCCGTCGACCGCGACGACCTCGACGATCAGGGCGCGGCGCACTTCGCGCGGACCGTCCGCGAGATCAAGCGCCGCGACCCCTCCGTCCTCGTCGAGACGCTCATTCCCGATTTCCGGGGCGAGGAAGCGCTCGTCGGCCGGATCGTCGACGCCGGCCCGGACGTGATCGCGCACAACGTCGAGACCGTCGAGCGCCTCCAGCGCCCGGTCCGCGACCCCCGCGCGGGCTACGCGCAGTCCCTCTCCGTCCTCCGGCAGGTCGAGCGCGAGTCGGACGTCTACACGAAGACGTCTCTCATGCTCGGCGTCGGCGAACGCGACCACGAGGTGTACGAGACGCTCGTCGACCTCCGCGACGCCGGCGTCGACGTCGTCACGTTCGGCCAGTACCTCCAGCCCTCTCCGAGCCACCTCGACGTCGAGACCTACGTCCACCCCCACAAGTTCGAGACGTGGAAGGCCGTCGCGGAGGAGGAACTCGACTTCCTCTACTGCGCGAGCGGCCCGATGGTCCGCTCGTCGTACAAGGCGGGCGAGCTGTTCGCGTCGGCGCTCATCCGCGACGGCGCGTCCGTCGCCGAGGCCCGCGAACGCGCCGAGCGCGCACGTACTGACTGATACGATACCGTACCGGAGATCCCGGCCCGACCGCCCGAGATCCCCACCCGACGCTCCAAACCTTTAGGGCGGCTCGCGCGGTCGTCTCGGCCATGCTGCAGCGCGACTTCACGCTCATAGACGTCCTCGACCGCGCGGACACGCTGTTCGCCGATCGGGCTGTCGTGACCGCTCGTCCGGACGGGAGCCGCCACCGCTACACCTACGGCGACGCCGCGGACCGGATCGCCCGCCTCGCGGACGCGCTCGACGACCTCGGCGTCGGTTCGGACGCCCGCGTCGGCACCCTCGCGCGCAACCACTACCGGCACTTCGAGCTCTACTTCGCGCCCGCTTGCTCCGGGCGGAGCCTCCACATGGGTAACGTTCGGCTCCCCGAGACGGACCTCGCCGAGACGATCCGAGACGCCGGTGACGAGGTGCTGTTCGTCGACTCCGCGTTCCTCGATCGCGTCGAGGCGGTCGCGGACGACCTCGACACCGTCGAGCGGTACGTCGTCCTCGCCGAGACGGTGCCCGAGACGACGCTCGACCCCGTCGTGGCGTACGAGGACCTGCTCGCGGCGGGGTCGTCCGACTACGACTGGCCGGCGCTCGCGGAGGATCGGGAGTGCGGGCTCTGCTACACGACGGGGACGACCGGTCGACCGAAGGGCGTGACGTACACCCACCGCGCGCTCGCCCTTCACACGATGATGAACGGGCACGTCGACACGTACGCGATCGGCGCGCGCGACACCGTCTGCCCCGTCGTTCCGATGTTCCACGTCAACGCGTGGGGGTTCCCGTACGCGGCGGCGTTCGCCGGCGCGGACCTCGTCCTCCCCGGTCCGCACACGGACCCCGGGCCGCTCGCCGCGCTGCTCGCCGAGGAGGGCGTCACGGTCGCCGCCGGCGTTCCGACCGTCTGGCGGCGTCTCGCCGCATACCTCGACGAGACGCCCGCGGCGGACATCGACCCCGTGGAGCGCCTCGTCGTCGGCGGCGCGTCCGTCCCCCCGTCGCTCGTCCGGAGCTACGACGACGCACACGACGTCACGGTCCAGCAGGGGTGGGGGATGACCGAGACGTCGCCGCTCGGCCTCCTCACGCCGCTCGATCCGAGCCCGGGCGACGACGCGGCGCCGCGGACGACGGACGGCCGCCCGGTTCCCGGCATCTCCGTGCGCGTCGTCGACGAGGACGGGATCCGGGTCGCCCGTGACGGCGAGGCGATGGGCGAGCTCCACGTCCGCGGGCTGTGGGTGACCGAGGAGTACGCCTCGCGGACGCGCGACGTCGAGTCGCCGCTCACCGACGACGGCTGGCTGCGCACGGGCGACGTGGCGACGTGGGACGCCGACGGCTACGTCGACGTCGTCGACCGCACGGACGACCTGATCAACTCGGGCGGCGAGTGGATCTCCAGCATCGAACTGGAGGACGAACTGATGGCGCACGGGGACGTCGCCGAGGCCGCCGTGGTTCCGGTCGCGGACGAGACGTGGGGCGAACGCCCGCTCGCGGTCGTCGTGCCCCGCGGGGACGATCTCCCGGAGACGGACGCGCTCGACGCGCACCTCCGGGCGTCGTTCCCCTCGTGGTGGCTCCCCGATCGGTACGTCGTCCGCGAGTCGATCCCGCTGACGACGACCGGGAAGTTCGATAAGCGGGCGCTCCGCGAGCGGTTCGGGGACGCGGACGCCCGCGCCGACGACTCGACCGCCGGCGACGCGTAGGGGGGCAAGATTCACGGTCCTGCTGGCCGCAGAACGGGCATGGCGGTTCTCACCGCGGTCGACGGCGAGTCGATTCCGAGCAACCCGGTCCGCGAGGGCCAGACGTTGGCCGATCGCTTCGAGGAGCCACACGTCGTGTTGCACGTGATGCCCCAGGACGTCTTCGAGGAGTTCCGCGGTTCGACCGGGAGCGGCGGCGCGCCGTTCGCGTCCGCGGCGTCGTACGGCGACGGTGACGGTGCGGTCGGCGGCGGGCGCGGCGGGGAGTACACGGTCGAGGACGCGGAGCGCCACGCCCGCGGGGTCGCGCGTGACGTCGTCGAGGGGACGTTCGACGACGCGGCCGACCGGAACGTCGTGATACAGGGGCGCGTCGGCGACCCCGTCGCGGAGATCCTCGCCGAGGCCGACCGCCGCGACGCCCGCTACCTCGTCATCGGCGGTCGCAAGCGGACGCCGGTCGGGAAGGCGCTCTTCGGGAGCACGACGCAGTCGATCCTCCTCGACGCCGATCAGCCCGTCCTGACCGTCATGTCGGAGGGGTGAGCGACCGACAGAGCTAACCCGCACGGACTTGTGCCATCGTTTATGACAGTACGGGACTTACGCCGCTTCGAGTCGTCGCTCGATGCGGCCGGCGTCGCGGCGACCCGCGTCGACGCGGCCGACGTCGCCGACGCGCTCGACCGACTCGTCGAGACGCCGGCCGTCGGCGTCCCGCTCGGCATCGACGGCGTCTCGCTGGACGAGACGGTCGTCGACCTGCCGCCCACCCCTCGTCTCCTCAAGACCGCACGGACCGGCGTCACGCCCGTCGCGGCCGGCGTCGTCGAACACGGAACGTTCGTCCTCCGGAGCGACGCGGACGGGACCGAGCCCGTGAGCCTCTATCCGCCGACCCACGTCGGCGTCCTCCGCGCGAGCGACCTCCACGCGGACTTCACGGCCGCGTTCGACCGACTGGACGGGACGCTCGCCGAGGGCGGGAGCGCGATCCTCGCCACGGGCGCGAGCGCGACCGCCGACATGGGGGAACTCGTCCACGGCGTCCACGGACCCCGAACCGTCCACGCCGTGATCGTGGAGGACCGCTGAGATGAGAGACGAGTCGACACGCGCCGCCACGGCCGCGCACATCCGCGACCTCCTCGAAACGGAGGGCGACGCCGTTCACAAGAACACCACCCACCTGAACCGGGTGCGCTACGAGGCGAACGCGGCCGGCGGGGACATCGACGCGCTCCGATCGGAGGCGCGCGCGATCAAGGAGGAGGCCATCGAGCGCCTCCCGGAGCTCGTCGAGCGGGTGCGCGAGCGCGTCGCGGCGAACGGCGGACGGGTCTACGTCGCGGACGACGCCGCGGACGCGAACGACTACATCGAGCGCGTCGCGGCGAACGGCGGACGGGTCTACGTCGCGGACGACGCCGCGGACGCGAACGACTACATCGAGCGCGTCTGCGCCGACGCGGACGCGGACTCCGTGGTGAAGTCGAAGTCGATGACCACGGAGGAAATCGGCGTGAACGACGCCCTTGAGGCGGCCGGTATCGACGTCCACGAGACCGACCTCGGCGAGTTCGTCGTCCAGGTCGCCGACGAGTCCCCCTCGCACCTCGTCGGTCCCGCGATCCACAAGTCCCGCGCGGAGATCACCGCGCTGTTCAACGACGTCTTCGACCCCGACGTGCCCCTTGAGACGGCCGAGGACCTCACGCGCTTCGCCCGCGATCACGTCGGCGAGCGCATCGAGCGCGCGGACGTCGGCGTGACGGGCGCGAACTTCGTGCTCGCCGAGTCGGGGAGCATCGCGCTCGTGACGAACGAGGGGAACGCCCGCAAGTGCGCCGTCACGCCGGACACGCATGTCGCGGTCGCCGGCGTCGAGAAGCTGCTCCCGTCCGCCGCCGATCTGCCGCCGTTCGCCGAGCTCATCGCGAAGGCCGCGGGCGGACAGGACGTCGCCACGTACCTCTCCCTGCTTACCCCGCCCGTCGACTCGCCGACCATCGACTTCGACGCGCCGGATGAACCGCTCGGCGACGCCGACGACCGGACGTTCCACCTCGTGCTCGTCGACAACGGCCGCCTCGACATGCGCGAGGACGACGACCTCCGCGAGACGCTCTACTGCATCCGCTGTGGGGCCTGTGGCAACTCGTGTGCGAACTTCCAGCACGTCGGTGGCCACGCCTTCGGCGGCGAGACCTACACCGGCGGCATCGCCACCGGCTGGGAGGCCGGCATCCGCGGCGAGGCGGCGACCGACGACTTCAACGACCTCTGCACGGGCTGTTCGCGCTGCGTCGACGCCTGCCCGGTCGAGATCGACATCCCGTGGATCAACACCGTCGTCCGCGACCGCCGCAACCGGGGACACGACCCCGGGACGTTCGACCACCTCGTCGAGGGGCTGACGCCGGACGACGACCCGGGCGGCGTCGACGTCCAGAAGCGCCTCTTCGGGAACTTCGGGACGCTCGCGCGACTCGGGAGCGCGAGCGCGCCCCTCTCGAACTGGCTGGCCGACCGCGCGCCCGTTCGCGCGGCGATGGACCGCTGGCTCGGCGTCGACCGGCGCCGCGACCTCCCGTCGTTCGAGCGCGAGACGCTCCGCGACTGGTTCGCCGCCCGCGACCCCCTGCCGAGCGCCGGACGCGCCGACCGCGACGCCGTCCTCTACCCCGACGCCTACACGAACTACGTCCTCACGGGACGGGGGAAGGCGGCCGTGCGGACGCTCGAAGCCCTCGGCGTCGACGTGACGCTCGCGCCCTGCCACGAGAGCGGGCGCGCGCCGCTCAGCCAGGGGATGATCGAGACGGCGCGAACGCAGGCCGAGCGGGTGTCGGACGCGCTCGCGCCCGCGCTCGACGCCGGCCGAGACGTCGTCGTCGTCGAGCCGTCCGACATCGCTATGTTCCGCAACGAGTACGCGAGACTGCTCGACGACGCGACCCACGAACGACTCGCCGCGAACAGCTACGAGAGCATGGAGTACGTCTACGGCCTCCTCGAGAACGGCGCGGACGCTGACGCGCTTACCGGCGGCGGCGACGTCGCCTACCACGGCCACTGCCAGCAGCGGACGCTCGGCCTCGCGGGCTACACCGAGGCCGTCCTCCGGCGGGCCGGCCACGACGTCGTCACGAGCGACGTCGAGTGCTGCGGGATGGCGGGCTCGTTCGGCTACAAGTCCGAGTACTACGAGCTCTCGATGGACGTCGGCGCGGACCTCCGCGAGCAGTTCGCGGGCGACGACGGGCGTGGGACCGACCGTCGCGTCGCCGCCAGCGGGGCCTCCTGTCACGAACAGCTCCTCGCGCTCGCCTTCGACGGCGTCCCACACCCCATCGAGCTCGTCGTGCCGGACACGCCGGACGCGCGCTGACGCGGGCGCGTCGCCGATGCCGCCGCCCTGCCGCCGTCATCGCCCCGCTCTCGCCGAAACGTGGCTGACAATAGTGAACAAATTTTATACCCCCGCTGATGTATGTCGCTACTGTGCTAGAGAGTACGAGGGTCGTCTGTAGGGTCCCCCTGCAGCGACCGCCCGCTATCGAGGACGCGACCCGTCGCACCGCGGACGGCCGAGGCCGGGCGGCCACGCCCGCGAACGCGACCGAACCGATCACCCCCGGGGGCCGGTGAGATGGACGGGCGCATCGGCATCTCACACCTCGAGAAGGTGTACGGCGAGGGATCCGAACGCACGAAGGCCATCGACGACCTCTCCTTCGACATCGACGGCGGCGAGTTCACCAGCGTCGTCGGCCCCAGCGGTTGCGGGAAGAGCACGCTCCTCTACATCATCGCGGGGTTCCTCGACATCACGAACGGGACCGTCTCGGTCGACGGCACGCCCATCGACGGGCCGGGGACCGACCGCGGTGTCGTCTTCCAGGACTACGCGCTCTTCCCGTGGCGGACGGTGAAGGAGAACGTCCTCTACGGTCTCGAAGAGGCCGGCGTTCCGGACGAGGAGGCGGACGCGACGGCGCAGCGCTTCATCGACATGATGGACCTCTCCGGGTTCGAGAACAAGTACCCGAAGGAGCTCTCCGGCGGGATGAAACAGCGCGTCGCGCTGGCGCGAACGCTCGCCTACGACCCGAAGATCCTGCTGATGGACGAGCCCTTCGGGGCGCTCGATCAGCCGCTCCGCGAGACGCTCCAAGACCAGCTCATCGACATCTGGGGCGACCTCGATAAGACGGTCGTCTTCATCACGCACGACGTTGAGGAGGCCGTCTACCTCTCCGAACGCGTGATGATCATGACCCGCCATCCCGGGACGAAGAAGACCGTGACCGAGGTCGACCTCGATCGTTCGCGCCCGCGCGAGGACATCGTCACCTCCGAGGAGTTCACCCGGAAGAAAAACGAGGTCTGGCGCTCCCTCCGCGAGGAGACGAAATCGGAGGTGCAACCGTAACGTGGCGACCCACGACCTCTGGACTCCCGATCGACTCCCCGACCCGTTCGCGGGCGTCGCGAAGTTCCTCTTCGATTGGATCCCGCTGCTCGTCTTAGTGGTCGGCTGGGAGGTCGCGAGCGGGCGCGCGGTCTCGGAGTCGGTGCTCCCTCCGCCGACCGCGGTCGCCGCGGCGACCGTCGACCTCTTCGCCACCGGCGAGGTGATCCCGCACCTCGCCGTCTCGCTGCTCCGCGTCGGCGTCGGCCTGGGGCTCAGCATCGCGGTCGGCGTGCTCCTCGGGATCGGGATGTCCCAATCGGACGCCGTAGAGGACTTCTTCGACGTCTTCCTCTCGCTCATCTACCCGCTCCCGAAGACCGCGCTCGTCCCGCTCGCGCTCCTCTGGCTCGGGATCGGGACGAAGACGGCGGTCCTCATCGTCTTCCTCGCGTGTCTCCTCCCGATCGTGATGAACGCGAACAACGCCGCGGAGAACGTCGATCAGAACCTCATCCGCTCGGCGCGGATGATGGGAACGAGCGACCGCCGGCTGTTCTGGAAGGTCGTCATCCCGGCGACGATCCCGGAGATCCTGACCGGGATCCGGCAGGCGATCCCCTTCGCCTTCATTTCGCTCATCAGCGCCGAACTGATCGCCTCCGAGCAGGGCATGGGTCGTCTCATCCGCGACGCCGGTTCGATCGGGCGCTATCCCGCCATGTTCGCCACGATCGTCATCATCTCCGCGGTGGCGTACACCGCGGTCTACGGGTTCGAACAGATTCGTGAGCGGGTGTTAGTATGGACGTAGACACGCGTTCGCTCGACGCGTCGTCGGTCGTCGACTCCCTCAAGTCGATCTACTCGCTCGTCCTCCTCCTCGTCCTCTGGGAGGTCGTGACGCGGATGGGTCTGATCTATCCGTACTTCCTCCCCCAGCTCTCCGTCGTGATCGACGAGTTCGTGCTGCTGGTATCTTCGGGGCAGATGATCCACGCCGCGTACCTGACGCTCATGCGGGCGTTCGTCGGGCTCGCGGGCGCCGCCGTCGCCGGCGTCGTCATCGGGATCCTCTGCGCGCGCAACGCGCTCTTCGAGTGGTTCTTCGACCCGATCATCAAGATCGGCTACCCGGTGCCGGTCATCTCGCTCGTTCCGGTGTTCATGCTCTGGTTCGGGATCGGCGACGTCTCGAAGATCATCATGGTGGTCGTCGGGACGTTCTGGCCGGTCGCGGTCAACGCCCGCGACGCCACCCGGCAGGTCGATCGGAACCTCATCCGCTCGGCGCGGATGATGGGCACGGGCGATCGCCGCCTGCTGTGGCGCGTCATCCTCCCCGCGGCGTCGCCCGGGATCTTCACGGGCCTGCAGATCGCCACGCCCATCGCGCTCATCATCACGTTCGTCTTCGAGATGGTCGCGGGCGGCGGCGGGCTGGGCGCGCTCGAAATCGCCGGCGTCCGCGGCTTCAACTCCGCGCAGACGTACGCCGTGATCTTCGCGATCATCGCCATCGGTCTCGTGCTCGATCGGCTCCTGCGCGCCGCTCGGACCCGTCTCCTCGACTGGACCTGAGCGACTCGCCTTTTTCGCTTCGCCGACGGTCGTAGCGGCGCGTCGTCCGATCGATCGCGTCGTCCGAGGAGAAAGAGCGGCGGCCGCGCGGTCTCAGTTCTGGAACTCGTTCGTGGAGTGCTCCGTGACGTCGAAGGACTCGTCGATGAAGTCGAGTTCGACGAGGTCGTCGATGATGAATTGGAGTGCGTCCTGATCGACGGTGAGATCGCGGTGGTAGTCGTTCTCCGTGAAGAAGTACGACTCGACGGTCGACGCGGGAAGCTCGAAGTGACTCGCCGCCGCGCTCGCGGCCTCGCTCCGGTTGTTGCGCACGTAGTCGAAGAGGCCGGCGTAGTCCTCCGCCCACGCGGCCATGGCGTCCGGCTTGTTGTTGAGGGCGCGCTTCGAGGCGGTCGCGTACGTGAAGGGGTACTGCTGCGACCAGACGTCGGCGGAGCCGAAGACGCGGTTGAACCCCTCCGATCGGGCGCCGACGGCGAAGAGCGCGGGGTAGATGCCGGCGTCGATCTTCCCCTCGTTGAGCGCCGAGGTGTACGTCGGGAACCCCATCTCGACGAACTCGACGTCGTCGCGGCTGAGACCGGCGCTCCGGAGGCCCTTGACGTAGACGGAGTGGACACCGGTCCCGAGCGCGTTGACGGCGACCGTCTTCCCTTCGAGATCCGAGATCGACGTGATCCCCGAGTCCGGCGCGGCGAAGACCGACACGTCGTAGTTCTCGGGGGCCGCGTCCCAGAAGTCGACGCCGACGACGGAGAGCCCCTCGGGGACCGCGCTCTGGTTGACCGCGGACGCGAAGCTCACCGTGGACGTCATCACGACGTCCGCGCTCCCCGCCGCCATCTGGTTCAGCGAGGTCGGCGTCCCGGAGTTCCGCGTGACGTTGAGCTCGTAGGCCGAACCGGCGTTCTCGAGGTTCTCGCGGATCTCCGGGACGGCGAGCAGCGACGCCGCGTTCTCGATGGGAACGACGTAGTTGAAGTTGATCGTCGGCGTTCCGCCGCCGCCACCGCCGCCACCCGTACACCCGGCGAAGCCGGTGAGGCCAGCGGCGCCCGCGATTCCGGCCGCCTTGAGGTAGTCGCGCCTGTTGTATCGAGGCATCGTACCCGACGATACTTACCGATTTATAATAAGCTTTCGCCTCCGGGTCGCGGCGCGCTCCCGTCAGTCGGTTTGCACGTAGACGACGCCGTCCCGGACGACCACGTCGTACGACGGGACGACGTAGCTGTCGTCGCCGATGTGTTCGCCCGTTTCGAGGTAGAACGACCACCCGTGCCACGGGCAGGAGACGATGGAGTCGTCGCCGTAGCGCTGCTCGACGCGCTCTCCGGGGCCGCCCCACTCGCCGACGAGGCGTTTCTCCACGGGCCCCTCGCAGGCCGGGCCGCCGTCGTGCGGACACTGATTGCGGAGGGCGTAGAACTCGCCGTCGGCCTTGATGACGCCGACCTCGACGCGACCGACCTCGATGATCTCCACGTCGCCGTCCGCGAACGCGTCCGCCGCGCCGACCTCGATCTCGCCGTCGCTCACAGGCCGAACACCTCCGAGGCGTTCCGCCCGAGGATGTCCTTTCGCTGCTCGTCGTCCAGCATCGGGAGGTCCGTGATGATGTTCGGACTGTCGTAGTCCCAGTGCGGGTAGTCGGAGGCGTAGAGGAGGTGCTCCGTCCCGAGCATGTCGAAACAGATCTCGAGGAGATCGGGGCGCGCGGACTCCTCTAGGGGCTGGGTGCCGAAGTAGAAGTCGCTGATGTAGTCCCCGGGCGGCGCGTCGAGGAGCGGCGCCTCCTCGGCGCGCTTGAGGTACTCCTCGTCGAGGCGACTGATGAGGCCGGGGAGATAGGTGACGCCCGACTCCATGAAGACGATGTCGAGGTCCGGGAACTTCTCCGGGACCCCCTGACAGGCGACGCTGACGATCTGGGACATATTCGATTCGAGGAACCCCAGCGTGTGCGTCTCGATCATCTCTTCGTAGCCCGCCCGGACGTAGTCGTCGAGGCCGGAGCCGCCGGTGTGGTAGACGACGGGGAGCCCGAGGGCCTCACAGCGCTCGTAGATCGGGTCGTACTTGCGGTTCCCGAGCGGCGGACTGGCGCCCGCCGTGACCATGACGACGCCCTTGAACGCCCGCTCGTCCTCGATCCGATCGAGGACGTCCATCGACGCGTCGATGTCGTGGTAGGGGAGCGGGGCGAGCCCGTAGATGCCCTCGGCGGGGTCGAGCACCTCAGCGAGCATGTAGTCGATGTACCCCTTGATGAACGACTCGACGCGCCGATCGTCGGCCGTGACACCGCCCATGGCCAAGATGAGGTGCGAGATCTGGAGGGTCGCGTCGATGTCGAGGAACTCCATCCCCTCGATAACGTCCGCCTTCTCGTCGCCGCCCTGCGGGTAGTCCGAGAACTCCCGGTCGATCTTCCCGTAGTTCGATCGGTTCCCGGTCGACGTCGGGAAGAACGCGCTCAACCCCTGATTCACGCCCGTGCTGTCCCAGCCGCTGTTCTGAAACTTCGTCTTCCACGGCTCCGGCATGTAGGGGGCGATCTGATCGAAGGTGTCCGCGTAATGCCAGTCGCAGTCGACGACGAGGTGCTCGGCCGGATCGATCATCTGTGTCTCACCGTCATATGTCGTAGTACCACTGCGTCTGTAGCCGACAGTACATCATAAACCTTCGTGAAGGTATTCGCGCGCGGCGCCG
The DNA here is from genome assembly GCF_017874695.1 of Halarchaeum nitratireducens. Lineage (NCBI taxonomy): Archaea > Methanobacteriati > Methanobacteriota > Halobacteria > Halobacteriales > Halobacteriaceae > Halarchaeum > Halarchaeum nitratireducens. The sequence goes on from NZ_JAGIKY010000001.1 coordinate 166,480, forward strand.
ACGCCTCGGGCCCCTCGAATACCCCACGATTTTAATACGACTTACTCACAACCTACCGGCCGTCGAATGACTGATAGACAGCGAACCGACCTCACTCCACCGGAGCCCGAGTCGTACGGTGGGCCGGTCGAGTACCTCTCGCAGGACGACCTGCGGGTGCCGACCCACCAGCTCGTCACTCCGGACGGGGCGTACGACGAATCGTCGATCCCGGACCTCGACGACGAGGCGTTTCGGGACCTCTACCGATGGATGGTCTCCGATCGGGTGTTCAACCGCCGGATGGTGAAGATCCAGCGCCGCGGCGAACTCGGCACGTTCGGGACGACGCGCGGCCAGGAAGCCAGCATCGTCGGGAGCGCGTACACCATCGCGCCGGACGACTGGATGTACCTCGGGCGGGCGTGGACGGCGATGTTCATGCGCGGCGTCCCGATGCGCGACATGATCCTCTTCTGGCGCGGTATCGAGGAGAGCCAGCAGTCCTTCGCGGAACACAACTCCCAGATCGCCATCGCCGTCGGGGCACACCTGCCGCTCGCCACCGGCACCGCGTGGGGGATGGACATCCGGGACGCGGACGAGATCACGATGGCATACCTCGGCGACGGCGCGACGAGCACCGGAGTCGTCCACGAGGGACTCAACCTCGCCGGCGCCCTGGAGGTCCCCGCGCTGTTCTTCTGCCAGAACAATCAGTACGCGATCTCGATGCCGTTCTCCGAGCAGACCGGCGCAAACACGATCGCGCAGAAGGCGCTGGCGTACGGCATCGACGCGATCCGCGTCGACGGGCAGGACGTCCTCGCGGTCTACGACGCCGTGATGGAGGCCCGCGAGCGCGTGAAGCGGGGCGAACCGGTGTTCGTCGAGTCCGTCACCTACCGTCTCGACGCGCACACCACCTCCGACGACCCGCACCGGTATCGGACCGAGGAGGAAGAGCAGGCGTGGGAGGAGAACGATCCCATCGAGCGCTATCGGTCGTTCCTCGAATCCGAGGGGCTCTGGGCGGCCATCGACCACGACGCGATCGTCGAGGAGATCAACGCGGAGTTCGACGCGGCGCTCGCCGCCGCGAACGACTTCTCCGAGCGCGAGGTCTCCGAGATGTTCGCGCACGTCTACGAGGAGCTCCCGCCCGAGCTCCGGCGTCAGCTCACCGAGTTCGAACAGTTCCTCGAGGAGCACCCCGAGGCGTACGACTACATCGATCAGCGACCCAAGGGATAAATGAACGCGACTATCGTAGAGGCGGTCAACGACGCACTGCACACGGAGATGGCGGCCGACGAGCGCGTGCTCGTCTTCGGCGAGGACGTCGCCCGGAGCGGCGGCGTCTTCCGCGCAACCGAGGGTCTCTTGGAGGAGTTCGGACACGACCGCGTCGTCGACACGCCGCTCTCCGAGATCGCCATCATCGGCGGCGCGACGGGGTTGGCGATGTACGGCTACCGGCCCGTCGCGGAGATCCAGTTCTCCGGCTTCCTGCCGCCCGCGTTCGACCAGCTCGTCTCGAACGCGAGTCGGATGCGCTGGCGGACCCGCGGGGAGTTCACGGCCTCGATGGTCGCTCGAATGCCCTACGGCGCCGGCGTCCGCGCGCTCGAACACCACTCGGAGAGCATGGAGGGCAGCTACGCCCACATCCCGGGGCTGAAGGTCGTCATTCCGAGCACCCCGAGCGACACGAAGGGGCTCCTCACCGCGGCGATCCGCGACCCTGACCCGGTCCTCTTCATGGAGCCGAAACGGATCTACCGCTCCTTCCGTGAGGAGGTCCCCGAGGGCGACTACGAGGTCCCCATCGGCGAGGCCGCGGTCCGCGAGGAAGGCGAGGACGTCACGCTCGTCTCGTGGGGGTCGATGATGCCGATGGCCGAGGAGGCCGCGGCGAACGTCGACGCCGACGTCGAACTCGTCGATCTCCGCACGATCTCGCCGATGGACACCGAGGCGGTCGTCGAGTCGGTGAAGAAGACCGGCCGCGCGGTCGTCGTTCACGAGGGACCCCGAACGGGCGGCGTCGGGAGCGACGTCGTCGCTCGCATCAACGACGAGGCGCTGATGTACCTCGAAGCTCCGGTCGAGCGCGTCACGGGCTTCGACACCCAGGTGCCGATGCTCTCGATGGAGGACTTCTACTTCCCGAACCCCCCGCGGATCGCCGCGGGCATCGAGCGCGCGCTCTCCGTCTGAGCCGCCACACCGCGTCTCGACTCGCCGACTCGACGCGCCGCCCGTCCCGACCCGGGCGATCGGCAGGGAAACACTAAAAGGGATTTGCGTTGACCTTGCGTTCATGGTCGAACGATCGTTCGAACTACCGGACTTAGGTGAGGGTATCGCGGAGGGCGAGCTGGTGGCGTGGGCCGTCGCGCCCGGCGATCACGTCGAGCAGGATCAGGTGATCGCGGAGGTCGAGACGGACAAGGCGCTCGTTGAGGTCCCCTCGCCGTACGACGGGACGGTGATCGAACTCCACGCCGAGGAGGGCGAGATGGTGCCCGTCGACTCCGTCATCGCCACGTTCGAGATCGACGCGAGCGAGGCCGACGCGGCCGCGACCGACGAAACCGACGCGACAAGTGAGACGGGATCCGCCGAGGCGGAGTCGGCGGAGCTCGAAACGGTCGAGGCGACGGAGGGGGGTGCGGAAGCGGCCGAGGCGGGCGGCGGCGCGCCGGGCGGTCGCGTGTTCGCCGCGCCGAGCACGCGGTCGCTCGCGCGAGACCTCGATGTCGACATCGGCACGGTCGAGGGCACCGGCGCGGGCGGACGCGTGACGGAGTCGGACGTCCGGCGAGCCGCGGCGTCGGCGTCCGGAACGACGAGCGCCGACGCCGACTCGGCGGCGCCGGTCGACGAGTCCGAGCCGGTCGTCGTGACGAGCGAGGGCGGGACGACGCGCGAGCGGACGCTGGCGATGCCGGCCACCCGGCGGCTCGCCCGCGAGCGCGACGTCGACATCAACGACGTCCCGGCGAGCGAGGAGCGCGAGGGCGAGGCGTTCGTCACGCCCGCGGACGTCGAGGCGTACGCCGAGTCGGGCGGATCGGCGGCCGAGAGAGCGAATAAAGCGACGACGTCGGGCACGAGCGCCGGCGCGTCGGCGGTCGGACCGAGCGCGACGGCCGAGTCGGACTCGTCGACCGGCGGCGAGCGCGTCCCCTATCGCGGCATCCGGCGGACGATCGGCGAGCAGATGGCGGAGTCGAAGTTCACGGCACCGCACGTCACCCATCACGACGAGTTCGACGCCTCGGAGCTCGTCGACCTCCGCGCGGAGCTCGCGGCGATCGCCGACGAGGACGACGTGAACCTCACCTACCTCCCGTTCGTCGTGAAGGCCGTGACGTCGGCGCTCAAGGAGGTGCCGTATCTCAACGCGAGCCTCGACGAGGAGGCGGGCGAGATCGTCCTGCACGACGAGTACAACATCGGGATCGCGGTGGCGACCGACGACGGCCTGCTCGTGCCCGTGATCAAACACGCGGACCGGAAGGGGCTGAAGGAGCTCGCGCGGGAGATCGACGACCTCGCCACGCGGGCGCGCGAGCGCTCGCTCCCCCGCGAGGCGATGCGCGGCGGGACGTTCACGATCACGAACATCGGGGTCATCGGCGGCGAGTACTCCTCGCCGATCATCAACTATCCCGAGGCCGGCATCCTCGCCATGGGGCCGATAAAGAAGCGCCCGTGGGTCGTCGAGGACGAAGTCGTCGCGCGGAAGACGATGACGATCTCGATGTCGGTCGACCACCGGCTCGTCGACGGCGCGGAGGCCGCGCAGTTCACCAACCACGTCCAATCGCTCCTCGCGGAGCCCGCTCGCCTCGTCTTGGAGTGACGCCGGCGTGACGAGCCGCCGGCCGATCGATTCTCGCGTCCCCCGCATCGATCCCGCGAAACCGGGTGAACTTTTTACACAGGAACGCGACTGCCGTGGTATGGTAATGGGCGACATCACGACCGGCACCGACGTGGTAGTCATCGGTGGCGGTCCGGGCGGTTACGTGGCCGCGATCCGCGCGGCACAGCGCGGCCTCGCGACGACGCTCGTGGAGAAGGACCACTACGGCGGGGCGTGTTTGAACCACGGTTGCATCCCCTCCAAGGCGTTCATCACGGCCGCGGACGTCGCCGACGAGGCGGCGAACGCGACGGCGATGGGCGTCCACGCCGATCCCGAGGTGGACATGGGCGAACTCGCGGCGTGGAAGGACGGCGTCGTCGACCGGCTGACGGGCGGCGTCGAACAGCTCTGCGAGGCGAACGGCGTCGACCTCATCGAGGGGACGGCGGCGTTCGAGGATGAGCACACGATCCGGATCGCGCACGGCGGCGAGGGCCAGGGCATGGAGACCGTCGCGTTCGAGCAGGCGATCGTCGCGACCGGCTCGCGCCCCGTCGAGATCCCCGGTTTCACCTTCGACGACGAGCGCGTCTGGTCGTCGCGCGACGCGCTCGCGGCCGAGACGGTGCCGGACGATCTCGTCGTGGTCGGCGCGGGCTACATCGGGATGGAGCTCTCGACGACGTTCGCCAAACTCGGCGCGGACGTGACGGTCGTCGAGACGCTCGACGACGTCCTGCCCGCCTACGAGGAGGACGTGTCGAGTGTCGTCCGACGCCGGGCGAGCGACCTCGGCGTCGATTTCGCCTTCGGCGAGGGCGCGAGCGGATGGGAGGAGACGGCCGACGGCCGGCTCACCGTCCGCACGGAGACGGCCGACGGCGACGAGTCGACCTACGAGGCCGACCGCGTGCTCGTCGCGGTCGGGCGCGAACCCGTGACGGACACGCTCGAACTCGACGCGATCGATCTCGCGCCGGACGAGAACGGGTTCCTCCGGACGGACGATCGAGCCCGGACGGACCTCGAACACGTCTTCGCCGTCGGCGACGTCGCGGGCGAGCCGATGCTCGCGCACAAGGCCAGCGCCGAGGGGATCGTCGCCGCGGAAGTCGCCGCCGGCGAGAACGCGGCGTTCGACGCCCGCGCGATCCCCGCCGCGGTCTTCACCGACCCCGAGATTGCGACCGTCGGGCTGACCGAGGCCGAGGCCGCAGACGCCGGCTTCGACCCGCTCGTGGGCGAGATGCCGCTGCGCGCGAGCGGGCGCGCCCTCACGATGGACGAGACGGACGGGTTCGTGCGGATCGTCGCGGAAGCGGACGCGGGGTTCGTGCTGGGCGCGCAGATCGTCGCGCCCGAGGCCAGCGAGCTGATCGCCGAGGTCGCGCTCGCGGTCGAGATGGGCGCGCGCCTCGAAGACCTCGCGGGCACGATCCACACGCACCCGACGCTCTCGGAGGCGGTGATGGAGGCCGCCGAGAACGCGCTCGGCGAGGCGATCCACACGCTGAACGAGTAGGCGACCGAGGTCTTATCGATCAGGGGTACGAGGAGAGGGTATGTCGAACCCGCTCGACCTCGACCGCATAGCGATCCACGACTGGGGCACGCACCCGTGCTACCCGAGCGACCTCCGCGATCGGTTGGCCGCGGCCGACGACGACCGCGCGTACGTCGTCCGCGACGCCGCGGACCTCGACGACTGCGACGCCGTCGTCACGCTCTATCACCACGATGCGTTCCCCGACGCCGTCGAGTGGGTCCACTGCGTCCGCTCGGGGTACGACGACTTCCCCCTCGACGCGTACGAGGACGCGGGCGTCTTGGTGACGAACAGTACCGGCGTCGCCGGCGACCTCGTCGGCGAGTCCGCGATCGCGCTCGTGTTGTCGCTGGCCAAAGGCCTCCACCTGTACCGGGACCAGCAGGCCGAGCGCGAGTGGTCGCGCCTGCCGGTCGAGCGGCCGTTCGAGCTCGGCCGCTCGTCCGCCTGCGTCGTGGGCCTCGGCCAACTCGGTGGCGGCGTCGCGTCGCGGGTGAACGCGCTCGGGATGTCCGTCACCGGCGTCGACGTGCGCCCGGTCTCCCAACTCGGCTTGGAGGCGGTCCACGACGTGGTGCAACTCGAACGCGCGGTCGCCGAGAGTCGATTCGTCGTACTCACGACGCCGCTGACGCCCGACACCCGCGGGCTCGTCGACGCGGACGTCTTCGCGGCGATGCGCGACGACGCCTATCTCGTGAACGTCAGCCGCGGCGCCGTAGTCGATCAGGACGCGCTCCTCGCTGCGCTCGACGCCGGCGAGATCGCGGGCGCGGCCCTCGACGTCTTCGACGAGGAACCCCTCCCCGCGTCGTCGCCGCTCTGGGATCGCGACGACGTCGTCGTCACGCCCCACGCCGCCGCGCAGTCGGATAACCACGGTGAGAAACTCGCCCGACTCGTCGAGACGAACGCCGCTCGTCTCACGGCCGGCCGCGACCCGTGGAACCGCGTCGTCTGAGTTCGCCACTGACGAACTACCGTTTCGCCCTCACGACCCTGGCGTCGATCGACGGTCGATTGAGTCCGTTCGTTCTTCAAATGTACACCGATATCCTCTCTACACGAACTAACAATCGAAATAGACGAACGACTGCACCCGTACACCGTCGCGTGGGTGTCAGATCGATCTCTCGCACGAGGGTTTACAAATATATCTGTGTAAACGACTCCGTGGCGCGTGGCGCCATCACTCCGGGACGCGGCGGCCGTCGCGGTGGTACGGCGTTCGCGTCTCTCGGACGACCCCCTTTCGAGAGCGACGGTGTACAGTCGCGGCTACGAGTACGCGCGGTTCAACTCGATCACGTTGACGGCGTCGCGGAGCTGCGGGAGCAACTCCGTCTCGATCCGCTCGTCGCCCATCCGGCTCGTCGGCCCGGAGACGCTCACCGCCCCGAGGACGCCGTCGTCGGAGAGCACGGGCACCGCGACGCACTTCAGACCGCGCACCCCCTCCTCGCGGTCGTACGCGACGCCGCTCTCTCTCACTTCCGCGAGCTCGGCTTCGAGCGTCTCGCGGTCCGTGATCGTCGCCGCCGTCTTCGCGTCGAGCTCGTGGCGCTCGAAGATGTCGTCCCGACGCTCGGCCGGGAGGTGGGCGAGGATCGACTTCCCGAGCGCCGTCGTGTGCAGCGGCACGCACTGGCCCACGTGGGAGTTGACGCTGACGGCGTTCTCCCCCTGCGCGCGCAGGAGGAAGACGCCGAGCCCGTGCTCCTCGACTAAGAGGTTCGCGTGCTCGCCCGTCCGCTCCGCGATCGATTCGAGTTCGGGTTTCGCGACGGTGTACAGCTCCTCTCGCGTCCGGGCGTGTGCGCCGAGATCGAGGAACCTGAGTCCCACCCGGTACTGCCGGTCGTCCTTCACGACGTACCCCTCGTGTTCGAGCGTCCGGAGGTAGTTGTGGGCGCTGCTCTTCGAGAGGTCGAGCGCGTCCGCGATCTCCGTGACGGTCGCGCCGTCGTGCTCTTTCAGCGCCTCGACGATCCGGAGCGTCGTCTGCGCCGTCTTCACCGGCGATCGCGGCGCGGCGTCGTCGACCATACGCATCGTACTACCGTCCACGGTAAAATACCTACTGTTCGCTAGAACGAACGAATACTTCCCTCTTCACGGACGATCGTTCGGGAACACGCGCCGACACGCGAGAGTTCTCGACCATCGCTGCGAGGCGCTCACACCGCGGCCGAGCGGTCGTCGCCGCGTTCGAGAGTACCCGCACGCGACTCACGAAGTCATCAGATAACGACACAAAGAACGAAATTCATACACGAGTACATTTACAACAAATCACTAGAGATACCAATACGGAGCCCGTGAGTACGAAACCGAGGGCTTTAGACCGGAACGCTCGATCCGCGCATCGAATATGTACGCAAATTCTATTTATCACATGTATATTCATCCGGGGTCAGTGGTCGCCCCGGCGCCCGGAGGTCAACGGCGGAGCGTCAGGAGGATGTACGCGAAGACGCCGGCCGTGAGGACCACCGACCCCCAGACGAGGACGGCGAACCCGACCGTCGACATCACCGCTCGGTCACCTCCGTGAGGCGCTCGCCGACGCGGCGGAGCGCGCGGATGTCGTACTCGCGCCGCCCGAGCGCGGCCGCGGCGAGCGTGAAGCCGACTGAGACGCCGGTCGAGCCGACGAACACCCAGAAGAACGCGGGTGTGACGGGGACGCCGATCGCGGCGAGCGCGCTCCCGATCCCGAGACCGGGGAAGTACGCGAGGCCGACGAGCAACCCGGAGACCGCGGCGAGGAGCGCGCCGCGTTCGCCGAGCGTCGGGAGGTAGAGACCGAGGACGAACGGCGCGAACGTGGCCGCGCCGAGGAGGTCCGCGAGGAAGAACAGCGTGAGGACGTCGTAGCCGCGCGCGCCGACGACGATGGCGGCGAGGGCGACGACGACGGTCACGGCCCGCGCGGTCCGCGTGAGCGCGTCGGACCCGGCGTCGGTGAACGCCGCGAGGTCGACGGTGACGACGCTGGCGACGCCGTTCAGCACGGTGTCGGCGGTGCTGGCGACGAGCAGGACGGCGAGGACGACGACGCCGAGCGCGAGCGGCGTCGAGAAGACGTCGTTCACGACGAGGAAGAAGGAGACGCCGGCGTTTCCGTCCACGAGGCCGCGCGCGGCGGCGATGACGCCGAACACCCCCGCTAAGACGATCATCGGGACGACGGCGACGGCGCTGACGCCGAACGCGCGTTTCACCGAGTCCGTCCGCTCGGCGGCCCAGATCCGCTGCCAGACCCCTTGGTGGAGGACGTTCGCGCCGAGGACGGCGAAGACGACGTAGAAGCCGAAGGCGAGCGCGGTCGGGTTCGTGAGCGTGAGGAGACTCGGGGTCTCGCTCGCCACGGTCGCGTGGACGGCGTCGGTACCGCCGAGCTGCCAGAGCGCGCCGACGGCGGCGACGACGAGGAGGGGGAGCGCCACGGCGGTCTGGACGGTGTCGGTGACGAGGCTGGCGACGAGGCCGCCGTACGCGGTGTACGCCAAGACGAACCCGCCGATGACGGCGGCGGTGGCCCACGCGGGGACGCCGGCGACGAGCGCGAGCGCCGCGGTGACGCCCGTCATCTCCGCCGCGAGGAAGACGAACATGTAGAAGACGGAGACGAGGAGGACGAACGCGTAGAAGGCCGTGCCGAAGCGCGCGCGGACGTACTCGGTGAGCGAGTGCCCCTCGGGCATCACGTCGCGGACGCGCGCGGCGACGGGGACGAAGAGGAGAAGCGGTGCCGCGCTCCCGATCGCGTAGCCGAGGACGGCCGTGACGCCGCCGTAGGCCGCGCCGGCCTCCGCGGGGCTGAGGAGGATCCACGCGCCCATCACGGATCCGACGACGGAGGCGACCGTGGTCCCCTCGCTCGCGCTCCCCCGGGCGGTGAGCAACGCGTCGAGCGACAGCTCGCGCCGACGAACGTAGGTGAGCCCGATGAGGCTCGTGACGGCGAGGGCGACGACGACGACGCCGAGCGTGAGCGTCGCGTCGATCATCGCTTCCCCCCGGCCATCGCGGCGTCGAAGAACGCGACTTCGAGATCGACCGCTCGCGCGAAGAAGCGCTCGACGCGCTCCCGCTCGCGGTCGCTCGCGTCGTCGAGCTCGCGGTCGAGTTCCTCGCGGAGCCACGCGACGAGCGCGCGGAACGCCTCGTTGTCGTGCAATTCGATCCACTCGCGGTGGTAGAAGGCCTTGGGGTCGCTCTCGATCCCGCTCGCCCACTCGAGGTACACCCACTCGACCGGGACGAGGACGGCGAGCGTCTCCGCGTAACCGCCGACGCTCGCGGCGTGCGCGAACAGGTCCGCGAAGGCGTCGCCGACGTCGCCGCCCTCGACCCTCGCGTCGGCGAGCGCCGGACCGGGGAGCGCGTCGAACGACCGGGCGAAGTAGTCGTCCTCGGGGCCGACGACGGTGGCGAGGAAGTCCGCGAACCGCCGCTTTCGCGCCATGTCGGGGGCGTCCGCGACGGCGTGCCCGAGGTGGCCGGCGAGCGTCTCGACGAAGGCGTAGTCGCGTTCGAGGTAGTCGCGGAAGACCGCGTCGTCGAGTGTCTCCGCCGCCAGTTCGGTGACGAACGCGTGCTCGACGGCGTCGTCCCACGCGCTCGCGGCGCGTAAGTCGTCGGTGTGGCTCACGCCTCCCACCCCTCCTCGCGCCACGCGGCGTCCCAGAAGCGATACTCGTAGCGCGCCGAGGTCTCGAAGACCTCGCGGTAGCGCTCGCGCTCGGGGTCGTTCGATCGGGCCGCGACGTCGTCCATGAGGTCCTTACACCACGCGGTGAGCTCGGTGAAGTCGTCGCCCGCGTACGTGCGGATCCACTCCGCGTAGCGCTCGTCGTCCGGGAGGCCGTCGGCTTCGAGGCGCTTCCCGGTCTCGTTGAACCCCCACATGCAGGGGAGGAGCGCGGCGACGAGGTCCCCGAAGGTGCCGGTCGCGGCGGTGCGGACGAGGAAGTCCGCGTACGCCCGCGTGGTCGGCGACGCCGTCGTCGCTTCCAACTCCGCCGCGTCGATCCCGAACTCGGCGGCGTACTCGCGGTGGAGCGCCATCTCCGTCTCCGCGGTCTCGTGGAGTAGCTCGGCGAACCGCCGGAGCGTAGCGAGGTCGGGCGCGCGCGCCGCCCCGTAGGCGAACACCCGACAGTACTCGACGAGGTAGACGTAGTCCTGGCGCACCCAGTACCGGAAGGGCTCGACGTCGAGCGTGCCGTCGCCGAGTCCCGTCACCATCGGGTGCGTCTCGATCGCGTCCCAGATCGGATCGGCGACCTCGGCCAGCGTCTCGGTGTATCCCATATCGGCCCCTCGTCATCGCCACCTATATAATTTAGTGGTATAACTGGATTATCGCCCATGGAGACGACACGCGACGACGGTCTCGTGCTCCCCGCCGAGGTGATCGCGGACGAGTTCATCCCGACGATGCGCGTCGCGCTCGCCCGTGCGCTCTCCGAGCGCGGTCGCTCCCAGCGAGAGATCGCGGGCTTCCTCGGCGTCACGCAGGCCGCGGTGAGCAACTACCTCGCCGGCGAGGCCCGCACCACCGATCGACTCGCGAACGACGAACGCTTCACGGAGACGGTCGAGCGCGTCGCCGACGGGTGGACCGCGGGCGACTACACGGGATACGATGCGCTGGTCGAGTTCCGCCGACTGCTCGATTCCTTCGTCGATCGCGGGCCGATCTGTGCCCTCCACGAGGACGCGATGCCCGCACTCGACGGCCGGGGGTGCGACCTCTGCGTCCGCGGGCGCGACGGCGCGGCGGCGCGCGAACGCGAGACGCTCCGCGACGTCCGCACGGCCGTCCGGCGCTTCGCCGCCGCGGACGCGACGTCGGCTCACGTCCCGAACGTCGGGACGAACGTGGCGAGCGCGCTTCCCGACGCCGACGAACCGGCCGACGTCGCCGCCGTCCCCGGGAGACTGCACGCGATCCGCGGGCGAGTCGAGGTCCCCTCGGAGCCGGCGTTCGGGGCGTCACAACACGTGGCGAGCGCGCTGCTCGTCGCGGCCGAGCGGGACGACACCGTCGGCGGGGCGCTGAACGTGGCGACGAGCGACGCGCTCCTCGACGCCTCGCGTTCGCGTGGGTACGACCCCGTCGAGTTCGACGCGGGCTACGACGACCGTGCGGCCGAACTCCGTGAGGCGTTCGCCGACGGCGTGCCCACCGTCGCCTACCACGACGGCGCGTACGGGATGGAGCCGATCTGCTACGTCTTCGGCGCGGACGCCCGCGACGCCGTCGAACGCGCGCTGACGCTCGTCGACGCCGTAGGCGAGTGATGGTGTGGCAACCGAAGGCTTAGGACGCGCGCGTTCGACCCGTTCCCCATGGCCTCCAAGCCCTCCCTCGGCGGCTACGTCGCGACGGTCGTCACCGGCATCGGCTTCGCCGCACTGTTCGCGCTCGCCCTGTTCAGCGCCGGTGGCGTCGCGGCCATCCTCGGTATCGTCGGGTTCTTGGTCGTCGCCTGCGTCGTTCTCGTCGTTACGGTCGACTCGCTCGTCAGGCAGTGGCTGACGTACGCCATCGAATCCGACGGCCTCCCGCCGGAACTCGCGCCGGACGACTGACGTCGTTCGGTCCGGAGTCGGGCAGTCTCCCCGCCGGGTCCCCGAACGGTTAAGCCGTTCGCCGCACCGATCCCGTGTATGACGGATACGCTGACCGACGCGACGGCGCTCGTCACGGGCGCGAGTTCGGGGATCGGTGCGGCGACCGCCCGCGAACTCGCCTCCCGCGGCGCGAACGTCGTCCTGAGCGCCCGCCGCGAGGAGCGCCTCGAAACGCTCGCGGCCGAGGTCACCCGCGACCACGACGTCGACGCCGTCGCCCATCCGACGGACGTGACCGACGCCGACGCCGTCGAGGCGCTCGTCGACGCGGCGGTCGAGCGCTTCGGCGGCCTCGACGTCGTGGTGAACAACGCCGGCCTCGGTCGCACCGAGACGGCCATCGAGGACCTCGACCTCGACGCCTATCGGCAGATGATGGACGTGAACTGCGACGGGATGTTCCACGTCGCGCGCGCCGCCATGCCGCACCTGAAGGAACGCCGGGGGAACCTGATCTTCCTCGGAAGTATGGCCGGCCAGTATCCGCGCCCCGGCGCGCCGGTGTACGCCGCGACGAAGTGGTGGACGCGCGGGTTCGCGCTGAGCCTGCAGGGGAGCGCCGGCGAGGCGGGCGTCGGCGTGACGGCGATCAACCCGACTGAGGTCCGAACGGAGTTCGGGAGCGAGGACGGCGAGAGCTTCGCCGACGCCCTCGATCCCGGCGACGCCGCCGAGCCCGCGGACGTCGCGCGCGCCATCGCCTTCGCGGCGGCCCAAGAGGACCCGAACGTCGTCCAAGAGCTCGATCTCTTCCGCCGGGATAAGTTCTCCGACTGGTAGCGCCGGCGGGCGTTCGCGCCGCGGTGAGGGATCGCGTCCACGACGGCCTATCAGCCCGCTCGGGACACGCTCACGGATGCGCCCGTCAAAAAGTATTACTGGGCAGTACTATTGAATAGTCTGACTGTCGGTGCCGCGGCGCGCGTTCGAGTCGTCACCTCACTCGTCGAGGAACCCGAGATCGCGCGCGACGAGGTCGGCGAGCTGGTCGGCGACGTCCGGGTCGACTTCGGCCTTCGCGGCCCCGTCGTGGACGCGCTCGTTGTGCCGCTCGACGGTCTCGGCGACCTCCGAGAGCGGCACGCGGTTCGTGGTCCCACAGGCCGTACAGACGACCGGGGCGGTCGGCTGCTCGTCGTCACTCGTCATCGATCGACTTTCGGGGGAGGGCGACACAAGCGTTTCGCCTCCCGCGCTCGTCGACGCGCCGTCTCTCAGGCCGTCGCGCTCGTCGCGTTCGTCGCGTTCGATGCGTTCGTCGATCCACCGGCGGCGTTCGCGCCGTCGAGCGAAATCCCGCCCGGCCGCACCGTCGAGCCGGACGATCCGCCGATCGTGCCGGTCTTCGTCCCGCTCACGAGGAAGTCGGCGACGTTCCCGACGAGCGCCTCGTTGTCGGCGACGGTCGCGCCGTCCGGCGAGAGGAACCACGTGTCACCGATCGCGGCGACGTTCCCGCTTCGCACCGCGACGGCGTACGTCCCGGTGGTCCGCGTGCTCTCGCGGCTGACGTTCTCGGCGCTGATCGCCGCGGTCGCCGCGTCGCCGTGCGCGACGGCTACCGCGGCGTCGAACACGGTTCGATCGACGCCCGCGGCGAGTCCGCCGTCGGCGCTCGGCGAGCCGTAGACGTACTGGAAGTTGTTCGCGTTCTCCGTCATGTCGTAGAGGTAGTCGGCGTTGAACGCCAGCCCGTGCCGGGCGGCGACGGCGTTCGGCTGGCCGCTCCCGGCCGTCGTCTCGCCCGTGAGCCCGAGGAGCGACGACGCGCTCGTCGCCGTCGTCGGCGTGTCGCCCAGCAGGAGGACGCGTCCGCCGTTGTCGGCGAACGCCGAGACGGCGTCCGCCTCCGCCCCGCTGTAGGCTGCGGCGGGATCCGCGATGACGAAGGCGTCGGCATCGTTGAGCGTCTCGTTCAGTGCCGACGTCCCCGAACCCGAGATGAGCGACGAGGACCCACCGCCCGTGTAGAAGCGTACCTCGTGACCGCTTTCGACCAGGGCGTTCACGAGCGGCTGCATGTCCGCGCGCCCGACGGTATTCCCGTGGGCGGCGTCGACGACGACGGTCTTCTGGGTCCCCGCGTCAGGAGCCGGAACGGACCCGCCGTCGTCCACCGGCGTCGGCAGGAGGTCGCCCGTGTCGTACGCTGGGGCGTCGGGCTGCGTCGCTCCGTTCGATCCGACCGCGTCGCTCACGACGCCCACACCGGCCGTCACGACGACGGCGGCGAGGAGGACGGCGACGAACGCGCCGACGCCGCGTCGCAGGTCAGGCGCTCGCATTGGCGACCACCTCCGTCTTCGGGCCCGCGACCGAACCGTGGAGCGTCAGGTAGTGGACGGTCTCGACTCCCTGATTACCGAACGTCGCGCTCGCGCTCGCCGTCCCGTCCGCGTCGGCGCTGAGGCCGAGCTGGCTGAGGACGTTCGGGGTCGGCGATTCCATCCGCACCACCCGGTAGTCGGAGAGGCCGGCTTCGCTCGCCGCCGCGCTGATCGCCGTGTCGACCCCGCCGATGGAGTCCGCGAGCCCCAATCGGACGCCGCGCGCGCCCGAGTAGAGCTTCGCGTACGAGAGTTCGTTCGCGCTCAGCGTCAGCGATGCGTTCCGCTCGGCCATCACGCTGCCGACGAACGCCCGCCGGAGCGATTCGACGCGCTGGCGGACTTCGGTCTGCGTCGCCGTCGAGCCCTTGTCGGGCCCGGTGACGATCTCGCCGGCTGGCACGCCGCCAGTCGGGATCGTGGCCCGCACGCCGACGCTCCCGACGCTACTCGCGGGCGTCACGTAGATCTCGTCGGAGGCGACCGCGGTGTAGTAGCCGCCCGAGGCGGCCATCCCGGTCACACTCGTCACGACCGGCATCACCTGCCTCGTCCGCTTGACGGCGAGGTAGAGCTGTTCGCTCGCCGCCGCGGCGCCGCCCGGACTGTCGATGTCCAGGACGACGGCCTCGATCGAGTCGTTCTGTCTGGCCTCGCGGAGGTTGTCGATGACCGTGCTCGCGGTGTCGCTCGTGATCGTCGAGTGGAGCTCGACGACGGCGACGCTCCCGTCGGGGCCGGTCGTCCGGTCCCAGACCGTCGGGGCGACCGCCGCGCCGACGAGCAAGCCGATCACCGCGCCGACGAGGACGACTCGCCTGACTTTCGAGCGTTCGCCGCCGCTCACGTCGCGCTCACCGTATTCCGCCTCCCCGTCTCGTTCGCGCTGTCCGTCTCGCGGAGGGTCACGTTCTCGTACCGGACCGTCTCGGTGACGGTCGTCCCGCTCGCCGTCGTCCACGTCGTCTCGACGCGGAGGGGGATCCGGCGGTCGGTGTCGACCCAGACGCGCCGCTCGGTGTCGTTCGCACTCGCGTTCGCGTTCGCGTTCGCGGGGCTGAGCGAGACGATCGCGGTCCGGTGGCCGTCGAGGACCGTCGTCCCGTCGACCGAGACGTTGCTCGTCCGAACGAGCGACGCCGCGAGCGCGCCGTACGTCGCGTCACGGGTCGCCGCGTCGCGCCGTCCGGCCGAGAGGACGGGCGCGCGCGTCGGCGTTTCGTAGCGTACCGTCGTCCCCGCGTCGGGGCCGCTTCGGTACGTGACCGTCGTCGCGCCGTCGACGTCCGCGGAGACGTGGGCGCGGACCGTCGAGGTCTCGTCGTTCGCTTCGACCGTCTTCGTGACGGTCGCGCTGTATCCCTCGATCGCGTCGTAGCGATGTTGGACCTGCTCTCCGACCGCGTCGGCGTTCAGCCCACCCGACGGCAGCGTCGAGCAACCGGCGAGGAGGAGGGCACCGACGAGCCCGATGGTGAGGGCACATCGTTTCGTTCTGCGGGGCATCCGTTTACACGACTTCGATCGTGTAACATAATGGTTGTCTCTGCTCGCTCGGTCGTTTAACGACCACCCGTGAACGCCCTCGGACGTCATATACCGACCGGTTCGACGGCCGTACCGCGGGTTCGGCAACCGATACCTTTTGGCCGGCCGACGCCCAACGAACGCGTATGACGACAGGAGTCATCCTCCTGAACTTCGGCGAACCGTCCGAGCCAACGCGCGAGGAGGTTGTCCCCTATCTCGAGCGTATCTTCTACAACAACCGCTTCCTCGAAGGCGACATGCCCGAAGAGCAGGCCCGCGAACGCTCGCGCGAGCTCGCGGAGAAGCGCGCCCCCAGCCTCATCGAGGAGTACGAGGACATCGGCGGCTCCCCGCTGAACCCGCAGGCGAAGGCGCAGGTCGACGCCGTCGTCGACGTCCTCACCGAACGCGGCTTCGACGTCACCGGCTACCTCGGCACGCAGTTCTCCGAGCCGACCATCGCCGACGCCGTCGAGGCCGCGAAGGCCGACGGCGTCGATCGCCTCGTCGGCCTCCCGATCTACCCGCTCTGTGGTCCCTCGACGACCGTCGACGCCCTCGGCGACCTCAACGACGCCGTCGAGGCCGCTGACTGGGACGTCCCGGTCGATCGGGTCTCCGGTTGGCACCGCCACCCCACGTACACGCGCCTGCGCGCCGACAACATGCGCGAGTACGCCGATCGCGAGGGCCTCGACCTCGGCTCCGAGGACACCATGGTCCTCTTCTCCGCGCACGGGACGCCGACCCACTACCTCGACGAGGGGTCGCGCTACGACGTCTACGTCGAGGAGTTCACGACGGCGCTCGCCCACCTCGTCGGCGTCGACGAGTACACCGTGGGCTACCAGAACCACGAGAACCGCGACATCCCGTGGACCGAGCCCGAAACTGAGGACGTCGCCGTCGAGAACGACGCCGAGCGCGTCGTCGTCGAGCCGGTGAGCTTCATGCACGAGCAGTCCGAGACGCTCTCCGAACTCGACATCGAGCTCCGCGAGGAGGTCGAGGAAGCCGGCAAGGAGCTCTTTCGGGTCCCGGTCCCACACGACGACCCGCGCTTCGCCGACCTGCTCGCCGACCTCGTCGAGCCGTTCGCGGCCGACGTCGATCCCGAGTACTACCAGCTCCGTGAGTGTCAGTGCGCGGCCGAGGAGGGCGCGATGTGCCTGAACGCGCCGCGCGCCGAGTGACCGTGGTCGCCGCCGCCGACGCGAGCGATGCGGACGTCGACGTCGCCGTGGTCGGCGCGGGGATCACGGGTCTCGCGCTCACCCACGCCCTCGCCGAGCGCGGCGTCTCGTGCGTCACGCTCGAGGCCACCGGCGAGGCCGGCGGCGTCATCGACTCCCAGCCGCTCGACGACGGTCTCGTCGCCGAGCACGGCCCGAACCGGCTCAGACTGACCGACGGGATCGCCGCGCTCGTGGACGCCGCGGGGCTCCGCGACGACCTCATCGTCGCGGACGACGGCCTCCCGCTCTACGTCTACGCGGACGGCGCGCTCCGCGAGGTCCCCTTCGACCTCTCGACGTTCGTCCGCACCGACCTCCTCCCGTGGTACGCGAAGCTCCGCGTCCTCGCCGAGCCGCTGACGGGCGACGTCCGCCCGGACGAGTCCGTCGGGAGCGCCGTCCGGCGGTCCTTCGGCCGGACCGCGTACCGCAACCTCGTCGAGCCGATCTACGGCGGGACGTACGGGTCCGACCCCGATCGGATGCCCGTGCGACGCGCGCTCCCCGCGCTCCTCCGGATGCAGGAGGAGCACGGCTCCCTCCTCCGTCCCCTGCTGGCGCGCGCGACGGGCGATCGGGAGACCCCGCCTCCGGTGTCGATCGAGGGCGGACTCCAGCGGCTCCCGAGCGCGCTCGCCGAGCGCTACGCCGATCGCGTGCGCCGCGACACGCCCGCCACCGCGATCGAGCGCGACGGCGAGCGTTACGCCGTCTCGACGCCCGACGGGACGATCACGGCCGACGACGTCGTGCTCACCGTCCCCGCGCCGGCCGCCGCCGACCTCCTCGAACGCGCCGCGCCCGACTCCGCGGCCGCGCTCGCCGAGCTCCGGTACAACCCGCTCGCGGTCGTGGCGATGTACTCGGACGCGCGCCGCGAGGGCTTCGGCTATCAGGTGCGTCGCACCGAGTCGCTGCGGACGCTCGGCGTCTCGTGGCACCACAGCCTCTTCGGGCGAACCGGACAGTACACGGCGTTCCTCGGCGGGATGGACGACGGGCGGATCGTCGAGGATGATCCCGCGGACATCGGGACGATCGCCGCCGACGAGTTCGAGGCCGTGATGGATACCGCCGCGCACGTCCGGGACGTCTGGGTCGGCCAAGACGCCCTCCCAGCCTACGACGAGTCGTGGGCGGCGCTCGACCGTCTCGATCTCCCCGACGGCGTCACGCTCGCCACGAACTACACGGCGCGCGTCGGCGTCCCCGGGCGCGTCCGGGAGGCCGAGCGCGTCGCCGACCGCCTCGCCTAGTCTAGCTCTCGTACTCCCAGTTCTTCGCCGTCTCGACGAAGGCCCGTACGCTCTCCACCGGCGTGTCCGCGTGGACGCCGTGGCCGAGGTTGAGGACGTGGCCGCGCGGGCCCGCGGCCTCGATGACCCGCTCCGCCTCCGCGCGGACGAACGACTCGTCGCCGAAGAGGTACTGCGGGTCCATGTTCCCCTGCACGGCGACGTCCCCGAGTTCGTCGCGCGCGTCCGCGATGTCGACCGTCCAGTCGAGGCTCACGGCGTTGGGGTCCGCGTCGGCGAGCGCGTCGAGTCGGCCCGCCATGTTGCGCACGAACAGGATAACGGGCGCGTCGACGCCCGCGCAGATCCGGCGGTGGAGCGGCTGGAGGAACTCGCGGTAGTCGGCGGGTGCGAGCTCGCCCGCGTACGTGTCGAAGAGCTGAACGACGTCCGCGCCGTGATCGACCTGGTACCGCAGCGAGTCGAGGACGGCGTCCGCGATGACGTCGAGGAGTGCCGCGAAGGCCTCGGGGTGGCGCGCGCGAAGCTGGCGGATCTCGTCGTGGCGCGACGACCCGCCGGCGACGATGTAGGAGGCGAGGGTGAACGGCCCGCCGGCGAAGCCGATGAGCGACGTCTCGTCCCCGACCGACCGATCGAGGCGGTCGAGGAGCGCGCCGACGTAGTCGAGTTCGTCGCCGATCGGTGCGTACTCCTCGGGCACGTCCCCGGGGCCCTCGAAGGGGTCCTCGATCACGGGGCCGACGCCGCTCTCGATGCGGTAGTCGAAGCCCAGCGGTTCGAGGACGGTGAGGATGTCCGAGAACATCACGACGCCGTCGGGCCGATAGCGCTCCCACGGGAGGAGGGTGATCCGCTCGGCGACCTCGGGGGTCTTGATCGCCTCCAAGAAGCTGTACTCCTCGCGGATCTCGCGGTACTCCGGGATGTGCCGCCCCGCCTGACGCATCAGCCACACGGGCGGGCGCTCGACGTCCTCCCCCCGGACCGCTCGCACGAGAAGCTTCTCCATACTGGAGAGAACGCCACGCGGCAGGTAACTCTGTTGTTCCCGCGCGACCCCGAACGTTACGTACTCCCCGGTCGAAGTCATCGACCGCATGTACGACACCATCCTGTTGGCGACCGACGGCACGGTCGCGTCCGAGAACGCCGCCTCGCACGCGATCGAGCTCGCGCAAGCGCACGGCGCGGATCTGCGCGTCGTCTACGTCGTCGACGAGTCCGTCTACACGGCGTACAGCGGCGACGAGTACGTCGATGGAGCCGAGGGGCCCGAGCACGGCCTCGAAGAGACGGGCGAGGCGGCCATCGACGCGGTCCGCCGCGAGGCCGAGGCTGCGGGCGTCGACGTCACGGGCGAACTCCGCCACGGCGACCCCGCTGAGACGGTCGTCGCCCACGCGGACGAAGTGGACGCGGACCTCCTCGTGCTCGGGACGCGACAGCGGCCCGAAGAGTATCGCGCGCTCCTCGGGAGCGTCACGGATCGCGTGCTCCGGCTGGCGACTCGTCCGGCCATCGTCGTGAAGACCGAAGCCGAGGCGGAGGCCGGGGCGTAGCGGAGTCCCGTCAGCCGTCGACGCCGCCGCTCCCGCGCGCGAACGCGAGATCGAACCGATCGGTGGCGAGGAGGCCACAGACGAGCGCGGCGGTGCACAGCACGGGCAGCCAGTTCGCGTAGACGAGGTTGACGAGCCCCCAGAGGACGACGAAGCTCACGAGGTCGTCGAGGGCGAACGGGCAGTCGTCGAGGCGCGCGCGGAGCGCGCGGTGATCGAAGGCGACGTCGAGGGCGAGGACGGCGACGCTCCCGGAGAGCACCCAGCCCGCGTAGTTCGAGAGCGGGACGCCGTAGTAGACGCCCCCGTCGGCGTACGACCAGAAGCCGAGCGCCACCGCGCCCGGGTCGAGCACGCAGTCGACGAGGAGGACGATGGCGACCGTCGCCGGCAGTCTGTAGCGCGCGGTCCCGGCGCGCTCGCCGAGCAACAGCACGGCGAGGAAGTAGGCGTTACAGACGAGTGGCAGGAAGAACAGCGGGAGCGCGAGCGGCACCCCCGCGACCATCGGCCCGAGCTCGACGCCGTAGCTGAACGCGCCGTACGGCCACCCGCTCGTCACGCCGACGTACTCGATCAGGTAGGTGTAGCCACAGAGAGCGCCGAGCGCCGCGAGCGCCCGCCGATCGATCTCGGGGAGGACGGCGGCGACGAGCGGGAGGCGCAACATCGCCGTCCCGAGCAGGAGGAGCACGGCGTTGAACGCCAGCCACCGCGGCACGTAGCCGAGCGCGCCCCCGATGAGCGACGCCGCACCGATCAGCGGCGCGAGGACGGCGATTCCGGGGCGGTTCGCGGCGACGAGGCGGTCGAGTCGCGTCGAGAGCGCCGAGAGCGTCGCGCTATCCACGCAGGACACCCCACAGGCCGGCGCACGCGAAGAGCGCGCCGACGGCCGTGTTGAGCGCGGGGAACCACCAGTACGCCCGCGAGAGATCGACGTCCGCGAGGTTGAGCGCGAGCGCGAGCACCGGGTAGACCCCGAAGAGGAGGCCCGCGCGCGGATCGAGCAGCGCGAAGGCGACGGCGGCGAGGAGCCAGCACGCCCCACAGTAGGCCAGCGCGCGGCGCGCGCCGAGGACGGTCGCGGTGGTGTCGATGCCGGCGCGCCGGTCGGGATCGATGTCGGGGATCGCGGAGAACGTGTGCATCGCCATCGTCCACAGCCACCCCCCGAGCACCGCGAGGAGCGGCGGGATCGATCCCGCGAGCGCGGCGTAGGCGGCGATACCCGGGAGAACGTAGAGGCCGTTCGAGAGCGAGTCGAGCGGCGGGCGCGTCTTCAGCCGCGGGGGCGCGCTGTACGCCCACCCGAGGGCGAGGAACCCCACGATCCACGGCGCGGCGCGCGGGAGCCACGCGGCGAGCGCGAGGCCGAGCGCACCCGTGAGTCCGACGAGCGCGACGACGCCGCGCTCGCCGCGATACCGCACCTCCTTGTCCTCCTTCTTCGGGTTCTCCGCGTCGACGTCGGCGTCGTAGACGTCGTTGACGCCGTAGAGGTAGACGTTCGCGGGCACGAGGAAGTACGCGACGAGCGCGAGGGCGGGCGCGGAGAGCAGGTCGCCGGTCCCGTCGGCGGCGTACGCGAGCCCGACGAGCGCCGGGCCGGCGAGGTAGAGCCAGAAGCGCGGCCGCGAGCGCGCGAGCGTGCGCCGGAGGTCGAGTCCCGTCACGCGAAGTCGCTGAGAACCGCGCTCGCGGCGTGCTCGCCGCTGATGAGACACATCGGGACGCCGATTCCGGGCCGCGTGAAGCCGCCGGTGAAGTAGAGGCCGTCGAGCGCCGAGGAGCGGTGATCGGGGCGCAGCGGGCCGGTCTGACGGAGCGTGTGCGCGAGGCCGAGCGCGCTCCCTTCCGTCGCGTTGTACCGCTCGGCGAAGTCGGCGACGCAGAAGTCCTCCTCGACGACGATGCGCTCGCGGAGGTCGAGGCCGGTGTGGGTCGCGACGTCGTCGAGGAGACGGTCGCGGTACGTCTCCCGGACCGCCGCCTCGTCGTCGAGGCCGGGCGCGATCGGGACGAGCGCGAACAGCGCGCTGTGGCCGTCGGGCGCGACGGCGTCGTCCGTCTCGGAGGGCGCACAGAGGTAGTACGCGGGGTCGTCGGGCCACGCCGGCTCGTCGAAGATGGCGTCGAAGTGGTCGTCCCACGCGTCCGGGAGGACGAGCGTGTGGTGAGCGAGCGGCCCGAGGTCGCCCTCGACGCCGAGGTAGAGGAGGTACGCCGACGGCGCGTAGGTCCGCGACTCCCAGTAGTCGGCGTCGTACTGCCGGTTCTCCGGGTCGAGGAGTTCCTGCTCGGTGTGCGCGTAGTCGGCGTCGGAGACGAGCGCGTCGGCGCGGACGATCTCGCCGTTCGCCAGCTCGGCGCGCACGTCGCCGCGCGCCCCGCGGATCGCCGCGACCGGCGTGCCCGTGCGGTACGTGACCCCCAGGTCGTCGCCGAGCGAGGCGAGCGCGTCGACGACAGAGACGAGGCCGCCCTCGGGGTAGTAGACGCCGAGGTTGAAGTCGACGTGGCTCATGAGGTTGTAGAGCGCGGGCGTATTCGACGGCGACCCGCCGAGGAAGACGAGCGTGTACTGGACGAGCTGCTGGAGCCGGGGGTGCTCGAAGTAGTCCTCGACGTGCTCTTGCATCGTGCCGAGCAGTCCGAGCCCGCGGGCGTTGCGGATCACGTCCCAGTCGACGTAATCCCGGAAGTTCGGGCGGTCGGTGTAGACGAAGTGCTCCATGCCGACCTCGTAGGTCTCCTCGGACTTCGCGAGATAGCGCTCGAAGGCCGCGCCCGCGCCGTCCTCGTAGGACTCGAAGAGCGCCTTCGTCCGCTCGATGTCTCCATCAATGTCGACGCGCTCGGCGTTCGCTCCCGCCGCGTCCGTCCCGCGGCGCGTCGCGCCCGCGCCGTCCGGTACCGCGTTCGCGTCGCCGTCGTCGGCGAACGGATCGCGCGTCCCGGTGCCGTCCTTGAAGTACACCCGGTAGTGCGGGTCGAGATGCGTGAGGTCGTAGTAGTCCTCGGGCGCCCGCCCGAAGTAGCCGAAGAAGCGCTCGAAGACGTCGGGCATCAGGTACCACGAGGGCCCCATGTCGAAGCGGAACCCGTCGCGTTCGAGGACGCTCGCGCGGCCGCCGAGCTGGTCGTTCTTCTCGACGACCGTCACGTCACACCCCGCGTCGGCGAGATAGCAGGCCGCGGACAGACCGCCGAAACCGCCGCCGACGACCGTGACCGTCCGACTCACTCGCGCACCCCCAGGAGCGAGGAGAGCGACGCGGCCGCCGAGCGGGCGCGCGTCCGCACCGACTCGTTGCCGGGCCGCGAGCGCGTCGTCGAGTTCGGTCCGTCAGTCGTGTCGACGACGCTCGCGGCGTAGAACGCCGCTTCGGGGTCGCCGGTGCGTTTCCAGTGATACCACGTCCGGGCGACGAGCGCGAGGCGTCGGGGCGTCGAGAGCGTCGGGCGCGCGCTCAGCGTGTCGTAGCCCCGCCGGCGGATGAGGCGGTGGTGATCGGCGTAGAGCACCGCCGCGCACAGCACGCCGAAGCGACACGACTCGGGGAGGTACCGGATGCCGGCGACGCCCTCGCGGTAGAGGCGTTCGGTGCGCTGTAGCTCGGCGCGCATCGCCGCCGCGAAGCGCTCCGAGAACGTACAGGCGCGGACCTCCGACTCGGGGACGTCGTACCGGTCGAGCGTCGCGCGCGGGATGTAGATGCGACCGTACTCTCGGACGTCCTCGCGGACGTCGCGCAGGAAGTTCGTGAGCTGGAAGGCCTCGCCGAGCGCCTTCGCGTGCGGGCGGGCGCGATCGACCGTCTCGTCGTCCATGCCCTCGATGTCCGCCATCACGGTCAGCATCATGTTGCCGACGGCGACGGCCGACCCCCGGAGGTAGGTCTCCAGTTCGTCGTGCGTCTCGTAGCGGCGGGTGTCGACGTCCATCTCCATGGCGTCGAGGAACGTCTCGATCTCCTCGTCGGCGACGTCGTAGGTCTCGACGAGGTCGCGGAAGGCCCCGAGGACGGGATCGTCCGTGTCGGTCTCGCCGAGGGCAGCCGCGCGGAGGCGCGCAAGCTCGCGGCGCTGTTCGGCGGGCGTGGCGCCCCGCGGGTCGTCGACCACCTCGTCGGCGACGCGGAAGAACGCGTAGAGGACGTAGGTGGCGCGCCGGGCTCGTTCGGGGAGGACGCGGGTCGCGGCGGCGAAGGTCTTGCCGGTCCGCTGCTGTATCGCCTTGCTCGTGGCGACGTCGTCGGGGGAAATCATGGTGACAGTCGACCCACGGGCGTCCGGTCACGGCGGACCGGTCGGTGGCTCTCGTCGTTCGATACGCCGCCCGCCGACAAAACCGCCGTACCTGACTGGTCAGGTATCCCGATCGAAGATCGCGGCGAACACCTTCCGCTCGGCGGCGCGGAGGTGCTGGTGGAAGGTCGCCCGCGAGATGTCCATCGCCGCCGCGAGCTCGTCGCCCGTCGCCGTCCGCGTCGCGTCGTAGTAGCCCGAGAGGTACGCGCGCTTGAGCGCCGCGTGCTGGCGCTCGGTCAGGCGGTCCTCGACGGCGGCGACGAAGTCGCGCTCCGTCGTCGGCGGGCGTTCCGTCTCTCGATAGCGGACGAGTTCGACGTCGTCGTAGCGCTCGCGGAAGCGTTCGACCACCGACCTGGTGTCGACGCCCATCGGGAGTTCGAGTTCGACGCGCGCCCCGCCGTCCGCGGCGCTGATCCCCTCGATCCGGACGCCGCGAGCTACGAGGTCGTCCGGGAACGACGACGCCGGGAGTCTGAACTCGAAGAGCGGCGTGTCGTCCCCCCCGCCCACGACGGTCGCGGCCTCGACTTCGGGCGACGCCTCGGCGGCCGCGAGGACGCGATCCGCGTCCGCGTCCGCGGTGAAGAAGAGCACCGGGGCCTCCTCCCGATACACCTCCCCGCGGTACGTCAGCGTCCCCGGGAAGCGCGCCGCGAGGTCGACGACGAACAGCTCGCGGTCCCGCACGTCGAAGGCGACCGAGACCACCTGGTCCGCGGCGGCGAGCCGGCGCGACTCGTGGGCGTTCAACGCCGTGGCCACCGTGCGACCGAGCGACTCCAGCACCGCCGTCTCGCGCTCGTTCAGCGCGTCCGCCTCCCTCGCGTACACCACCAACACCCCGTACGTCGTCCCGCGATAGCGTAGCGGCACCGCGGCGACGCCGCCGACCGACGCGAGGCTCCCGGGGACGCCGGTCTCCCCGTCGCCGAGCGCGACGCGCCCCTCGTCGAGCGCGCGTACCACCGGGCTCTCGGCGTCGTCGCGCGCCACGGCGAGGTCGGCCGTCCGCACGTCGCCGGCGTCGCCCGCCCACGCCCTCGGTCGGACGATGTCGTCCGCGAGGTCGACGTCCCCGATCCACGCGAGCACGTACGTCTCGACGGCCGCGAGGCGCTCGCAGACCTGCCGCTCGATGGCCTCCCGGCTCTCCGCGTTGACGACCGCCTCCGTGACGTCGCTCAACAGCCCGTCGACGCGATCGAGTACGTGTTCGAGGTTCGACCGCTCGCGTCTGACCGCGAGCTCCGAGCGCGTGCGCTCGGTGACGTCGCGTTGGAACCCGACGAAGTAGCGGACGTCGCCGTCGTCGTCGCGGATCGGCGCGATCTTCACCTCGTTCCAGAACGGCTCGCCGTCCGCCCGGTAGTTCCGTAGCTCGACGACCGTCGACTCGCCCGCCTCGATCGCCCGCCGCATCTCGTCCACGCGCTCGTCGGCCGTCTCGGGCCCCTGGAGGAACCGGCAGTTCTGCCCGAGCACGTCCTCGCGCGCGTAGCCGGTGATGCGCTCGAAGGCGTCGTTCACGTAGACGAGCGGGTTGTCAGATCGAGTCGGATCGGTCATTGTGATCCCCACCGGTGCCTCGTCCATCGCGCGCTCCTTCACGTCGTCCGGGAGCCGCGGACCGTCGTCCGTCCCGTGTCGGGGTGCCATCTCGACGGTCGACCGTCGAACGCGCAGACGTAAGAGCGCCGCGCCACGACTGTCTGTATGCCCGCACCCGAGACGGTCGTCGGCGTCGACTGGGGCTCGAACGGCTGGGTCGCCGCCGTCCGCGACGCCGACGGCTGGGACGCGCGTCACCACCCCTCGCTCCTCTCCGTCTGGCACGCCCACCGCGACGCCGCGTCCGTCCTCGTCGACGTCCCGATCGGCCTCCCCGAGCGGGGGCGGCGCGCCTGTGACGAACGCGCCCGCGACGCCCTCGGCGCACAGCGCCGCCGCGTCTTCCTCGCCCCGCCGCGCGCCGCCCTCGACGCGCCCACGTACGCCGAGGCGAAACGCCGCGTCGAAGCGCGGACCGCGGGCTCGCTCACCACGCAGACGTGGAACGTCCTCCCGCAGGTCCGCGACGCCGACGTCCTCCTCGCCGAACACCCCGGCGCCCGCGGCGTCGTCCGCGAGGCCCACCCCGAGGTCTGTTTCGCCGGCCTCGGCGACGGCCCGATCGCTCCCGCGAAGACCGACGACGCGGGCGTCGAAGCGCGTCTCGACGTCCTCGATCGATACGACGACGCGCGCGTCGCCTACGAGCGACTCGTCGCCGCGCGCATCGACGAGCCGCCCGCGCACGGCCGGCGCTTTCGCGCGGACAGCCGCGACGACCTCCTCGACGCGATATGTCTCGCCGTCGCCGGCCGGACGGACCGCGGGACGCTGCGTACGCTCCCCGACGACCCGCTGCGGGACCCCGAGCGCGGCGTCCCCATGGAGATCGTCTATCGCGACGTCCCGTAGACCGGCCCCCCGTCGGGCCGAACGGAGCCGACGTCTCAGCGGACGACGGCGTCGTGGCGGCGCTCGCCGAGCTTTGCCGCGCCGGTACCGATCGCGTCCGGCCCCGTCCATACGTCCGGTCCGTCCTCCGCTAAAACGACGGTGGCCACCGAGCGCCCCGGAGCCCGCCCGAAAGGGGTGCTGGTCGCCGCCAGGGCGCATCTATTTGTATCGTGATCGTCTATCATTAGAACGCGTATCATGAAAGGAGTTGTTTACCACGGAGAGCACCACGTCGAAGTCGACGAGGTGGACGAACCGACGCTACAGGGACCGAACGACGCGATCATCGACATCACGACCACGTGCATCTGCGGGTCCGACCTGCACATGTACGAGGGACGGACGGACGCCGAACCCGGGATCGTCTTCGGGCACGAGAACATGGGCGTCGTCGAGAAGGTCGGCGACGGCGTCGACGACCTCGAAGTAGGGGACCGCGTCGTCGCCCCGTTCAACGTCGCCTGCGGACACTGTAAGAACTGCGAGGAGGGGAAGACCGGCTTCTGTCTCAACGTCAACCCCGACGGTGACGTGCCGGCCGGCGGCGCGTACGGCTACGTCGGAATGGGACCGTATCAGGGCGGACAGGCCGAGAAGATCCGCATCCCGTACGCGGACTTCAACGCGCTCAAGCTCCCCGGCGAACCCGAGGACGAGTACGAGCAGAGCTTCGCGCTCCTCGCCGACATCTTCCCGACCGGCTGGCACGGCACCGAACTCGCCGACCTCCAGCCCGGCGAGTCCGTCGTCATCTTCGGCGCCGGCCCCGTCGGCCAGATGGCCGCCTACAGCGCGAAGATCAAGGGCGCCTCGAAGATCTACATCGTCGACCGCGTCGAGGCCCGCCTCGATCTCGCGGCCGAACACACCGGCGCCGTCCCGATCAACTTCGAGGAGGGCGATCCGGTCGAACAGATCCTCTCGGACTTCGGTGACGAGGTCGACAAGGGCGTCGACGCCGTCGGCTACCAGGCACTCGACCCGGACACGGACGTCGGGAGCGACGCCTACGACCCGGCCCGTGAGAACCCCGCGGTCGTCCTGAATCAGCTCATCGACGTCGTGAAGCCCAAGGGCCAACTGGGCATCATCGGCCTCTACGTGCCGTCCGATCCGGGTGCGCCCGACGCGATGGCCGCGCAGGGCCGCCTCGGCATCGACTTCGGGAAGCTCTTCGAGAAGGGCCAGCAGCTCGGCACCGGGCAGTGCGACGTCAAGAAGTACAACCGGTACCTCCGCGACCTCATCGCCGAGGACGTCGCCGACCCGAGCTTCGTCGTCACCCACGAGGCCGGCCTCGACGAGGCTCCCGATCTCTACCAGCGCTTCGACGACCGCGACGCGGACGTCCTCAAGGTCCTCCTCAAGCCCTAGGGCGTTCACGCAACAGACTGTTTTTTCGCCGGGAAAGCGTCTAGCTCACTGTCACGCCGATCGAGACGCCGACGTCCGAGCGCGTTCGCTGACTTCGTCGCGGTACGCTGGTCGGTCGTCGCTCCCTCTCGGCCTTCGCGGCTGGTTCGCGGTCGCTCGTCGGTGTTCGTGGTCTGGTGAGTGACGAGATCGACGTCCGAAACGGCCACAGCCTGTCGCACGCGCTCCTTTCGCACGGCGCACGGGTCGATTTCACGTGGAATCCTATCGCGTGCGCTCTATGAACTTCCCGACCGTCGCGGCAATTCCGGTCACTGCGGGCGAGAACGAGCCCGACCCGATGTCAGAACCATTCCCGGGCCTTCAACCGAGCAGTCAACTCGATGCTCTTCCGGAGACCCCGCCGAACGATGCCGCTCGAGTTCGGGACGCCCTCGCCGTCCTCGTATTCGAGCCCGCGCACGATCACGACGGGAACCCGTTCGTCAGCCTGTCCGAATAGCAGCGCTGCCCCTGCTGTGAGCTCGTCGGCGACGAGATCGACACCGCCTATCTTCGGCTGGTCGTAGAGGTCCGCTCGCCCGAAGTTGGTGTCGATCGCTTCGATTCCGGAGCACCCGATGGCGAGATCCATCGATCCCGGACCGGCGATTTCCGAGTCAGACAGCACGACGGCGACGTCGGCTCCCGTTCGTGCCTCGATCTCCCCGCGGAGCCGTCGCGCGCTTTCGTCGGGATCCTTTGGAAGGAGGGTCATCTTTCCCTCCGGGCTGTTCGACCAGTCGACACCCGCGTTCGTGCAGAGTCGACCGTTACGTTCGGTCACGAGCATCGAGGGGACGTCGTCAAGCGCTTCTTGAGCGACGTCGGGATCCACGGCGTGTTCCAAGAGCAGGTCCTCACCGACCTCTGCGATCGGGATTGCACCGAGAACGTCGCTTTCCTCGTAGATGACCGCCACCTCACGCGGATCGATCCCGGTGATCTCGGCGACCCGTCGGTCGCGCTCGGTGACATCGACGTCATCGGCTTCGATGAGTCGCCCCTCGGCGAACGAAACGACTTTCGCGGTGATGACGATCACGTCGCCGTCCGACAGGGCGTACTCCTCGCCGGTCGTCGAGACGATTCGTTCGACGAGGTCGTCATTCGGGTCGACGCGTCCGATGTCCAATCCGTGAAAGGTCACTTCTGGCATCAGTGATAGATCCGGGGGCGACCTATTTCAGATATAATATTGTTCTCAGGTGATTGGACTCGAACGCGGGGACCATCTAGTGAAGCGAGTTCGAGCGGTGGGCGGTTCGTCGGCTGTTGTGTCTATACTCGATCGAGGACCGCTCGGAACGCCATCGGAGACGGCGGATCTCGAATGGCGGAGGCACGACGGCGCGACCGATCGGACGGTCGTTCGCCGTCCGATCGCGCTTCCACACTCCCTCTCAGTCAGCGTCACAGCGCTCGTCGAGTCGGCCCGAGAGCATTTCGACGAACGCGACGACCCGATCGCTCCGTACACCGGCTCGACTAGACGGTGTCGTAAGTCATATACGGTGGCCACGACCATCGGATCCCAGATCGGGGTCTGCGGAACCACGCACCACGCGATCGTAACGCTTTAGTTATCTTTAGGCTAGCCTAAACACGTATGACACAGCGACGAACGTTCCTGAAGACCGTCGGGTTGGCAGCGGGGACGGCTCTCGCCGGGTACGGAGCGAGTGAATCGAACGCCGTCGGCGACGCGAGCGCGCAGGAGTCGAGCGGGGACGCGCCGCTCACCAGCGTCGAGCAGGCGGTGCCCTATCAGCGGAACGTCGAGGAGGTCAAGGGCCACCTCGAGGCGTCCGCGCATCTCCTCTCGGAGAACGATGGCGCCGGGGACGCCGCGGACGGCGCGACCGCCGCGTTCCACGCGAAGCACGCCGGCGACTACTACAAGGACATCATCCCGCGGCTCCGCGACGCCGACTCGCAGCTCGCCCTCCAGCTGCGCGCCACGCTCGCGGACGTCCTGGAGCACTGTCGCTCGATGGACTCCGGTGCGTACGACGACTACGTCCACGACGACGTCTTCTCCCTGCTCGATCGGGCGTCCGCGGCGGTGATCTCGGAGGACCTCCGCGGGACGACGTCGTTCACCGGCCGCGTGATGAACGCGCTCGCGCGCCGTCTCAACGAGGAGTACTCGGTCGGCGTCGCCACCGACGGCGAGACGATCACGAACGCCGGCGAGTACTGGGACGCGTGGGGCTTCGCCGTCCGCATTCAGACGCTCTACGACGGCAACGAGTCGGCGTTCCTCAGCGCGACGAGCGACGCCGTCTCCGCGATCCGCGGACAGGTCGAGGACACCGTCTCGAACATGGCCGTCCGTGAGACGACGCTCCAGCTCCGCGCGTCCGCGGAAGGCGCGCTCGGTCTCCCGAGCGCGAGCGTCGAGGGACGCGAGGACGCCCTCGATTACGCGCGAAACGTCGAGGAGGTCAAGGGGCACCTGCTCGCCGCGAGCGAACTCAAGCAGCTCGGCGACAGCTCCGGTACGGCGTTCCACGCCCGACACGCCCCCGACTACGCCATGACGGTGCTTCCGCCGCTCTACGCGTCCGACCCCGGCCTCGC
Source organism: Halarchaeum nitratireducens (assembly GCF_017874695.1). Taxonomy (NCBI): domain Archaea; kingdom Methanobacteriati; phylum Methanobacteriota; class Halobacteria; order Halobacteriales; family Halobacteriaceae; genus Halarchaeum; species Halarchaeum nitratireducens. The sequence continues at coordinate 197,252 of NZ_JAGIKY010000001.1, forward strand.
TGGTGACGTCCTCACGCACATGACGTCCGCGCTGGAGCGGGGCCACTCGCTCGGCGCCGACGCGTTCGACGACTACGCGACCGGCGAGACGTTCGACCTGCTCGACGACGCGATGGAAACCGCGGTCTCCGAGGAATTCCGCGGGACGACGCCGTTCACCGCGTCGATCATCGTCGCGCTCGCCGGCCGCATCGAGGAGGAGTACAGCGCGGCCGTTCCCGAGGGAGAGGCCGTCGATCTCTACGGCGAGTACTGGGACGCCCGCGGGTTCCTCCGCCGCGTCGAGACCCACTACGCGGCCATCGAGTCCGACCTCGACGCCGAGACGCGGGACGCCGCCGGTACCGCGGTCGAGACGCTCCGGACGAACGTCGACACGGTGTCGACCGCCGACGAGCTCTCCGGGACGGTGAGCGACCTCGAATCCGCGCTCTCGTCGGTCGCCGGCGGGAACTGAGGCGTCGCGCTCTCGCTCTCGGGGAAACGACCGCCACCGACTCTCTTTTCGTGCCCGTCTCAGACGCCCCTCACGAGGGAGCCGACCTCGGTTGCGACCCGCCACAGCTGTCGCGCGACGATGGACGCGTCGAGCGCGAGCGAGCGTCGGCGGATGTACTCGACGTCGTAGCGCACCTTCTCCGCCGGCGTCTCGCTCGACACCTCGTGGAGCTGCGCGAGGCCGGTCAGGCCCGGCTTGACGAACCAGCGCTTGCGCCACGCACCGGTCTCCGCGAGCAGGAGTTCCTCCTCGGCCGTCCACGCCGCGCGCGGGCCGACGACGCTCATCCGCCCGCGCAGGACGGCCCAGAACTGCGGGAGCTCGTCGACGTGCGTCCGCCGCAACAGCCGCCCGACGCGGGTGACGCGGTCGTCGCCGGCGCCGGGGGTCGCGGACTCGCTCTCGGGGCGCATCGTTCGGAACTTGTAGACGTCGAAGGTGTCGCCGAACAGCGTCGTCCGCTCTTGCGCGTAGAAGACCGAGCCGTCGTCCTCGATCGTGATCGCCAGCGCGGCGAGGGCGAAGACGGGGAGCGTCGCGCAGAGGACGAGCGCGGCGAAACAGACGTCGAACGCGCGTTTGCCGACCCGGGCACCGACGCCCCACGGTTCGAGGTCGATGCGGTCGAATCCGCCCCGGCGATCGGCGTCGCCTTCCTCCTCCGCGAGGAGGACGCCGCCGTGCTCGTCGGGAACGGAGACGTCGACGCCGTGCCGCCGGCAGACGTCGAGGATCCCGAAGAACTCCGCGCGGTCGGCGTGCGGGAGGGCGGGAACGACGGTGTCGACGTCCGCGTTCGCGAGCAGGTCGTCGAGTCGGGAGAGGCCGCCGAGGCGCTCGTGTTCGGCGAGCGTCGTCGCCACGGAGTCGTCGCCCCCGTCCGTGTCGACCTGTCCGTCGGCGGCCGGCCCGCTCGGCCACGAGACGGCGGACGCGTAGCCGACGACCGGGCGTGCGGTCGCCTCCAGCGCGGCCGAGATCTGTCGCGGGTCGGCGCCGACGACCAGCGTTCCCTCCGCTCGATTCCGCCCCCGGTCGAGGGCGACGAACCACGCGGGGAGGAGGACGGCGAGGACGGCGACCGCGCCGACGAGCGTGGTCCGGGGGAGTCGGTACGGGACGTCGAAGTAGCCGAGCGCCGCGAGCGCGAGGGCGACGGCGCCGAGCGCCCGCAGCGTCGCGGCGACGGTCTCGTGAGGGCGCCGCGCGCTCGGGTCCCGCAGCGCGTGGACGACGAGCACCGTGACGACGAGTGCCGCGCCGAGTCGCGCGAGGAGACCGACGCCGCCGAACGAGAGCGCGACGAAGCGCGATCCGGGGAGTCGGGCGAGGGCGGTCTGGGTCGGGGCGGCGTTGGCGATGAGAACCGCGAGCGCCGTGAGAAGCGTCGTCCCGACGATCCGGAGCGCCCGGCGTGTGTGTGTCGCGTCGTGCATCGGCGTTTCGTGTTCGCTCCGTTTAGGCAAACCTAAATTAAAAGCGTGCTGTTTCGCCTTCCGGGTCGGCGTCACCGACGCGCCCGCGCCCCCCGCGACGTGGGGCGGTCCGCCGGTCAGTCCGCGGTCGCCGCGGCGCCGTGAGTCGGGGCGCCCGGTCCTCGTGCCTCCAACTGGAAAGCTATTTTAGGCGACCCAAAACACATTACGACATGGATCACTCCACGCGAGACGGTATCGACGACGATCGGACCGGCCTCTCGCGGGCCCGCGACGCCGTCGGCGACCGGCGCTCGTTCCTGCAGGCCGTCGGGGCGAGCGCGGGCATCCTCGGCCTCGCTGGCTGTAGCGGCGGTGGTACCGACGGCGAGACGACGAGCGAGACGACCACCGACGGCGGCTCGTCGACGTCGACCGTCCCCGAGCCCAAGACGTACACGGAGGACGAGCTCTTCCACATGGACGAGTGGCGCGGTGACGGCCCGCAGGTCGGCGAGCGCCCCACCGAGTACACCGGGCTGTCGGTGCTCGACCTCCCCAACCTCCGCGGGGAGATCACGGTCTACCTCGGCGGCGGCGAGGGCGGTCTCTACGAGGACGCGATGCAGCGCATTCAGAACCTCTATCGGGACTTCACCGTCTACATCCGGACCGCGTCCTCCTCGCAGCTCGCGAACACCATTATTGAGGAGGCGAACGCCGGTCAGAGCCCCGCGGACGTCTTCTGGGCCATCGACGCCGGCTCGGTCGGGGTCGTCGCCGAGAACGGCGCGACGGTCACCCTCCCCGATCACGTCACGCAGTCCGTCGCGGACACCTACCACCCGACTGACGAGTGGGTCGGGATCATGGGTCGGGCGCGCTCGATCCCGTTCAACACGAACGAGTTCGACGCCGACGAGATCCCGGACAAGGTCGCGGCGTTCCCCGACGATCCGCGCTTCGAGGACGAGATGGGGTGGGCCCCGACCTACGGCGCCTTCCAGGCGTTCATCACCGCGATGCGCGAACTCAACGGCCGCGAGGCGACCAAGCAGTGGCTCGAAGCCATGCAGGACCACGGCGTCAGGAAGTACGGAAACGAGTTCCAGGTGGCGAACGCCGTCGCCTCGGGCGAGCTCTCCGCGGGCTTTTCGAATCACTACTACTCGCGGCTCGTCTACGAGGAGCGCCCCGACGCGCCGCTCGAACTCGCCTTCACGAACAGCGACGCCGGGGCGCTCGTCAACTGCTCGGGCGCGCAGGTGATCAAGAACAGCGCCGACCCCGAGACGGCCGCGAACTTCATCCACCACCTGCTCTCCATCGAGCTTCAGGAGTTCCTCGGAACCCGCGGCTTCGGTTACCCGCTGCTCTCCAGCGTACCGCCGGTCGGCAACCTCCCGACGATCGACCAGCTCAACCCGCCCGAACTCGACTTGAGCAAACTGGCGAACGTCGAGCCGACCCTCGACCTGCTCCGAGAGGTGGGCGCGCTGTAGGATGTCGGCCCTCGATCGGCTCGCGGCACCGTTCGCCCGCGCCCGTTCTGGGGACTCCGACCTCCCCACCGGGCTCGTCCTCCTGAGCGGCGCGATCGCGGCGGCCGTACTGTCGCCGATCGCGTGGATCCTCCTCCGCGTCTTCGAGGCCGAGGGCGACGTTTCGCTGGTGACTCAACCCTCGACGTTCGCCACGAGCATCGCGCTCGTCGCGGTCGTCACCGGGGCGTCCGTCGTGATCGGCGTCCCGCTCGCGTTCCTCACCGTCCGGACGGACCTGCCGTTCCGGCGCTTCTGGACCATCGCGGTCGCGCTCCCGCTCGTCATCCCCAGCTACCTCGGGGCGTTCACGTACATCTCCGCGTTCGGCCCCAGCGGCTACATCGCCGGCGTGCTCGCGCCCCTCGGAATCGACTCCGTCCCCTCCGTCTACGGCTTCGGCGGCGTCGCCCTCGTCCTCACACTCTACACGTTCCCCTACGTGTTCATCACCACGCGGGCGTCGCTGCTCTCCTTCGACGAGTCGCTCGTCGAGGCCGCGCGTACCCTCGGCGTCTCGCGCTTGGAGGCCTTCCGACGCGTCACCCTCCCGCAGCTCGTCCCCGGGATCGCCTCCGGGGCGTTGCTCGTCGCGCTCTACGCGCTCTCGGACTTCGGGACGCCGAACCTCCTCCGTCTCGAAGTCCTCACGCAGGCTATCTGGGTGGACTTCAACGGATTCGGCCGCGAGACGGCCGCGATGCTGTCGCTTCAGCTCCTCACCATCACCGCTGTCATCCTCGCCGTCCAGTCCCGGGTCGGCGACTCCACGCAGGGAGCGTACGTCGGTACGCGCGCGAGCACGAGCAGCGACACGACCGTCGCGCTCGGCCGCTGGAAGGCCCCCGCGCTCGCCTTCTGCGCGAGCGTCGTCACGATGTGCCTCGTCGTCCCCCTCGCCGTGCTGTTCGTCTGGTTCCGCCGCGGCGCCTCCGACGTCGGCCGGACGCGCCTCGTCTTCGAGTGGTCGTACGCGACCAACTCCGTGCTCGTCTCGGTGGCCGCGGCGGTCGTGTGCGCGCTGGCCGCGATCCCCGTCGCCTACCTCGCCGCCCGGCACCGCTCGACGATCGCGGAGGTGATCGATCGGGCCACCTACATCGGCTACGCGATGCCCGGGATCGTCCTCGGCCTCGCGCTCGTGTTCTTCGGCGTCTCCTACGGCGCCGCGGTCGACGACCTCTCGTCGGTCGTCGGGATCGCCTCGTACCTCCCGGCGCTCTATCAGACGCTCCCGCTGTTGATCTTCGCGTACGTCGTTCGCTTCCTCCCCCAGTCGGTCGGCGCCACCCGCTCGTCCGTGATGCGCGTCGATCGCGAACTCACGGAGGCCGCGCGCCTCCTCGGGCAGTCCTCGCTGGGGGCGTTCCGTCGGGTGGCGCTCCCCCTCATCGCACCCGGCGTCCTCGCGGGCGCGGCGCTCGTCTTCCTCACGACGATGAAGGAGCTCCCGGCGACGCTGCTCCTCCAGCCGACGGGGTTCGACACCCTCGTCACCTACATCTGGGCGGTCCGCGAGTCCGGGAGCTACGGCGCGGCCGCGATCCCCGCGTTCGTCCTCATCGTCGTCTCCGCGCTCTCGATGGTCGTCATCCTCTCACAGGAGAAGTAATCCATGTCACACACGACTCACCGACGCTCCGACGCATCGCCCGCAGCGGACGGCGCCGACGCCGACGCCGACGCCGAGACGGTGCTCGCGCTGTCCGGGATCACCAAGACGTACGGCCCCGAGACCGCCGTCGACGACCTCTCCATGTCCGTCGTCGACGGGGAGATCCTCGCGCTCCTCGGCCCCTCCGGCTGTGGGAAGACCACGACGCTCCGGATGATCGCGGGTCTCGAACGCGCCGACGACGGGACGATCGAACTCGGGGGCCGGACGCTCGCGGACGCCGACGCCGGCGCGTTCGTCCCGCCCGAGGAGCACGACATCGGGCTGGTGTTCCAGGACTTCGCGCTGTTCCCGCACCTGAACGCCGCCGAGAACGTCGCGTTCGGGATCGACGATCGGCCGGCCGAGGAGCGCGAGGCGCGCGTCGCGCAACTGCTCGAACTCGTCGGCCTCGGCGATCACGCCGAGCACTACCCGGAAGAGCTCTCCGGGGGGCAGAAACAGCGGATCGCGCTCGCGCGATCGCTCGCCCCCGAACCGGACGTCCTCCTGCTTGACGAACCCCTCTCGAACCTCGACGTGGCGCTCCGCGTCTCGATGCGCGAGGAGATGCGTCGCATCATCGACGAGACCGGCGTCACTGCCATCTGGGTGACGCACGACCAGGAGGAGGCGCTCTCCATCGCCGACCGCGTCGGCGTGATGAACGACGGGCGCCTCCAGCAGATCGGTCGCCCCGAGCGCATCTTCGAGCGCCCGACGTCGCGCTTCGTCGCCTCCTTCCTCGGACAGGCCGGCTTCCTCACGGGCCGCGTCGACGGCGACGCCGTCGAGACCGACATCGGCCGCCTCGACGCCGCGCACTTCCCGGGTCTCGATCTCCCCGACGGCACGACGATCGACGTGCTCGTCCGCCCGGACGACCTCCAGGCCCGCCCCGCCGCGGACGAGGCGACCGCCGACGGCCGGCTCACGCAGCGCCAGTACCAGGGCCCCTCGTTCGTCTACCGCGTCGAGACGACCGAGGGAGACAGCATCCACTGCATGCACAACCACACGGAGCTCTTCGACGTCGGACGGCCCGTCACCGTCGACGTCGTCGCGGACCACCCGCTCCAGTGGTTCGAGCGCTGACGCACGCGACGCCACGCCGGTCGCGCTTCGCCTCTCCCTCCGACGCGCTCTCGCGGATCGTCTGCTCCGCTATTCGCCGTCGTCTCCGACGAGTCGCGCCGCCAGCGGCGTCGCGGCGACCGTCAGGAGTCGGTAGAGCTCCTCGCCGGCGTCGATCTCGCCCGCGCGGTGGCGCCGGTACGTCTCCCACGCGGCGTCCCGATCGACGCCCGGGAGCGCGCGGACGACGTCGTCCGCCTCGCGGAGCGCGTCGCCGACGAAGTCGCGCTCGCGGAGCAGCGCGTCCTTGTCCTGCCACGGCCCCCACGTCCGGTACGAGTCACGCCCGCCGCGGAGCTTGTCGAGGAGGCTCGACGCGGGCGCGGCGACGACGTGCGCGAGGTGCGGCGCGGTGAGCGGGAGCCGCGTGCTCGGGTGTGGGATCGCCGCCAGCTCCTCGTCGAGGCGTTCGAGCGCGAGCGCGACGAGGTCGTGCCGGAGGCGGTATCGCAGGGGGATCTCGAGGTGGAGGTCGACGAGCCGCCGGTCGAGGAAGGGGTTGCGCGTCGGCGCGATCTGGAGCGCGCTGTAGAGGTCGAAGCCGATGCCGTTCGTGATCGGGTAGTAGAACTCGCTCAGCGCGAGGCGCTCCACGTCCGGGTGGTCGACGCCGTGGTGATCGATCGACGCGACGCCCTCGCGGACGTTCTCGCGGACGAGCTGATCGAGCGGCGGCGCGTCGAGGTAGTCGGGATCGCGCGCCGGCTGCGAGGCCGCGTGGGCGGCGGCGTACTCCTCGACGGTCTCGGGGAGGTCGGTGATCGGGAGCGGGAGGCTCGCACCGTACGGCAGCGGGACCTCCGGCGAGGGGACGCTCCACGGCCCGAAGAGCGAGTCGCTGTAGAGACCGGTGAGCAGGACGTCGACGTCGGCGGCGAGCTCCGACGCGAACCCGAGCGCGTGGCCGGTGTTGAACGGGCCGATGAACTCCTGGATCGGCGCGGCGCGCTCCGAGAGCGTCTCGTGGTACGACGGCCTGCGGTCGAGGAGCGTGAACGGCGCGTCTCCGGTGTCCGCGATCCGCCGCGCGATCCGCGCCTCGCGGTTCCAGCCGTCGTTCATGTGATAGGCGCGGATCGGCTCCCCGTTCCCGCCTCCGTCCGCCCGCTCGCGTCTGCCCTCGACCGCGCTCGCGCCGGCCTCCTCCCCCGCGGCCGCGAGCACCGCCCGCGAGTCGCTCCCGCCGCTCAGTAGCAGGCCCGCGGCCCGGTCGTCCGCCGTGCGGTCGGCGACGGCGGCCGCGAAGCGTTCGGCGAGCTCGTCCACGTAGTGCGAGAGCGGCCGGTCCACCGGGCGGTATCGTGGCGCCCAGTAGCGCCGCTCGTTGAGCCCGCCACCGGCCGGGTCGTACGCGACGGTCGTCGCTGGCGCGAGCTGGTCGATCCCCGCGATCGGCGTCCGCGTGCCGAACGTTCGGCGCGCGTAGAGGTACTCGGCGAGGTAGTCGGGGTCGAAAGCGAACGCCGCGCCGTCGACTTCGGGGACGCTCTGGACGCTCGTCGAGAAGGCGAGCGCATCGTCGCCGACGGCGTAGTAGAGCGGGCGCGCGCCCAGTCGGTCCGTGAAGAGCGTGGCGCGCCCCGTCTCGGGATCGTAACGGACGCCGGCGAACTCGCCGTCGAGACGGTCGGGGAACGACCGGCCGTGCGCGGCGGACTGCGCGGCGCAGACGCGCGCCGTCTCGCGCGGATCGACGCGCTCGCGCTCGTCGCCGTCCCCGACGCCGTACACCTCGCCCCAGACCCAGATCAGCGCGCCGTCGGGCGCGGTGACTGGCTGCTCGACGCTCGCGCCCCGGTGGAACGCGGTACGGACCGCGACGCCGTCGGCTCGGTGCGTCCCGCGGACCTCGTCGTCGACGGTGGCGGGGACGGTGTCGATCTCGGTCTCGGTGGCGCCCGCGCCGACGACGCCGGAGAGCCCGACCATGCTAGTCGTCGGGGTTCGGGGGGGTCGCGACGCGGCGGGCGCTCTCGCGGCGCGCGAGGTAGTCGTCGACCGAGAAGCTCTGGAAGACGTCGGCGAGCTCGGTGCCGTAGGGCGACGCCGCCAGCAGGCCGTCGAGGATGACCGCGTTCCGATACGGACCGAGGCCGAGATCGGGCGCGTTGATCCCGTGCGTGTGGATCTCGGCGTTCTGGACGTATATCTCACCCGGGAGGTCGCCGCCGGTGAGTCGGAAGTCGCGGGTGACGTCGAGTCGCCCCGCGTCGTCGCGTTCGAGGCGGTCGGCGAGCCCCGCGGCGAACGGCGGCTCGACGCGTTCGTACCCCGTGCCGAGCACGACGACGTCGCTCTCCTGCACGAAGCGCTCGCCCTCCTGCCACTGCTCGCAGAGGAGGGCGTAGCCGTCGCCGTCGGGCGCGGGCCCGATCTCCCGTACCTCGGTCGCGGCGAGCATCCCGACGTCGGGCTCTGCGGCGCCGATCGACCCCTCGTAGAGCAGGTCGTAGATCGCCGCGCTCGTCCGCTCGTCGATCCCCTTGTAGAGGAGGGCCTGTCCCTCGCGGAGCTCGTCCTTCGTCGCCTGATCGAGGTCGTAGAAGTAGTCGGTGTAGTCGGGCGTGTAGATCATGTGGCCGAGCTTGGCGTCGGCCATCTGGAAGAACCCGCGCGAGCGGGTGAGCCAGTCGAGCGCGTAGCCGTGCTCGGGCTGGCGTTCGAGGAGGTCGCGGACGACTTCCGCGGCGCTCTGCCCGGAGCCGACGACGGTGATCCGCTCGGCGTCGAGACACCGCTCGCGGTTCCCGAGGTAGCTCGCCGTGTGGAAGACGTCGTCGCCGCGGACGTCCGCGAATCGGTCCGGGACGTGCGGGCGCGTGCCGATGCCGACGACGACGTTCTCCGTCAGGTACGTCTCGCGTTCGCCCGTCTCGGGGTCGACCGCGGTGAGGCGATAGGCGTCCCCGTCGTCGTTGACGTCGATGGACGTGACGCGCCGGCGGAACCGGAGCGACGGGAGCTGTTCGGCCACCCATCGGCAGTAGGCGTTGTACTCGCGACGCGGGAGGAAGAACTCCTCGTAGAAGTAGAACTCGTAGAGGCGGTTCTCCGCGCGGAGATAGTTGAGGTAACTGTACGGGTTCGTCGGGTCGACCATCGTGACGAGGTCCGCGAGGAACGGCACTTCGAGCGTCGTCCCCTCGATGAGCATGTCCTCGTGCCAGTCGAACGCGGCGCGCTGTTCGAGGAAGGCGGCGTCGAAGTCGGCTTCGACGTCGTCGAGGAGGGCGGCGAGCCCGAGGTTGAACGGACCGACGCCGACGCCGACGAGGTCGTACACGTCCTCACTCATCGGGCGCGGTCGTCTCGCGTTCTCGGATCATGAGCTGGGCGGTCTTGTCGGGGAACTCGATCTCGCCGCGGCGCTCGAACCCCGCGGCCGCGAAGGCGCGGATCGCGCGCTCGTTGCGGGCGTCGGGCTCCGTGACGATCCGATCCGTCTGGGGGTGTTGAAACTGGAAGTCGACCATCGCGCGGATGAGCGGCGCGGCGTAGCCGCGACCGAGGTACTCCGTCGGGCCGATGAGGAGGTGGATGCCCTGATCGGCCGGCTCGGCGTCGTAGTGGTCCGCGAGGCGGTCGTGGGCCGCCCAGTAGGACTCCCAGTAGCTCATCGGGACGTGGTCGCGGTAGCCGACGTAGAGCGTCTGGTGCTCGTCGGCGGCGCGCTCGCTGATCGTGTCCCGGACCACCGGCAGCGGGTCGTCCTGCTGCCAGTAGGGGAGCACGTGGTCGCTGTTCAACCACGCGTGCAGTCGACCGAGGTCCCGGTCGAGCGACACCTCCCGGAAGCCGAGTTCGGCACCGGACTCGGCGACCGTCCGATAGCTGTACGTCGACCCGACGGCCTCGCGCGGACAGGTCATATCGCGTCACCGCGGACACGTTCGCTCACCCGCCGCCCGCCGGTGTGACGGGTCGGTGTCGATCCTCCGTTCACGGTTCTCGATAGTATTTTTTAGGCTCACCTGAAAAGGGTTGCGCTCGGGCCGTGCGACCGACTACGTCCGATCGTCGGGACGCCTACCCACGGATGCGCGTGACGGTGCCATCGACCGCGACCGTCCGGAAGTCGAGCGTCACGCGCGTTCCCTCACGGAGCGCGCGCGTGTGGAAGCGCAGACCGTCCGCCGTCGCGCGCGTCCGGAGGTCGACGGTGAGTTCGACGTCCACGTTCTCGGGGTGCTCTCGCTCGTAGATGTGGCCGTCGTCGCTCGTGAGCACCACCGTCGCGTTCTCCGTGCGGACGTCGGTGATCCGCGCCGTCGTCCGGCCGTCGCGGCGCTCGACCAACCCCGCCCGGAGGCCGTCCGCGACGGTCGGGGCGACGTCGGTGAGCGAGACGACGACCGTCGTCGTCGTCGGCGACCCCGACGGCGAGGCGTTCCCCCACCGCGCCACCGTCCCCGTCAGCGCGTACTGGTCCGTGTCGAAGCGGAGGGACTCGCCGACCTTCACGGGCGTCGCGCCGAAGTACGTGCTCCCGGAGCGATTCAGCGTGTGTACCCGCACGCCGAGCAGCGCCCGCCGCGCGCTCCCGTTCGCCACCGGAGCGGTCGTGACGCCCGTGACGCGCGCGATCCGTCGGTCGTCGAGTCGGGACGTATCGCCGACCGCGACGGCGTCGGCGGTGGCCGGCGAGAGCGTCGCGTCGAGGAGGACGGGGAGCGAGCCGACGGGCAGCGTCTCGCCGTCCGCATCGACCCGGAGCACGTCGCCCGAGACGGCGTAGCTCGGCGTCTCGAAGGAGAGCGCGTCGCCGCGACGGAGCGGTTCGCCGTCGCGCTCGAAGACGCGGTCGTCCCCGTCGCCGGCCAGCGTCCCGTTCACGCGGACGCGGACGACGACGGACGCGTTCGCGCCGTCCGCGGCGGGCCCGACGTACGTGTCGGTGACGACGGTCTCTCCGTCCGCGGAGCGGTCACCCGTCTCGATGCGCTCGGCCGCCGCGGGCGGTTGCGTTCCGAGGTCGACGGTCGCGTAGCGCGTCGCCTGCTCGCCCCCGCCGCCGAGCGGGACGAACGCGACGACGCCCGCGACGACCGCGGCGAGGACGACGAGGACGACGGCGGCGTCGACGACGTTGACGCGGCCGAACAGCCGCCCGTCCTCATCGACAAGCCTCATGGTTCCCCCGGCCGAAACCCACCCAGACTGTGAACGCGTTCATGTGTGGGAAGTCGAATACCGGACCCTTCGCCGGAGGCGACAAAGGCGTTTCGTCTACGCGGGCACGCGCGCCCCGCCCCGGGAACCGAGCGGCGGGCGCATGACGGACGACGACGTCCCGACCGTCACCCGGCGGGAGAAACTCGACGCGCTCGCTGGCGTCGCCGCGTACAGCCCGCGGCTCACCGCCGGCATCGTCCTGCTCGGTCTCCTCGCGGCCGTCCTGGAGGGAGTCGGGCTGAGCTTCATCCTCCCGATCATCGAGCTCGTCGGGACCGCGGGACAGCCCGCGACGGACGGGATCGCCGGCCTGTTCGTCCGGGCGTACCGCACCGTCGGCGTCCCGCTCACGCTCGGCACGGCCGTCGCCGGCGTCGCCGTCGTGATGGCCGTCCGCTTCGCGTCGAGTTTCCTCGTCGCGTGGCTCCGCGAGGCGCTGCGGACGTACTACGTCCGCGACCTCCAACTGCGCGCGTTCGAGCGCGCCCTCAACGCCCGCATCGCCTACTACGACGAGGCGGGCTCCGACGACGTCCTGAACGCGCTCGTCACGCAGACGTTCTACGCCGGCCGCGTCATCAAGCGCGTCGTCCTCTTCGTTGAACAGTCGATGCTCGCGCTCGCCTACGGCCTCATCGCGCTCCTCGTCTCCCCGACGCTCACCGTCGCCACCGCCGTCGTCCTCGGCGGCGTGACGGTCGTCGTCCACCGCGTCGTCGACTCCGGATACGACGTCGGCGCGGCCGTCGCCGACGCGAACGAGCGGCGCCAGTCGGCCGCGCAGGCCGGAACGCAGGGCATCCGAGACGTCCGGCTGTTCGGCCTCCGCGAGGAGGTGTACGACACCTTCCGGGCCGCGGTCGAGCGCTACACCGACGCCCGGATCACCCTCCGGCGCAACGAGGCGGCGATCACGAACTGCTATCAGTTCGCCGTCGCCGTCTCCGTCTTCGGTCTCGTCTACGCCGCGCTCACGTACGCCGATCTGGGCCTCGGATCGCTCGGCCTCTTCCTCTTCGCGGCCTTCCGCCTCGGTCCGAAGGCGAGCCGCGCCCACGAGCTCCTCTACCAGGTCGAGAACGACCTCCCGCACCTCGTGCGCACGCGGGCGTTCACGGCGGAGCTCGCCAGCCACGCCGAACCCGAGGGCGGGACGGCGCCCGTCCCCGAGCGCGTGACGTCCGTGGCGTTCGACGACGTGACGTTCGCCTACGACGACGAAACGACGGTCCTCGACGGCGTGAGCTTCACCGCCGAGGCCGGCGAGTTCGTCGCGTTCGTCGGCTCGTCGGGCGCGGGAAAGTCGACGATCGTCTCGCTCCTCGCCCGCCTCTACGACCCCGACGGCGGCGAGATCCGCGCGAACGGGACGCCGATCACCGAGATGCCGGTAGACGCGTGGCGCGAGCGCGTCGCCGTCGTCCGACAGGACCCCTACGTCTTCGACGACACGCTCCGCTACAACCTCACGCTCGCCGATCGGGACGCCACGGACGCCGAGCTCGAACGCGTCTGCGAACTCGCGCGCGTCGACGAGTTCCTCGACGACCTCCCGAACGGCTACGGGACGCGCCTCGGTGACGACGGCGTTCGCCTCTCTGGCGGGCAGAAACAGCGCGTCGCGCTCGCGCGCGCGCTCCTCGCCGACGCGGACGTGCTCGTGCTCGACGAGGCGACGAGCGATCTCGACTCCCGGCTCGAACGCGACGTCCAGCGCGCCATCGAGTCGATGGAGCGCGACTACGTCGTCTTCACCGTCGCCCACCGCCTCTCGACCGTCCGCACCGCCGATCGCATCTACGCGCTCGCGGACGGCCGCGTCGTCGAATCCGGCCGACACGCGGAGCTCGTCGAGGCAGGCGGCGTCTACGCCGACCTCTACGGCGCACAACGCCGCGGATAGCGTCGCTCATCGCGTGCGCACGTCTGCTCACCGTCGAGCGCGTTCGCGCGCCCGCTCGTAGAGCGCGATGAACTGCGGGACGACCGTCGCGGGTCGGTAGTCGTCGACGCGCTCGCGCGCCGCCCGCGACGCGCGCTCGAACCCGTCGTCGGCGAGGTCCCGCACCCCCGCGGCGAGCGCGTCGACGCCGCCCTCGACGACGCGTCCCCCCGCGCCGACGATGTCCGCGACGCTCCCGACGTCCGTGGCCACCACCGGCGTTCCGGTCCCGAGGGCTTCGAGGAACACCCGGCCGAACGGCTCGTCCCACCGACCGGGGTAGAGAAAGCAGTCGTGGCGCGCGAAGACCCCGGGGAGGTCGTCGTTCGCCATCCAGCCGGTGCACGTCACGGCGTCGGCGAGTCCCGCGTCGGCCGCCCGCGCCTCGACGTCGGATCGCAGGCCCCCGTCCCCGACCACGGTCAGCCGGTAGTCGTCATCCGAGTCGGCGTTCAGTCGGGCGAGCGCGGGGACGAGGCGGTCGACGCCCTTGTGCTCGTCGAGCGAGCCGACGTAGAGGAGGTCGTAGGGCGGCTCGAAGCCGCTCTCGTGGGGGCGGTCGAAGCGCTCGTCGAGGAGGTTCGGGACGATCGCGAAGCGCTCGGTGGGGAAGCCGAACTCGCCGTACGTCGCCTCGATGTGCCCCGAGAGTGCGTGGTAGGCGTCGACCGCGTCGGCGACGCGCTCGCCTCGGCGGACGAGGTCGAGATAGCCGAGGCGGCTCGCGGCGCGGTACGGCGCGCCGTACTCGTCGTGGCCGGGGCTCGTGGCGAGCGCGCACGCCGCGCACTTCGCCAGGCCGTTCGACGCGCAGGGCTCGCGGTCCATGTACCGGAGGTCGTTCTTCGGACAGACGGCGCCGTAGGCGTTCAGCGTCAGGACGGTCGCGGTGTCCGTCTCGTGCGCGAGGCCGCCGAGCGCCGGGAGGGCGTTCATGACGTAGCTGTGGACCACGTCGTGGGCGGCGAGGTCGGCGCGGGCGTCGCGGAGCGCGCGGTCGAACTGCTGCCCGGTGTGGTAGGGGTAGCCCGAGCGATCGAGCGAGCGCAGCGTCGCGCCGGCGGGCGCGGTCGCGTCGTCCCCGGGCGTCTCGCGACAGTAGACGGTCACGTCGTGGCCGCGCGCCGCCACCTCGGCGACGATCCGGGTGGCGCTGTGCGACGCGCCCGTGCCCTCGCTCGCCGGATACGTCGGATGGAGGAACCCGAGGTCGAGAGTCATTCGGCGTAGCCGAGATCGCGCAGGCGCTCTCGCACGACGGCGTCGTCGCCGCGCCCGGCCCGGTCCGACTCGCCCCGCGTGATCGTCCGTCGCTCGCCGCGCTCGACGACGAGCCACGGGACGGTGACGAGTTCGTCCGTGTAGAGCCCGCGCGGGTGGCCCCACTCGCGGTACGGGATGGGGAACGCGCGCTCGCCGAGCATGTTGCCGTGATCGGCGGTGACGACCGTCCGGCCGCCGAGGTCGTCGAGGAGCGCGGCGACGTGCGGGAGCGCGCGATCGAGGTTCTCCGCGTAGAGGTCCCTGACCACCTCGGGGTCGACGTCCGCATCGCCCGCGAGGAGGCGATTCCAGACGTTCTCGCCGTCGATCGAACCGTCGAGGTGGCCCTTATCGACCGTCGTGTCGGCCTCGACGAAGGGGTAGTGGGGTTGCATGTAGTGGACGACGAGGCGCTTTTCGGGGTAGTCGCGGGCGGCCTCTCGGGCGGAGGCCGTCATCGTCTCCGGGAGCACCGTGCCGGTCTCGTCGTCCCAGCCGTCCTCGCGCCAGACGTCGACGACGGCGTGGAAGCTCGCGTCGACGTCGTCGTGCTGGCGGAGCTGGGGGTTCGCGGTGACGTACACCGTATCGCGGAGGTCCCGGCCGTCGACGGTCGCGCGGAGGAACTCGACCGTCGAGGCCGCGGGCGAGCGTCGGCGTTCGAGCGTCCCCGGGAGGTCGGCGCGTCGCGCGAACGTGTCGTAGCGACAGCCGTCGAGGAGCACGAGCGTGTCCCACTCCGCGTCGAAGGGGTCGTCGCCGTCGGTGTCGTGGCTCCGCAGGCCACAGCGGCGGTGGTAGAGCCGGTTCGCGTGACGCAAGAAGAGCCGCGGGGTACCGAGCGCACGCGACAGGCGCGAACGGGCGTCCATACCCCGGGTTCGGGCGGACGCGCGAATCAGTCTTTCGTCGCGCGACGCGCGACGTCCGCCGCGGCCCGATCCGAGCGAAAGGCTCACCCGCGCGCCCGGTGTGCCGTCGGGTATGCACGTGCTCGCCGCGACGAACAACCTCTTCCCGGAGCCCGAGGCCACCGGGTCCGGCCGGTACAACTACGAGGTCGGCCGCCGGCTCGCCGCGCGCGGCCACCGGGTGTCCGTGCTCACGCGGCGGCGCGGCGACGCCCCGGCGCGCGAGACGGTCGCCGGAATGGACGTCCGCCGCTATCGGGCGTCGGTCCCGCGACTCCCGTGGACGCTGCGCGCAGTCGAACGGCGGGTGCGCGGGATCGAACGCGACGCGTCGATCGACGTCGCCTGCTTCCACGGCGCGCTGAGTTCGCTCGGCGTCGATCTGGCGCTCCCCGACGCCGTCCCGCGGACCTACACGGTCCACGGCCTCTGGGCGACCGAGTACGACGAGCGCGCGCCCGACGCGTCGGGGCTCGAACGCCCGTGGCAGTGGGCGAACCGGACTCTGCGTGCCCGGATCGAGGGCCGGACGCTCGCGCGGAGCGACGCGACGGTCGTCCTGAGCGAGTTCATGCGCGAGCGCGTCGCGGCCGCCCACCCTGACGCCCCGCCGATCACGGTGCTCCCGGGCGGCGCGGACGCCGAGCGGTTCGCGCCGCACGCGGCCGGCAGCGAGCCCTCGACGGCGGAGAAAAACCGGGTCGCCGACCGGCACCGCACGGAGTTCCTCACGGTCCGCCGCCTCACGCCGCGGATGGGACTCCACACGCTCGTCGACGCGTTCGCGACGGTCGTCGCGTCGGGCGCGGACGTCGGGCTGACGATCGGCGGCGACGGCCCGGAGCGGGAGGGGCTGGAAGCGCGGGCGGCGGCGCGGGGGGTGGCGGACCGGGTGACGTTCGCGGGCTACGTCCCCGAGGAACGCCTCCCCGCGACGTACGCGCGCGCCGACGCGTTCGTCCTCCCGACGCTCGCTCACGAGGGGTTCGGTCTCGCCACGGTTGAGGCGCTCGCGGCGGGAACGCCGGTGGTCGGGACGACGGCGGGCGCGACGCCCGAGATACTCGGGCCGCTCGAATCGGAGCCCGCGATCCCCGCGCGCTGTCTCGTCCCGCCGGGCGATTCGGCGGCGCTCGCGGAGGCGCTCGCGGCGTGGCACCGGACGGACGACGGCGCGCGAGCGAGGGCGAGCGCGGCGTGTCGCGCACACGCCCTCGACGCCGGCTACACGTGGGCGCGCGTCACCGACCGGGTTGAGGCGTTGCTCGAACGGGTTTGCGTCGGGTGAGAACCGTGGACGGTTTTGCCCCCGACGTGCGAGACGCCGGTGTGCGCCTGCTGGCGGCGATCCGGGAGTCGGCCACCTACCGCGCCCTGCGGACGCTCCGGCGCTGGACCGCAGAGAGCGCGGTCTACGCGCTGTGCACGGACGAACGCGTCCTACTCGGCGCACTCGCGTCGTTCGCGCTCGCCAGCGTCGTCTCCGTGCTCGCGTCGTCGCTCGGCGCGGCGATCAAGTTCCTCAGCTTTCTCCTCGTCGCCGCGCTCGTCGCGCTCGTCGTTCAGCGCCACCTCGACCCGCCGCCGGAGTGAGCCGTGCCACCGCTGGAGGGCCGGCGCGGCGAAGACGCCGAGGAGGAAGACGAAGACCGCGCGGTGTCTCACCGTCGTCCCGTAGTTCGCGTCGATCAGCCCGTAGCCGACGACGCCGCCGCCGTAGAAGACGAGCAGCGCGAGCGCCGCCGCGGGGTCGGTCTCGTAGCGGGTGAGACACCAGTACGCCGCGACGGCGAGCGCGACGACGAGCGGGAGCGACGCGGCCGCGAGCAGGTCGAACGCCGAGCCGACGTGGAGCGGGAACGGGGCGAACTGGAAGTAGAGCGCGCGGACCGGTGCGGCGAGGAGGACGTCCAGCCACGTGTCGTACGTCACGTGGCCGAGGTAGGCGGCGCTCCCGGTCGCGCGGTACTGCAGTCGCGCGTCGAGCGCGTCGACGGGGAAGACGAGCGCGAACAGCGCGACGCCGACGAGGCCGACGGGCACCGTCAGCGGGAGGAGCGCGCGGAGGGAGCGGACGCCCGCGGTCCGTTCGGCGGCGACGACGAGCCCCGCGGCGCACGCCGCGAGAAGCGCGAGAAGCGCGAGCTCCTCGCGGAGGAGGAAGAGCGCGCCCCAGAGCGGCGGGGCGAGGAGCGCGACGAACGGCGCGCGCTCCGTCGCCGCGCGGACGACGACGGCGAGGAGCGCGACCGCGAGGAGGGTGGAGAGCGCGTCCCGCATCGGGAGGCTGGCGAAGAGGAACGGGAGCGGACAGAAGAGGGCGAGCAGTCGGAGGCCGTCGGTGCCCTCCCGGTCGGGATAGAGCCGGTCGGCGAGCGCGCACAGCGGGAGCGGCGTGAGGACGGCGAACAGGCCGTTGACGACCGCGAGCGCCGTCGTATCGGTCCCGAACACGGCGTAGACGAGCGCCTGCACGGTCGCGAAGGCGTCGACGGCGGAGAACGGGTCGGTCGCGCCGCCCGCGAGGATACGCAGGGCGTTGACGTGAAAGAGCGGGACGTCCCAGTCGTAGGGGACGGCGGGGAGGACGACGACGGCGACGAAGACGTGGCCGGCGAGCGCGACGGCGCCGGCGCGTCGATAGCGGCGCGATCGCTGGCGCGCGAGGACGGCGTAGAGGAGGCCGACGGAGACGATCACGACCAGCATCGCCAGTTGGTCGGCATATGCGCGACCCGAGTATATAGCTGCGGTTCGGAGCCGACGTCGACGGACCGCGGCGGTTAAGCGGGTCGGGAGGCGGCCGTACCGGCACGCTTTTCGACGCGCCGTCCTCCCGTTCACGTATGGACCGACGCGCGTACCTCGCGAGCGCGGGCACGGTAGTCACGTCGGCGCTCGCCGGCTGCGGGGGGAGCGGCGGCGGTGGAACCGCGGAGTCGACGACGTCGCTGCCGCCGGACACCGTCCAGTGCGATCTCGTGGACTACGCCTTCCGGCCGGGGACGGACGAGACGCTGACGATCGACACGGGGACGACCGTCCGCTTCGTCTGGCAGACGGGCAACCACAACATCGTCGTCGAGGAGAAGCCCGCCGAGTCCGACTGGGACGGCGTCACGGAGATCTACGGGCAGGGCCACACGTACGAACACGAGTTCACGGTCCCCGGGAGCTATCACGTCGTCTGCGAACCGCACGTCAACATGGGGATGGTCGGGGACATCCTCGTGACCGAGTCGTCCGATTCGGGCGCGAACGGCACCGACGCCAACGGCTCGGCCTGACCGGCGATCGGCATCGCCCCTCCCGCGGCAATTCTCTCTCGTTCGTCGAGATCCAAACGACTATTAGTGTTTAGGCTAGCCTAAAAGCATGGTCACCGGACGCGACGGGCACGGAGGTGATCCGTGTGCGAACGACCGCCGTCGGGGAGAGACGCGACGAGAGCGAGACCGACGATCGGCTCCGTCCGCGACGGAGGGCGAACGATGGTAGCGACGGCCGAAGCGAAGACGCCCCCCGTCTCCGCCGGCTCGTGGACGGGGTACGTGATCCTCCTCACGCGCCTGCTGCTCGGGTGGTGGATGCTCCACGCCGGACTGGCGAAGTTCGCGTTCCTCTGGGACGCCGGCGCGAAGCCGTTCGCGGCCAGCCAGTGGCTGGTCGCCGGCACCACCGCCGCGCCCGGGTGGCTGCACGGCTTCCTCGCGTGGGCCGCCAACACCCCGTTCCTGCTCGCGGCCACGAACGTCGCCATCCCCGTCGGTGAAGTGCTCATCGGCCTCGGCGTCCTCATCGGGGCGTTCACCCGGCTCGCGGCCTTCTTCGGGGCCTTCCTCGCCGCCGTCTTCTACCTCTCGACCGTCGGCTACGCCGGCACCTACGTCACCGGCGAGCTCCTGCGGATCGTCCTCTTCGCCCAGCTGATCGCCTTCGGCGCCGGCCGCGTCTGGGGCGTCGACGCCGTCCTCGAACGGACCGCCCTCGTCGAGAATCACCCCCGACTCCGCGCCCTCCTCGGCTGAACCATGACGGGACACACACGCTCCGCCGACCGGATCGCCATGTGGCTCGGCGGCGGTCTCGTCCTCCTCGGGACCGCCGGATTGGGACTCGCGGGCACGTTCGTCGGCGAGCGCGCGTGGCTCTCCGTCGACGTCCGCGGCACGCTCGTCGTTCTCGGACTCGCCGTGCTCGCGTGCTACGCCGTCTACCGGGCCGTCGCCGGGGACTTCGCCTCGCCGCGCTGAGCGCCGATCCGCCCCTCCCCCGTCTCCCGTGCCCTCGTCCGTCCGCGTCTCCCGATCCCGGGCCGGCTCTCGCTCGTCCTCCGTTCCGTCATTCGCCGTCCCGGCCGTCCGCCAGCGACCGATAGACCGCGGCCGTGGCGTCGAGCATCCCGCGTCGCGCGAACGTTCCGTGGACGCGCTCGCGGGCGTTCGCGGAGAACCTCTCGTAGCGCTCGGGGTCGGCGAGCAGGCGGGCCGCGGCGTCCGCGATGGCCGCCGGATCACCGGGATCGACGGTGTACCCCGTCTCGCCGTCGACGCTGACGTACGGGACGCCGGTCGGGAGCGCCGTGTTGACGACGGGGAGGCCGTGCGCCATCGCTTCGAGTTGGACGATGCCGAACGACTCGTTCGCCCCGACGGACGGCAGGACGAAGACGTCCGCCTCGCGGTACTGCCGTTCGAGGCGCTCCTCGGAGACGTAGCCCGCGAACGTCACCCGGTCCGCGACGCCGCACGCCGCCGCCCGCGCTTCCAGCCCCTCCCGCTCCGGGCCCGCGCCGACCACGGTGAGCGTCGCGTCGTCGAGGTGCGTCATCGCCGCGACGAGATGGCGGACGCCCTTGAACGGGACGAGCCGGCCGACGAAGAGGAGCTCCCGTCCGTCGGGACGCCGGCCCTCGCGCGGGACGTCGCCCGTCTCGATACCGAGCGGGATCACGTCGGTCTTGCCCCGGTACGGCGCGACGCGCGCGCACTCGTCGCGCATGTTGGGCGAGGTGACGAGCAAGCGGTCCGCGGCGTCGAGGAAGCGGCCCAACACCGGCGCGTACGGGTAGACGGCGGGGCCCTTCCCGACGATGTCGTCGTGGAAGGTCACGACGCTCGGCGTCTCCCCCCCCGGGTCGAGCAGGGCGCTGACGGGTCCGAGGGGGAACGGCAGGTGGTAGTGGACGACGTCGGCCCACCGGCGCTCGCGGCGGAGGTGGCGCGGGAACGCCGGCGCGAGCGGCGTCGACAGCGCGCTCCCGAGGCTCCCCGCGCGGACGACGCGCGTCCCGTCGACGGTGTCGACCCGGCTCCGACCCCGCCCATCGCGGGCCGTGAGCACGCGGAAGGTGGCGTCGTCGACCCCGGTCACGAGGCTCCGCACGACGTTCTCGATGCCGCCCGTCGCGGGGTGGTAGTGCTTGCACACGTGGAGGACGCGCGGGTGATCGTTGTCGGCGGCCATGGTGAGTCGAGACCGGCCCGGCTCGCGGACCGGCGTCGTCGCGCTCAACGACGAGCGGCACCGAAAGCCCTTCGCGTCCGTCCCGAACCCGGGCACTTACGCCGTCCCATCGCCCACCTCCGCGTGATGACCGACGACGCGGAGCGACGAGGTGCGCGGGCGCCGTGAGCTACCGGCGCGCGCTCCTGACGCGGTGGTCGCTCCGCGACCGCCTCGCCGTCCTCGTCGTCGCCGTGACCGCGGCGTTCCTCGTCGGCGCGGTCCTCGTCCTCCTGGCCGTCTCGGGGCAAGCGACGGCGATGGCGGCCGACCACGGCGCCGACGCCGCGGTCGTCCTCACGAGCGACGTTCCCGACGGCGCGCCCCCGGGCGCGGCGGTCTTCCCCCTCACCACGGCGCGCGTCGCCGGCGACGCCCACACCGTCGTCGGCGTTCCGCGGCCGAACCCGCTCGGCCTCGATCCCCCGGACGGCGTCGCCGGATCGCCCGTCGGGACGACGGTCGAACTCGCCGGCCCGGACGCCACGGTGTCGCGCGCGAGCGTCGATCGCACGGCCGACGCCCCCTTCCCGGACGGCTGGCTCGTCACCGACGCCGCGACGGTGCGAGAGCTCGGTGCCGAGCGCGCGCTCGTCGTCCGCGACGCCGAATCGGCGGTCCCGGAGCCCGGCGCGCCGCTCGTCGGCGCGCTGTCGTTCTTCCTCGCGGGGACGGCGGGCGTCCTCGAAACGCTCGGCGTCGTCTGCGCCGGCGTCGCCGTCCTCGTGGGTGTCGTCGTGTTCAGCGTCACGCGGATGACCGTCCGCGAGCGCCGCTCGACGCTCGTCGCGCTCCGCGCCACGGGGGCCTCCGCGCGCCGCGTCCGCCGACTCGTGGCGGTCCGGGCCGCCCTGCTGACGCTCGCGGGGGCGACGCTCGGCTACGGGATCGGCGTGATCGCACCGAACGCGGCCGCGACGGCCGCCGTCCGCTTCGGCCTCCCGGTCGGCCTCCCGCTCTCCCTCGACACGCGCGCCGCCGCCCTCGTCGGTGCGATCCTCCTCGCGCTCGTCTGCGTCGGCGGCCTCGCCGGCGCGCTCGCCGCTCGACCCGTCGTCGGCGGGGCGCCGCTCGACGAGTCCGACACCGGCTCGCGGGGGTGGCCCGGCGGGCCGCGGCTCCTGCCCGCGCGCGCCGTCGTGCCGACGACGGCGACGCTCACCGTCTTCGTCGCGTTCGTCCTCGTCGTCGCCGCGCTCGGCGGCGTTCTCGGCAGCCTCGGCGCGACCGGCGAGGGCGCGGGCGGCGTCGTCACCGAACCCGGGTCCGTCCACCCCGTTGACAGCCACGTCCCGGTCGCGTACGCGGACGAACTCCGGCACTCGGGCGTCGCCGCGAGCCCCGAGATCCTGCTCTTCCTCGCCCACGACGGACGGGCGTTTCCCGCCCGCGGCGTCGACTTCGACGCCTATCGAGCGGTCTCGGACGCCACCCTCGTCGCCGGCCGCGCGCCGACCGCGAGCGACGAGGCGGTCGTCGGGGACGACCTCGCGCGGACGCTCGGCGTCGACCCGGGCGATTCGCTCGCCCTTGGCGGGAGCACGGTGGCCGCCGTCGGCACCGTCGATGTCGTCGGCACCTACGACGCGCCCGGCGCGGCCGACGACCACCTCCTCGTCTCCCTCCCGCTCGCCCGGCACTTGGAGGGGGTTCCCGCCGGCGCGGCCAACGTCGTCCGATTCGGCGGCGCGCGGGCCGCGAACGGCACGGTCGCCGTCCTCGGCGTTAGCGCCCCCGATCGCGTCGCGCGCGGCGAGACGGTCACGCTCCGGGTCCGGCTCCGCAACGTCGGTGACGACGCGGCGACGCGGACGGTCCGCGCGGCCTTCGACGGCGCCCGCGAGACCCGGTCGGTCGCGCTCGACGCCGGCGAGCGCCGAACCGCCTCGTTCGACTTCGCCGCGAACGCAGCCGGGACGCACACCGCGCGGGTCGCGGGCGCCACCAGACGGGTGCGTGTCGTCGCGCCGGGGACGCTCACGCTCGCCCCGCTCCCGGCCCGCGGACCGCCGAACGCGTCGCTCGACGTCGCCGTCGGGACGGTCGCGGGCGAGCGCGTCGAAGGCGCGCGCGTGGCGATCGGGTCGAACGCGAACGCGACGACCGCGGACGGCGCGACCCGCGTCCGCCTCCCGGCGACGCCCGGCCGCTACGAGATGCGGGCGTCGGCCGGCGATCGGCGAGCGACGCGGACGGTCCGGGTCGCCGACGGGGCGGTGCGCGGCCCCGGCGTTCGACTGCACGTCCCGGAGCGCGTGAGCGTCTTCGGCGCGCCGCGTGCGGCCCTACGGGTCACGAACCCGTGGCCGGCGCCGCTCGAACGCTCGGCATCGATCACGGGACCGGGCGTCGATCGGACGACGACCGTCGCGCTCGACCCGGGCGCCGAACGGACCGTGACGGCGGCGATCGCGCGCCGGCCACCCGGATCCTACGACGTCGCGGCGCGCGTCGGGAACGCCACGGCGAGCACCAGCTACCGCGTGACGGGCGACGCGCGGTTGGCTAGCGCGCTCGCAGCGAGCGGTCGCAGCGCCGGCGGTGTCGGGACCGCGGGGATCCTCTCACGGGCCTTCGGGAACCTCGGACTCGTGCTGGCGACGCTCCTCGGACTCGGCGTCCTGATGACCGTCGGGAGCATCGTCGCCACGTTCGCCGACGCCGTACAGGCGCGTCGGCGCGACCTCGGCGTCCACCGCGCGATCGGTGCCGACCCGCGCTGGGTCGTCGGGACGGTGCTGGCCGACGCCGCACGGATCGCGCTCCCCGCGACCGTCGCCGGTCTCGCCCTCGCGTGGCTGACGCTCCGCGCGCTCTC
Organism: Halarchaeum nitratireducens; assembly: GCF_017874695.1. NCBI lineage: Archaea > Methanobacteriati > Methanobacteriota > Halobacteria > Halobacteriales > Halobacteriaceae > Halarchaeum > Halarchaeum nitratireducens. The sequence goes on from NZ_JAGIKY010000001.1 coordinate 221,106, forward strand.
GTGGGCCGGCGCGCTGACCGCCTTCGGCGTCCGCGTCGCGCCGAGCGTTCCCCTCTGGACCGTCGCCCCCGTCGCTCTCGGGACGTTCGCGCTCGCGCTCGTCGGCGCCGGTGCGCTCGCCGTGCGCGACGCTCGCCTCGATCCGTCTCGACTCCTCGGAGGTGGCCGATGAGCGGCGACGACGCGGGCGCCGGGCCCCCTCGCGTCGATCCGCTGCTCCTCGTCGCCGTGGTCGCCGTCGGGATCGCCGCGCGCCTCGCCAGCCTCCACGTCTCGCCGCTGCCGTACAACACGGACGCGTTCGTCTTCGCCAGTAGCGCCGAACGTCTCCTCGCGGCCGGCGGCGTCCCGCTCGATCCGACGGCGGCCGCCGCCCCCGCGGCCGATCAGTACCTCTTCGTGACGCTGCTCGCCGCCGCGAGCGCGCTCACCGGCGTCGCGCCCCTGTTCGTCGCCCAAACCGTCGTCGCCTGTCTCGCCGTCGTCCCGTCCCTCGTCGCCGTCGTCTTCGTCCGCGACGTCACCGCCGACCTCCCCGCCTCGCACGGACGCGCCGCGGCCGCGTTCGCCGGCCTCGCGCTCGCCGTCGAGGGCCCCTTCCTCTTTCGCACGATGTCGGTCAGCGGCGAGGTGTACGGGCTCGCGGTTCTCGCCGTTCTCGTCCTCGCGCTCGGCCGCGCACACGTCACCGGGAGTCGCCGCTGGCTCGCGCTCGCCGTCGCCGCGGGCGCGACGATGCCCGTCGCGCACAACCTCAGCGCCCTCGTCGCCGGCCTCGTCTGTACGACGCTGATCGCGCTCGCCGTCGCGCGCTCGCCCACTCGCTGCCGCCTCGTCGGCGGGGCGATCGGCACGCTCGGGTTCTGGGCGCTCACCGTCGGCTACTACGAGGCGATCGACCTCCCGAAGGCCGACACCGCCGTCGCCTCGCTCGGGCTGTTCGCCGCGTGGCTCGCGCTCGTCGTCGTCCTCGCCCGCTGGCTCGACGCGAGCTCCGCGCGCGTCCAGCGCGCCGTCCCGCTCGCCGTGTTCGCGGGCGGTCTCGCCGTCCTCGCCGCGAACGCCGTTGTCGCGCTCTATCCCGCTCGCGCGACGACCACCCCGCTGCTCCTGTGTCTCACGCTCCCGCTTTTCGCCCCCCTCGCCGCCGCCGCGATCGGCGTGCCGCGGCTCGCCAGTGACCGCGGCATCGCCGCGCTCGCCACCGTCCTCGGGCCGCTCGCGGCGATCGGGTTCGCCCTCACCGCGGGGAGCACGCCCCGCTATCTCGACCTCGCCGTCCGCGCGACGGGGTTCGTCCACCTCGGCGCGCTCGTCGCCGCGGCCGCGGGGCTGGCCGCGCTCGTCCATCGCCGCCCACGCCTCGGCCGGGTCGCCGCCTGTTGCGCGGTCGTCGCGCTCCTCGCCTCCGCGCCCCTCCCCTTCCTCGGCCTGCAGGCCTACCCCTTCGAGCCGATCACTCACCCCGAGACGTTCGACGCCGCGACGTTCGCCACGACGCACCTCGACGGGACGTGGGCCGCCGACGACCACGTCGCGCTCGTCGCCGACAACTACCGCTCGGCGGACGTCGCCCGCGCGCCCGTGACGGCGTGGCTCCGGGGCGACGGCCCGCCGCCCGACTGCCCGACGGTCGCTCGCGATTCGTGGACGACCGTCGGCGCGCCGACGGCGACCGGACCGGTCCGACTACCCCGCTCGACCTACGAGTCGTGGGTGATGAACGGAAGCGTCGTCTACGACGGGGGACCGAATCGCGTCGTCGTCCGCTGGGCACCGGGGACGTGTCGCGCCGGGGTGGCGCCGTGAGTGACGCGCCGCCCGTGCTCGACGCGCGCGATCTGACGCTGACGCGCGGCGAGCGCGCCGTCCTCGACGGGCTCTCGCTGCGCGTCCCGGCGGACGCGCGGACGCTCGTCCGCGGGGCGAGCGGCGCGGGCAAATCGACGCTGTTCGAGGTGCTCGGCCTCCTGACGACGCCGGACGCCGGGACGCTCCGCGTGCGCGGACGGGACGCGACGGCCCTCTCCGAGCGCGAGCGCGCGGCCCTCAGGCGCGACCACCTCGGCTTCGTCTTCCAGTCCTTCCGGCTCATCGACGACCTCACCGCCTACGAGAACGCGCGCGTCCCCCAGGAGCACGCGGGCGCGATCGACGAGGCGTGGCTCGACACCCTCTTCGCGCGCCTCGACATCGCCGACCTCGCGACGCGCTACCCGCCCGCGCTCTCCGGCGGCGAACGCCAGCGCGTCGCCATCGCCCGCGCGCTCGCCAACCGACCCAGCGCCGTCCTCGCCGACGAGCCGACCGGCCAGCTCGACCCCGAGACGACGGACGCCGTGCTGTCGACGCTCGACGCAGTGCGCGACGACTTCGACACCGCGCTGCTCGTGGTGAGCCACGACCCCCGCCTCGTCGAGCGCTTCGACGACCGGTACGTCCTCCGCGACGGGACGATCGAGGGCGACTGAAGCGGAGCACAACGCACTTGCGCGCGCGGCGGATCTACGGACACGCATGCCGCCTCGCGCCGCGCCGCGCGCGCCCCGCGATCTCTCCGCCGCGATCGGGCTGACGCTCCTCGCCGACGCGTGCGTCCTCCTCTCGCCGCTCGGCGGCGCGCTTCGCCTCCCGCTCGGCCTCGCGCTCGCCCTCCTCGCGCCGGGGTACGCGATCGTCGCCGCGCTCTTCGCTGACGACGAACGCCCGGGGGCGACCCGCCTCGCGCTCGCCGTCGCCGCGAGCGCTGTCGTCACGCCGCTCTGCGCCGTCGGCGTCTCGCTCTCCCCGTTCGCCCTCGGTCCCGTCCCGCTCGCCGGTGCGCTCACCGCCGTGACGTGCCTCGCGGTCGTCGCCGCCGCTCGCCGTCGCTCCGCGGATTCGGCGCCGTCCGAGAGCGGTGTCCCCCCGGGGACCGCCGTCGCGTCGCCCGATGCGACCGACGACCGCTCGCGGCGCGCGCTCGACGCCGCGCTCGTCGTCCTGATACTGCTCGCCGCCGCGAGCGTCGCCCACGCGGCGCTCACGCCCGCGACCGCCGGCGCGTCGCTCTCGCTCACGACCGGGGACGGCGACGCGGTCGCCGGCGGCTATCCGGGCGAGAACGAGACGCTGAGCGTCGGCGTCACGAACCACGGGACGGGGGCGGCGACGTACACGCTCGTCGTACAGCGCCAACGCGTCGCCGCCGAGAACGCGACGCGCGTGCTCGCGCGAGACGAGGTCCGCCGCGAGACGCTCACGGTCCCGGCGGGCGCGACGCGACGCCGGTCGTCGGCCGTCGCGGACGGTCCGGGGAGGACGCGGGTCGTCTACCTGCTGTACGGCGGCGGGGTGCCGGCGACGCCGACCGCGTCGAACGCCGATCGCGAAACGCACGTCTGGATCGACTAGCCATCGCCGAATCGGTCCCCCTCGCCCGAGACGCGCCGTTTATGCCGCGCTCGAACGTATCGCGGCCCATGCCAACGCTCACGGTCGCGGCCGTCGCCGACGTCGGCCCGCAGACGGTCGCCATCGAACTCGACGCTCCGGCGTCGTTCGACGCCGCTCCCGGTCAGTTCGTCCTCGTGCGCCGCCCCGGCGGTGACGACGCCGGCTACTACACGATCTCCTCGCCGGCGGTCGCCGAGACGTTCGAGATCACCGTCGGCTACCCCGTCGACGAATCCCCGGACGAGTCGCTCGGCACGTGGCTCGCGCGACGCGAGGTGGGCGACGAAATCGAGATCGAGGGCCCGCTCGGGACCATCGAGTACCGCGGCGAGGGCGACGTCGCCGTCTACGCGGCCGGACCCGGGATCGGTCCCGCAGTCGGCGTCGCCGAACGCGCGATCGAGAGCGGCCACGACGCGACGGTCGTCTATCGGGGCGACGCGCCACCGCACCGCGCGCGCCTCGACGCGCTCGCCGAGGCCGGCGCGACGGTCGCCGTCGTCGACAGCCTCGACGACCTCGCCGACTTCGACGCCGATCACCCGTCCGTTCCCACGCCCGCCGTCTACGTCTTCGGCTTCGACGACTTCGTCGCCGAGGCGAAGGCGCTCCTCGAGGCCGCGGATCGCGATCCCGCCGAGGCCGCGATCGAGAGCTTCGGGCCGGCCTGACGCCCGAGCTCGAACCCGCAAGCGTTAACCGTCAGTTTAGGGTTGCCTAAATCATGGTAGACCGGACGCCACGCACGACGCGGCGCGCGTATCTCGCTGGCGCGGGAGCCGTCGGGAGCGCGCTCGTCGCCGGCTGTACGGGCGGGAGTAGCGACGACGCCGACGAGACGTCGAGCTCCACGACGGCCGGGGGGACGAGCGCGGCCGACTCGTACACCGCGAGCATCGCGCCCGTCGGCGAGGTGACGTTCGACGAGGTGCCGGAGAGCGCCTTCACGATGTACCCGCAGTACGCGGACATGCTCGTCGCGCTCGGCCACGGCGACGCCGTCAACTCGCTGTTCGTCCCCGAGATGTCCGGGACGACGATGAACTACTACTACGAGCACCTCGACGGCGTCGCCTTCGACTGGGAGGGCCTCCCGAACCCGTTCGACAACTTCACGAAGGAGTTCTTCTACAACCTCGACAGCGACGTCCACCTCCTCGGACCCGCGTGGGCGAGCACGCAGAAGAACTGGAGTCGCAGCGACGTCGACGACGTCGTAGAGAACGTCGGTCCCTTCTTCGGGAACTTCTACAGCGGCACGCGCAGCGCGCCGCCCGAGGCCTACGCCGACGCCTACGAGTACTACACGCTCTGGGAGATCTTCGGCCGCGTCGCCTCGGTCTTCCGAGAGCGCCGGCGCTTCGAGCGGCTGAACGCCGTTCACGCCGACCTCATCACCCACATCGAGGAGAACCTCCCGCCGAGAGAAGAGCGCCCCACGGCGGTCCGCGTCACCCTCGGCGACGGCCAGTTCTGGACGTACCACCTCAATCGGCCCGGGTTCTGGCTCGCGGACACCCGCCCGCTCGCCGCGACCGATGCCTTCGGCGACGCGGAGTGGGACGGCCTCTGGGGCTCCGTCGGCTACGAGACGATGGCGGACGCCGACCCCGACGTCATCCTCCACCTCTGGGGGATGACCTCGCGCTACGACATGGCGACCGTCCGCGAGCAGCTCCGCGACCACCCGGTCGGCAAGGAGCTCTCCGCCGTGCAGAACGATCGTGTCTACGCGCAGGGGATGCGCTATCAGGGCCCGCTGATGAACCTCTTCCAGATCGAGATGACGGCGAAACAGCTCTACCCCGACGTCTTCGGCGAGTGGCCGGGCTACACCGACGGCGAGCCCTATCCAGCGATCCCCGAGGGCGAACGGCTCTTCGACCGACAGCGCGTCGCCGACATCGTCACCGGGAACTGACCGACACCGCTCCTCCCGCCGTCGCCGACGCGCCCGTCGTCTCACCGCTCCTCCCGCCCCCGGTCGTACTGTCTCCACCCGCGCCTGAGTGACCAGAGACCGACGAGCATCGCGGTGACCGTAGCTTCGTACGTGTACGCGTCGTCATCGTCTGCTCACACGCTGATCGGATCGACGAGCACGGGCCCGAAGACGGAGACGGAGACGAGGACGAGCACGGGCCCGAGGAGCAATCCCGCTCGAAGCCGATGCGATCCGACGCTATCGGAGAGCGCCGCCCGGGGCACGCAGCCCACCTCTCGCTGTCGGGACCCACACGTCGGGCTACGCGGGGCCGCGACCAAACCGATTACGACCGGCTCGATCGGTCGGCTTCGATCGGTCGCGGGTCGGGCACGGTACCCGACGTACGTACTCTTCCATCTCGCCCGCATCCGAAACGCGAAAGCATCCCCGACACGACCCCTTCGGTGTGTCGCTGGCCTCCAACCTCCTCTACATGTTCGGCCTCCTCGGCGCCGGGCTCGTCGCCCGCCGCCTCGGCCTCCTCACGGCCACGCGCGCGGACTACCTGACGCGCTTTGCGTTCTACGTCGCGCTCCCCGCGCTCGTCTTCGCCTCGACCGCGACGACGGACCTCGTCGCGGTCTTCTCACCGCGCATGATCGCCGCGTTCGTCCTCGTCGAGCTCGCCGTCGCCGCGATCGCGTGGCTCGTCCACCGCCGCCTCGACGACCCCGCGAAACGCAGCGTCGCCATCGTCCAATCGTACCACAGCAACTTCGGCTTCCTCGGGCTCCCGATCGTCACGATCACGCTCGGATCGGTCGCGGCCGGGAAGGCGAGCGTCCTCCTCGGCGTCGGCGCGCTCGTCCAGATCCCGCTCACCGTCCTCGTCCTCATGACGATCAACGACGCCGAGGCCGACCTCCGCGACGAACTCCTCGGCATCGTACGCAACCCCGTGATCGTCACGCTCGTCGTCGGCCTCGGCTTCGCCGCGTTCGGCCTCCCCGTTCCCGACGTCGCTGCGACGGCGCTCGGGTGGCTCGCGGACCTCGCGCTCCCCGCCGCGCTCCTCTCCGTCGCGGCCTCGCTCACCTTCGACGCCGATGGCGTCGACGTTCCGACGGTCGGTGCCGTCGTCGCCCTCAAGATCGTCTGTATGCCGCTCCTCGCCTTCGGCGTCTTCACGCTCCTCACGAGCGATCCCCTCACCGTCCGCACCGGCGTCGTCATGCTCGCCATGCCGACCGCCATCTCGACGTTCATCTACGCGACGCAACTCGGCGGCGACACCCGCCTCGCGTCCGCGAACGTCTTCGTCACCACCGTCACCTCGCTCGCTGCCGTCTTCGTCCTGCTCCAGTTCGTCCTGTGAGCGCCACCCCGTTCACGAGGCCGGCGATCGGGCCGTGGACGCGTCCGCCGTCTGCCGGTGGCCGCCGTCGGCCGTCGGTCTTCGAGACGGTTCGGGGCGTGAGGTACCCGTCGTCCGATCACTCGCCGTGTCCGTTCGGTTACGCGCCGCCGTAGCCGTCTGATTCCCGTCCACTGTGGCCGTTCGGTTGCGGGCCACGGTAGCCGTCCGATCACCCGTCGCCGTAGTCGTTCGGTTGCGAGCCATCCCACCCGTCTGATTGTTCGCTACCGTGTCGGTTCGGTCACGGATCGGTACCGTCCGGTTGGAAGCCGGTGTCGTAGTCCGGTCGGGACCCGGTGTGACCGTCTCGGTGTCCGCCGATCGCGCCGGTCGCGTACGCCGGTCGGTCGCGTTCATCGGACCCTGACCGTGGTCGGGGCCGGTAATCGTTCGTGCGACGCGCGCGACTTCCGGTCCGCTCAGCTCCCCAGCGCGTCGCTGGAGCGTTCTGATCGCGGTGGCGTTGACACCGTTCGCGCGGAGGGCCTCCGCAGGGAGGCCCTCAGAGACGTTCGCGGTCCGGCTCGTCACCGCCGCGACGGCGTTCAACTCGGCACGCGTCTCGGCCACGCGTGCGGCGTACCGACCCTCGCTGATCGTTCCGTTCCGCCGGGCCTGCTGAAGTCGCGTGAGCCGGTCGGCGAGTCGCTCGGCTCGTGCTCGGCTCTCCTCGAACTGTGCGCTGACGATTTCGGCCTTCGCGTCCGGCGTCGCCGCGCTTTCGACCCGTCGACCGAACGTTCGGGATTCGAGATCCCCCTTGAGATCGGCGCCTCGGACACCGACCACGCCCGCGAGGCGCTCCCCGGGCGCGATCGCGTCCGACGCGGTGTCGTTCGTCGTCCCGTTCGGTACGGCACCGCGGACGTCGCCGTCGACCGAACCGACGCTCGCCGTGACAGACGCCGACCCCGCGACGACGAGGAGACACACGAACAACGTGATGACGGATTGGCGCATCCTTTCGTCTCTAGTCACGGACTCACCGACATATATACGCCCGAGTTCGTCAACCCGAATTAACCGCAGTTACGCCGAATAGCGACGAACGAACGCGCGACGTCGCCGCCCGACTTCCCGATACGGGAACTCGACCCCCGGTCTCGGCGGCCGCGCTCACTCGGACTCCTCGGGCAGTCGTACGACGTTCTCGCGGCCGATTCGGAACGTCTCGATGTCCCCCGCCTCCCGGAGGTCGCCGATGACCTGACTGGTCTTCGCGTCCGTCCACCCGAGTTGCTGAACGACTTGCTGTTGTTTCATCCGTCCGCCGTGGGTTTCGACCAGTCGGAGCACGCGCTCCTCGTTGCTCAGCAGTTCCTCGGGCGGTTCGGTGGATTCCGCCGCCCGCGTGGACTCCTCCGCGTTGGTCGACGCTTTCTCCGCCGTCCGTTCGCTCTCGCCCGTTCCCGTTGCCGGTCCGGGTGATGGGCCACCGGACTCGACGGACGCCGTGTCGTCGGCGTCACCACGCCGATAGAGGTAGAGCGCCCCACCGACGCACGCGAGCAGGACGAGCGCGCCACCGGCCAAGAGCACCGGTGACGGACCCGACGACGTCGGTCGTCGAGACGACGTGGATGCGGTAGTGGCGAGGAGCGTCGGCTGTCCCGCCGTGAACTCCAGCGGCCCCTCCCAGATGACCGCGTTCTCGCGCTCGTCCGTCGGTTGTGGGTCGACGGCCGTGGCGTGATATGCCTCGGGCCACTCGACGAGGAGCGTCGTCTCGGCATCGAGGAAGAGTTGCGAGAGGGCGTCGCCGGCGCGGAGTCGCGGGCCGTCGACCGCCGCGAAGTTCGTCCACGTGAACCGATAGGTGATGACGCCGTAGGACTGCGGTAGCTGGCGCGTCTCGGCGTCGACGGAGACGTTCGTGACTCGCATCTCGCGGCCGGTCGCGTTCTCCGCCGCCAGCGCCGTCGCCTTCATCTGCCGCTCGAACCCGGACGTGTACTCCGCCGGCGACCCGCGGACGTCGGCCGCGAGCTCCTCGAACGCGTCGGTCTCGTTCTCCGTGGACAACCGCATCCTGTACGTGACACGCCACGTCGCGTTCCCGTCAGCGTGTAGGGATACCCCGAGCACGACGTCGTCGGGATCGATCTCGACGTCGCCGACGGTGACCGTCTCGCTCGCCGTCGCCGGCGGCGAGGCGACTGTCGCCGTCGGTATCGCCGCGGCGACGACGAGCGCGAGCACGAGGAGGCGGATCCATCGGCGATCGGGCATACGTTCATCCACCCTTCGAGCGAGGTCGGGAAATCGTTTGCTACAGGCGTCTCCCACCGCCGGGGTGGTCCCGGCCGGCGACGAGCGGCGGCCGAGACGCGCTTTAGCGCCGAGCGTCGTCCGACTCTCCGACCGTGTTCCGCAGGGTACCGACGCCCTCGTAAGTGATCTCGATCTCGTCGCCGGGTTCGATCAGGCCGGGGTTGGCCGGGCTGCCGAACGCGACGACGTCGCCCGGCCGGAGGGTAAATCGCTCCGAGAGGAACGCGATGACCGTCCGCGGCGAGAAGAGCATGTGGTCGGTGTCGGAGCGCTGGCGCTCCTCGCCGTTGACCTCCGTGTGCATCTCGATCCCGCCCGGGTCGACGTCCGTCTCGATCCACGGCCCGAGCGGGGCGGAGCCGTCGAAGGCCTTGCGGGCGGTGCGTCCCGGTTGGTCGAGAGCGTCGACGTCGTTCATGATCGTGTACCCGCGGACGACGTCGTCCGCGTCCGCCGCGGCGACGTCGCTGCACCGCTCGTCGATGACGGCGGCGAGTTCGCCGGCGTACGTGACCTCCTCGGAGAACCGCGGATAGGGGATCGGGCGCTCGGGGCCGAGCACCGAGACCGGCGGCTTGATGAAGAAGTCCGGTTCCGTCGGGCGCTCGTACTCCATCTGATCGAGCGTCGCCGCGTAGTTCCGCCCGACGCAGTAGAGCGTCGAGGGCGCCGCCGGTGCGAGTAACGCCGCCTCGTCGCCGTCGAGGTCGTACGCCTCCGTCTCCGTTTCGAGGACGCCGTCGTCGTACGTTCCAGTCACGATCCCGTCCGGCGTCCGCGCACGAGCGAGTCGCATACCGGCCGTACCGCGACCAGCCACAAGAACGCTCGTGCCGCGGTGATCCTTACCTCACGGCTCGACGAGGATCTTCACCGCCTCGCGATCGGGATCGAGGAGCGCGTCGAAGCCGTCGTCGACGATGTCGTCGAGGGCGATCCGGTCGCTGACGAGGGGGTCGGGATCGAGCGTGCCGTCCGCGAACATGTCGGGGACGGCGTTGAACTCCACGCCGCCGCGCGGTCCAGCCGCGTACGCGGTCGAGCCGCCGATCGCGCGCTCGCCGAGCACGATCTCGTTCGGGTCGAACGCGACGTCGTCCTCGAAGATGCTGACGATCGTCACCGACCCGTCGTGTTTCGCGGCGGTGATGGCGTCCCGTACGGTCTGTTCGATCCCGGCGACCTCGAACGTCGCGTCGACGCCGCCGTCGGTCTCGGCGAGGAGCGTCTCGAGCGCGTCCGTCGCGCTCGGATCGAGCGTGACGTCCGCGCCGACCTCGGCGGCGAGGTCGCGCCGCGTGGCCTGTGGCTCGACGGCGTAGACCGTCCGGGCGCCGGCCGCGCGGGCGGCCTGGACGACGGTGAGTCCGATCGGCCCGGTCCCGAACACGGCGACGTCGTCACCGGCCTCGAAGTCGGCGTTCCGGACAGCGTGGAGACCGACGCTGAACGGCTCGACGAGCGCGGCGTACGCCGGGGACACGGAGTCGGGGAACGAGACGACCTTCTCCCGAGGGACGGCGATCTGCTCCGCGAACCCGCCGCCGCCCCCGGAGAGGCCGATGAACCCCAGGGACTCGCAGAGGTGGTAGCGACCGGCGGTGCAGTAGCGACAGTCGCCGCAGTAGAGGATGGGGTTGACGGCGACTACGTCGCCCACGTCGACGTCGGTGACGTCGTTCCCGACCGCCGTGACCGTCCCGCCGAACTCGTGGCCCATCGGGATCGGGGCGGTCTCGCCCGAGACCGGATGGGGCTCCTCGCCCGGCACGAAGATCGGCCCGGCGGCGTACTCGTGGAGGTCGGACCCGCAGATCCCGCAGGCGGCGACCTCCACCAGCACGTCGCCGTCGCCGACCGTCGGCTCCTCGATCTCTTCGACGCGAACGTCCTCCCGTCCGTGGTACACTGCGGCACGCATACGCGGCAGTTCCCGGCGGATCCACTAAAGTGTGTCCGGCGACTCAGCGCTCGGTCGCGTCGTAGACGCCCGCGACGCCGACCGGACTCGCCTCGATCGCGATCCGGTCGCCCTCGGCGTACTCCTCGGCGGTGACGACGGTGATCGCGTCGATCGACCCCCCGCGGAGGAGCGACCAGACGCGCCGGAGGAACGAGGGGGAGCCGCCGCGGCGACAGACGACGATGTAGTTGCCGGCGGCGCGCTCGGCGAGCGCGGGGTCGAGGTCGTGATCGTCGCGGTCGTCCGGGGGGACGACGTGGATGACCGTCCCCGTGATCGTCTCGGGCATCGTCGCGGCCTACGCGTCGGGGGTGGGTGAGCCCTCCGACTCGCGTTCCGGGGCGTCGAGTCGCGAGAGCACGGCGTCGAGGATCGCCGTCGTCGCGCCCTTGTGGAGGGGTTCGTTGTCGTTGCCGCACTGTGCGGACATGAGACAGGAGGGACAGCCGGTCGGGTCCGCGCAGTCGCAGCGCGCGACGCGATCGCGGGTCTTCGCGGCGACGGCCTCGACGTGGTCGTAGATGCTGTGCGCGAACCCGACGCCGCCCTCGACGGCGTCGTGGATGAACCACGTCGGCGCGCCCGTCTCGGGGTGCATCGGCGTGCTGAGCCCGCCCATGTCCGAGTTGTCGAGGCGGAGTTCGAGCGGCGCGAGCTTGATCATGCCGTGCTCCGCGCCGTGGAGGCCGCCCGCGAACGTCCAGCCGGCGTCGGAGGCGGGCGCGCCGTCCGCGTCGAGGAGCGCCGCCGGCCCGAGCGCGTCGACGACCCGGGACTCCATGTCCGCGGGGAGCTCGACCCACGTCAGGTGCGTTCGCAACTCGATCGGCGGCAGGTCGATCGGGTACGGTCCCTCGACGCTGCCGTCGCCGATGTCGTGTCGGCGGTACTGCGTGTAGTCGATCTCGACGGTGCCCGTCCCCGCGTGGAGCGAGTAGCCGTCGCCGAGGTCGCGCGAGCGCGTTGCCTCGACGTCGTGGACTCGCTTCTCGTGAGCGGTCGTCGTGTACTCGTTCGTCCGGACGCGTTCGAGCTCGACGTACGGCCGGTGGCGGTCCTCGGCGAGGTCCACCACCTCGTACTGCTCGCCGTCGTACATCACGAGCGCGCCCGGGTGGTAGTCTCGATACGCGCGCTCGCGGCCGATCGGCTCCATGTCGATCTCCCCGTCGACGCGTCGGACCTCGTATTCGACGTCCGTCGTCGCGTACAGCGAGATCGACGCCTGCGGGCGCGGGCGCCCGTCGTACTGTGCGCCGCGCTCTAGGTCGCCGACGACCTCGCCGGCGTCGCGCCAGACGGAGACGGCGCGTTCGAGGCGCTCTCGCGGGCCGAACCACGCCGCGTCGTCGGCGGTAAGCGGGAGTTCCTCGGCCGCACACCGGACGTGGCGCGCGTAGACGTGGTTGTTCGAGACGTCGACGACCGCGTCCTCGATCTCGTCGCCGAGCAGGTAGTCCGGGTCGTCGAGGATGTACTGGTCGATGGCGTCCCGCCGCGGGACGAAGACGGAGAGGGCCTTCGACGTCCCGCGCCCCGCGCGTCCGATCTGTTGCCAGAACGACTGGCGGGTCCCCGGATAGCCCGCGAGCACCGTCGCGTCGACGCCGCCGATGTCGATCCCGAGTTCGAGCGCGCTCGTCGTGAAGACGGCGTCCGTCCGCCCGCTCTTCAGGGTGTTCTCGACCGCGCGGCGCTTTCGCTTGCTCAGCCCGGCGTGGTACGGCTTCGCGTCGAGGCGCGCGTCCGTCGGGTGCTCGCGCGCCGCGTCCCGCGCCCGCTTCGCCGCGATCTCGACGCCCTGCCGCGATCGGAGGAACGCCAGCGTCTGCACGCCCGAGAGCCCGAGGTGGCTCGTGACGCTCGCGGCCGCCGCCCCCGCGCGCTTCCGGGCGGTCGGGGCGTCCGCGTCCGCGGGGGCGGAGGCGGCCCCCTCGTCGCTCCCGCTCCCGCCTCCGTCGTCGTCCCGCCGCGGCAGCCAGAACGCGATCTCGCGGCGCCCCCGCGGGCTCCCGTCGGTCTCGACGACGCTGAACTCGCGGCCGACCAGGGCCTCCGAGTGGTCCTTCGGGTTGCCGATCGTCGCGCTCGTACAGACGAACTGCGGCGTCGAACCGTAGTGATCGAGGACGCGGCGGAGCCGCCGGAGTACCCACGAGACGTGCATCCCGTGGACTCCCGTGTACGTGTGCGACTCGTCGATCACGACGAGGTCGGTGTTCGCGTACACGTCGCGCCACTTCGCGTGGTTCGAGAGGTAGTGGTTGATCCCCGCGAAGTTCGTGATGACGACGTCGCGGTTCGCCCGGATCAGCGGTTTGCGCTCCGCCTTGGTGTCGCCGTCGTACGTCTCCGCGCTCGCGTCCACGCCGAGGTCGCCGAACAGGTCGTTCAGCGCCCGCTCCTGATCGGTGCTCAGCGCCTTCGTCGGGTAGACGAACAGCGCCCGCGCGTCCGGATCCCGCCGCTTCAACAGCGCGTAGTAGAGCGCGTAGACCAGCGTCTTCCCCGAGGACGTCGAGGTGGCGACGGTGACGTTCTCGCCGTCCCGGAGCGCGTCGAGCGCCGCCGCCTGGTGCGAGTAGAGGTCGTGATCGAGCGCGTCCGCGAGCCACGCGGGGAGGACGTCGCCGGGCGCGACGGTGTCCGCCGCCACCGCCGGCACCGTCTCCACGTGCGCGAGCTGATCCGGTTCGGCGTCGGGGTACGTCGCTTCGAGGGCGGCGGGCGTGAGCTCGTCCGCCAGCCGATCGCGGTCGTCGCTCATTCGAAATCACCCAGCGTCCCCTGCGTGGTCGTCGTCGCCGCGTCTCGCGGCCCGTCGCTCCGGGCGACGCCCGCGATCGGCTCGGCGTCGCGCACGGCCTCGTAGACGTACGCGAGGGCGCGCACGTCGTCCTCGCAGTAGCGCTCGTGGCGCGCCCAGTCGAGTTCTGTCGCCCGCGAGGGATCGGCGAGCCACCGTCGGAAGCGCTGGCCGACGACCGCACCGCTCAGGCCCGTCCCGGCGGACTCCCAGCCGAGCGCGCCCGCGACGTCGTCGAGCGCGTTCGTCGCCCCCGGGAGGACCGCGTTCCCCTCCGTCGAGGCCCACCAGAGCAGATCGAACGTCCACGCGTCGCGCCACGTCGCGGCGTACTCGGGGCAGTGGCGGGTGACGTGCTCGTGGAGGTGCGGGAAGTCGAAGCGCTCGCCGTTGTACGCGACGAGCGGCCGTCCGCTCGCGCGCGTCGCGTACCACTCCGCGAACGCCGACACGGCGCGTCCCCTCGCGTTCGGGTCGGTGGCGAGGAACGAGCGGTACTCCTCGGTACGGCTGTCGTACACGCCGATCAGCCAGATCATCGTCGGGCTCAGCCCGTCCGTCTCGATGTCGACGAACACCGGATCGTTGCCCGGCAGACGCTCCGCGGAGGTTCGGTAGACGACGCCCTCGCTTCGGGCCTTCGCGCTGTAGCGGATCGTCCGCTCCGTCGTCGCGCCGATCCCCTCACAGCGCTGGAGCTCGCCGGGATCGCTCGCCGCGACGGCCGCTTTCGTCGCGTAGCCGGCCTCGCGCAGCGTCGCCGCGCGCGTCGGTCCGACGCCGTCGAGGCCTTCGAGGCCGAACCGCCCCGGATCGTACGTGTCGCTCGCCACGGTCCCGTCGCCGTACAGGCGGAGCGCGGCGATCCGGGCCGGCGGTGACGCGCTCGTCTCGCTCGCGCCCGGCCAGACGCCCGCGACGGCGAGCCCGTCCCAGTCGTTTCGGTATCCGGGGTCCGCGTTCGTCGTCAGGTGCGTGTACGAGCCGTCGATCGCCGCCCCGTCCAGCGCCTCCTCGTACGCCGCGCGGCCCTCCAGCGTCGTCTCCAGCGCCGTCAGGTCGACGTCGACGGCCAGCGCGTCGGAGAGGACGTACGTCTCGCTCGCGGCGTCAAGATCGCCCCGTCGCTCCTGACCTGCGAGCGTCTCGAACCCGCGCGGCGTCGAGAGACACGCGAGCTGCGGGCCGGACGCACCGGCGACGACCCCCGTCGGGAGGTCGGTCAGACGGAGCACCCGGCGGTCGCTCCCGACGGCCGCGAGCCGCGCCCCGTGTCGCGGCCGCTCGACGAGCACGGCGTCCGGGTCGAGGTACGCGAGGGACTCCCGGAGCCCCCGGTCGGTGAGCCGGTCGAGAACGGTGGCCGGATAGACGGCGAGCGCGACGGACCCCTCCATTCGGCCCGACCGAGGGGCGGCACGCGCTTAAACGGATCGTCGGGCGACCGACGGGGCGTGGCGGGACGCCGGTGACGAAGGGGGAGGAGAGATCGGGATGGCCCGCCCGGACGGGTTCGAAGAGGTCGATGCCGTCGCACTCCGGGAGGTCGTGCCCGGAGACGACGCAGCGACGGCGCCGCACGATCCGGCTCCCGGCTCTCTGCTATCCGTCGTCCGGTCCGGTGACTGCGCGCTCCGCCGGGCGTTCGGGCGTCTCGATCCCCGCCTCCTCGAAGGCGGCGAGGCTCCGCTCGGTGACATCGGAGGCGAACGCGAACTCGTCGCGGAGGTCGGCGACGTACGCCTTCCCCGTGACCGTCCGGTAGTACGCCTCGTCCTCGACGACGACCGCGGTCGGGTGGTCGTCGTCCACGTAGACGTACGGCGAGGTGACGAGGGCGTCCGCGACGACCTCGCTCGCTCGCGCCACGTCCGCGCCCTCCGCGACCGCGAGATCGACGGTCACCAGCATCTCCGGCGCGCCCGCGTTCGCGTTGGCGACGTTCGAATCGAAGACGGTCGCGTTCGGCACGCGGACCTCGGTGTCGTTCGGCGTCGTCAGCGTCGTCGCGCGCAGCCCGATCCCCGTCACCTCGCCGTAGTGCTCGCCGATCTCGACCTTGTCGCCGACGCGGTACGGCTTCTCGGTGACGAGCACGAGCCCGCCGACCACGCCCGCGACGAGGTCGCGCAGACCGAACCCGAGCGCCGCGCCGAACAGCCCCGAAAGCGCGACGACCTGCGTCGACGACAAGCGCAGGAGGGGGCCGGCGATCACGTACGCGGCGCCGGCGTAGACCGCGAACGTCACCACCGGCGTCAGCATCTTGATAGCGATCCGGCGGCGCGGGACGCGCTCGGCGAGCGCCCCGATCGCCCCGGTCGCGACGCGGACGAGGACGTACGCCGCGACGAGCACCGCGACGCTGTTGCCGAGCAGCACCGGATCGATCGACACCGCGGTCAGCCCCGTCCGGGGCGGGATCATTGGAGCCCCCGCCGGTCGGTCTCGCGCGCGGCGGTCGGGACGGCCGCGGGCGCGAGCCGGACGATCCCCTCGTCGACGGTGACGACGTCGGCGCGGCGGAGGCGGGCGAGCGCGCGCGTCGCGTGGTCGACGAGTCGGTCGAGCTCGGGGCGCGCGACGCGCTCCTTCGAGAGGAGGACGCGCAGGCAGAACGCGGTCTCGCGGTCGAGATCGAGGCCGTCGCCGGCCGGCCCGACGTCGCTCGGTCGGAGCTCGTCGCGGCGCGTCGCCTCCCAGATGGCCGTGGCGACGCCGACGTTCCCCATCGACACCGCGGCGAGACGCTCGAAGACGACGTCGGTCGGGTCCACCTCTCTGCCTTCGGGTCTCGGTCCGAGCACGCGGCGGTTCGGGACCGGGATCGAGACGCCCACCGTCCGCCCGCGAAGCGTGGCCGAGACCCGGCGGGTCGTCACGATCCCGTCGGCCGTCCGGTCGGCCGCGAACGTCGGCAGGTCCTCGTACCGGTCGAGGAGGAGGTCGGCGAGATCCGACGCGCTCGCCGGCGCCGCCTCGACGCGCGCCGCGAACGCCCGATCGACGTCGCGGACGTGCGCCAGATACGTCCACGCGTAGCTGTTCCACCCCGCGACCACCGGCGTCTCCGTCGCCGCGAGGGCGCGCACCGCCGCGTCGAGGTCGTCGAAGCCGCCGATCCGGCGCTCGTAGAGGTGGTGGCAGTCGTCGACGACGAGGGGGCCGTCGCCGAGGGCGTCGCGGACCGCCGCGGCGTCCGCACCGGGGTCGAGGCGGCGATACGTCGCGCCGGCGGCGTCGGCGAGGCGTTCGAGCAGGTCGTGACGGCCCCCGTACGGCGGTCCGCAGACCGCCAGCGGCCCGGCCCGCTCCCCGCGGATCGTCCCCTCGACGGTCGCCGCGTCCTCCTCGTGTAGCGGCGCGAACTCACCGACCGGGTCGCCGGCGTCGTCATCGACCGCCGCGCGGTCGCGCTGTCCCGTCATGTCTCCGGCTTGTGGGAGGAGGACCGTAAGCGTTCGTCGCCGCGCCAGCGTCTTTCAGGTTCTCGAAGGCCGCGACCGTGGACGTCGCCGACGGCATCCTCGTCGCTTATGTGACCGGGAGCCCTCGCCCCGTCCGAATGCGCTCCAGACTCCGCCACCCTCTCACTGCCGTTGCCGTCACGCTCCTGTTGACCGTGCCGTGGCTCTGGTTCTTCGTGACCTACGGTGGCTACGGCGCGGTCCACGTCGGTGAGAACATCACCGCCGGGATGGCCGTCCTCGTCGCCGGAATCGCCATCCTCGGCGCCGCGTTCCTCCTGGCGTGGGCGGCCGAGACCGCCGAGAAGGACGTCCCGCGGGCGTTCGCCATCGCCGTCCTCGCGGTGCTCGCCGTCGCCCCCGAGTACGCGGTCGACGCCCTCTACGCGTGGCAGGCGGGCGCCGGATCGGCCGACGCGGCCAACCTGGCGATCGCCAACATGACGGGCGCGAACCGCATCCTCATCGGCCTCGGCTGGGCGGGAATCGCCCTGTTCAGCATCTACCGGGCGGGCAGTAGCGCGGACGCCGCGGTCGAGAAGCGCGACGGCTTCCTCGCGGACACGGTGATGCTCGATCGAAGCATCGCCGTCGAGATAACGTTCCTGCTCGCCGCGACGGCCTACGCCTTCGTCGTCCCGTTCGGGGGCATCGGTCCGCTCGACACCCTCTTCCTCGTCGGCTTGTACGTCTGTTATCTCCTCATCATCGTCCGCGGCGAAGTCGAGGAGCCCGAGGCTCACGTCGGGGTCCCCGCGTACTTCCAGAACTACCCGCGCCTCCCGCGGATCGCGCTCGTGCTCGTCGGCTTCGTCTTCTCCGGCGCGATCATCTTCACCGCGGTCCACCCGTTCGCGGAGGGGTTGGAGACCCTCGGACTCCAGTACGGCGTCCCCGAGTTCTTCATGATTCAGTGGATCGCGCCGCTCGCCTCCGAGAGCCCCGAGCTCGTCGTCGTCGCCTACCTCGTCAACAAGGCGCGCTCGACCGCGGGGTTCAACGCGCTCATCTCCTCGAAGCTCAATCAGTGGACGCTCCTCGTCGGGACGCTCGCCGTCGTCTACTCGATCTCCGCGGGCGCCGTCGGCGCGCTCCCCTTCGACACGAAGCAGGCGGTCGAGATCTGGGTGACGGCCGCCCAGAGCTTCTTCGCCATCGCCATCCTGACGAACTTCGAGATCGACGCCCGCGAGGCCGTCGCGCTCCTCGCGTTGTTCTCGACGCAGGTGTTCGCGGAGTTCTACGTGATCCGGACGTACGCGGAGCCCGTCGCCACCGAGATCAGCATCACGATCCTCTACGCTTACACCGCCGTCTACCTCGTCCTCGGCGCCGTGCTCTTCTACCTGCGTCGGGACAGTCTCCAGCGGCTCCTCCGCACGACGGTCCGCGACGCGCGCGGTGCATTCAGCTCCGGCGAGAACTGAACGCCGGCGCTGACCGTCCGCTGCCCGCCCGCCGTCTCAGTCCCACTGCCAGCCGCCGAGCGGGGGAACGCCGTCGCCGAGGTAGAGGTACGCCCGCGTGAGGAGCGTCGCGTTGAGAACAGAGACGCCGGCCCCCACGACGAGCGAGACCGCTTGGACGGCGAGGAAGCCCGCCAGCGTGGGGTCGGAGAACGCCACCTGCGTCCCCTGACTCACGAGGAGCGACGCGGCCATCGGACCCAGGAGGAGGGCGAGGATCCGCAGTCGGTTTCCCCGCGTCGTTCGCCAACTCTCGACGAACGCGCGCGCGGCGTTCCGATCCCGCAGGGCGATGGCCTGCGGGACGAACGAGAACGACAGCATCACGAACAGCGCGGGGAGGCTCAGGAGGACGAACGCGACGAAGACGACGATCCCCGGCGACGCGACCGCGGTGAGTCGGAGGACCGCCCGGGGCGCGTATCGGAGCGCGACGTAGCCGACGAGCCCGATCGTGAGCACCTCCAGACAGACGAACAGGACGAACTGGACGAGACCCCCCGCGAGCGTGTTGAGCGACGCCCAGCCGAGTCGGTGGAGGACGAGTTCGTCGGAGAGCTGTCGGCGCGGATCGGCGACCATCACGCGCGTGGCGACGACCTGTACGGGCGCGGTCAGGAGCCCGCCGGTGACGGCGCCGAGCGACCCCGCGGCGACGGCGATCGAGAGCGGGAGGGACGTGCCGGGCGTCGGGGCCGCGGCGAGTGGGGTCCCCGGCACCGACATCGGCACGTACGCCGTCGCGAGCGCGTAGACGAGTCCGACCTGCACCGCGGACGCGAGCGCGAACGCGACCACGAGGAGGGCCCCCGTGCGGGTGAACGCGAAGGAGAGACCGGCGGAGAGCGTGCGACGTATCGGGAGATCCATACCGGGCGTACGTCCCTCGATAGTTGAAACCCGCGGGTCGCTTTCCGGGACGGAAAACGTCCGCGGGGCCGGTCTCGTGGACCGTGGAGGGCCGAAGGGGAAGGGATCGGCGGGCGGCCCGCCGACGTCGACACCGAGACCGGCCACCGGCATAACACCCGAGCGCGGTTTTCCGGGCCGGACAACCGGCGGCGGGTATTAAGCCGTCCCGGTCGAACGGTCCGGCGTGAGTGAGGACCGGCCGGACGAGGAACTCTTCGCGCTCCTCAACGACGAGTACGCGCGCGCCATCCTCACTCAGACGAGCACCGAACCGATGTCCGCGAAAACACTCCGCGACCGATGCGACGCCTCGCTTCCGACGATCTACCGGCGGGCGGAACGGCTCGTCGACGCCGGGCTCCTCACCGAACGCACCGAGATCGGCGAGAACGGGCACCACTACAGCGTCTTCGAGGCCCGCCTCGACCGCCTCACCGTCGATCTCGACGACGGCGAACTCACCGTCGCGGTCGAGACGACGGCGGACGACCCGGCGGATCGCTTCACCGACATGTGGGAGGGGATCTAGATGCCGGACGAGACGGCGTACGTCGGCTACCTTGTCCTGCTCGCGGTGACGCTGCTCGGTCTCGTCCTGAGCCTCGCCATCGTCCTCCAAGCGTACCGCGGCTACCGGCGCAACCGCAGTCGCCCGATGCTCTACCTCGCGCTCGGCCTCGGCCTCCTCACGGTCGTCCCGTTCGCCATCTCGCTCGCGGTCGCGTCGCTCGGCCAGCACCTCGGCTTCGGCCCGCTCGTCTACACCTATTACGCGCCCATCGTGAGTCGCGTCGTCGAGATCGCCGGCCTCGCCAGCATCCTCTACTCGCTCTACGTCGGCCGGTAGGGCGTGCCGTCCTCGGACACGGGCGACCCCGCGGGCGACGCCGAAGACGAGGGACGGGATCGCGGTCGCGAGATCCGCATCGGGCGTCGGTTTCCGGGTTGGAACATCGTCGCCGTACTTAAGTCACGGGCACCGAAAGGACCGGTCGTGTCCCTGAACATCGGTTCCTCCCTGACCGGCGGCCTCCGACGCGTCGCCACCAGAAACGGCGCCCTCATCGTGTTGGCGTACGCCGCGATCGGCCTCGTCTGGCAGGTCGCCCTGTATAGCCTGCTCGCCACGCAACTCCCGCGCGACGCCGCGACGGAAGCGACGGCGCTCCCGTCGATCGACGCCCCCCTCTCCGTCGTCGCGCTCGTCGCGGTGCTCGCGTTCGTGGCGCTCCAGTACCTCACGATCGTCGCGGTCCGCGTCTTCGTCGGCGGCGACTCGCGCTCGATCCCCGGCGAGTACTACCGGCGGAACGCCGTCGGCGCGTTCGTCAACACCGTCATCGGCGGCCTCGTCTACGGGGTCCTCGTCGCCATCGGGACCGTCCTCCTGATCGTTCCCGGGATCATCGCGTACGTCGCGTTCTGCTTCACGATCTTCTACGTCATCGTCGACGACGAGAACTTCGTCGCGGCGCTCCGCGATAGCTGGCGGCTGACGCGCGGCAACTGGCTCCGCCTGTTCGTCGTGCTCTTCATCCTGTTCGTCGTCGTCGGCATCGTCGGCGCCATCGTCTCCGTCGTCGCGGCGGCGGTCGTCACCGCCGCCGCCGGGGCGTCCGCCGGCACCGTCGTCTCCGGCGTGCTCGTCCTCCCGTTCTCCATCATCACGATCGGCGTGCTCGCCGAGGCGTTCGTCCAACTCCGCGAGGGCGACGGCGCGATCTGAGCTGAGCCGTCTCGCACCTCCGCGTCGCGGTGCGGCTCGCGCCGCGTCACGTTCGCGTGACTCCGACCCGGCCTACCACTCGGCGACGCTGCCGTCGTCGTGTCGCCAGACGGGGTTGTGCCAGTCGACGTCTTCGTCGGCCTGCTCGCGGACGTGTTCCTCGTTGATCTCGACGCCGAGTCCCGGCGCGTCCGGTATCGAGACGTACCCCTCATCGTACTCGAAGACGGACGGGTCCGCGAGGTAGTCGAGGACATCGCTCGTCTCGTTGTAGTGGATGTTCAGACTCTGCTCTTGGATCGTCGCGTTCGGCGAGCAGGCGTCGACTTGGATGCACGAGGCGAGCGCGATCGGTCCGAGCGGACAGTGGGGCGCGAGCGCGACGTCGTAGGCCTCCGCCATCGCCGCGATCTTCTTCACCTCCGTGATGCCCCCGGCGTGTGAGAGGTCGGGCTGGATGACGTCGACCGCGCCGCTCTCGAAGACCTCCTTGAAGTCCCAGCGGGAGTACATCCGTTCGCCCGTCGCGATCGGGACCGACGTGCGCGCGGCGATGTCCGGGAGCGCGTCGTTCTGCTCGGGGAGGACCGGCTCCTCGATGAACATCGGTTCGTGGGGTTCGAGGGCGACGGCGAGGCGCTTGGCCATCGGCTTCGTGACGCGCCCGTGGAAGTCGACGCCGATGTCGACCTCGTCGCCGACCGCCTCGCGGACCTCGCGGAGGCGGTTCACGGCCGCCTCGATCGCCGCGGGATCGTCGAGGCGCTCCAGCTCCTCCGTTGCGTTCATCTTCAGCGCCGAGAACCCCTGCTCGACCTTCCGCTCGGCCTCGGCGGCGACGTCGCTCGGGCGGTCGCCGCCGATCCACTGATACACCTCGATCCGATCGCGGGCCGCGCCGCCGAGGAGCTCGTACACCGGTACGCCGAGTGCCTTCCCCTTGGCGTCCCAGAGTGCCTGATCGATCCCCGCGATGGCGCTCATGAGGACCGGCCCACCGCGGTAGAACCCCCCGCGGTACATCGTCTGCCAGTGGTCCTCGATGGGGTGGACGGGCTCGCCGAGCAGGTAGGTGTCCATCAGTTCCTCGACGGCCGCCCGCACGGTCTTCGCGCGTCCCTCGACGACCGGCTCACCCCAGCCGACGAGACCGTCGTCCGTCTCGATCCGGAGGAAGAGCCAGCGCGGCGGGACCTCGAAGAGTTCGTAGTCGACGATCTGCGTCATCTGCCGACATCTGCGGCCACCACGCTATTGTAGGTTCCCGTCTCCGACTCGCGCGACGGCGCAGGCGTCGACGCGTCGTCCGGGGACGCACCACGGCGACGATCCGCGGCCCGTCGGGGCGTCACGATCCCGAGCGCGTGGCGGCGCGTCCGAGGGCGGCGACGAGCGCCATCGCGACCACCCCGGTGAGCGAGAGCGCGAGCACGCCGGCGAGCGAGTCGGCCATCCGGAACGTCGCCGCGGTGTCGATGAGGTAGCTCCCGAGGTCGCCCGCGTAGAGGAACAGCTCGGCGGCGACCATCCCGCGGATCGCGCGCCCCGCGCCGAGGCGGAGGCCGGTCAGGATCGACGGGAGCGCCGAACGGAGGTACACTTCGCCGTAGACGACGCGCGGTCCGGCGCCGAAGACCCGCGCGGCGTCGACGGCGCCGCGATCGGTCTCGCGGACCCCGGTCTCCGTCGTGACGACGATCACGAACACCGCGAAGAGGAAGACGAGGACGGTCTTCGCCAGCGGCGTCAGGCCGAACCAGACGACGAACAGCGGGGCGAGCGCGACGACCGGCGCGGCGTAGAGCGCGTCGACGGCCGGGTCGTAGGCCGCGGCGAGGCGCTCCGAGAGGCCGAGCGCGAAGCCGACCGGGACGCCGACAGCGACCGCGAGCGCGTAGCCGAGCGCCGCGTGGACGAGGGCGTCCGCGATGGCGCGCCGGAGCGTCCCCGTCACGACGAAATGCTCGACGAACGAGGCGGCGACCGCGACCGGCGACGCGAGCAGCGTCCGGGCCGCGGTCGTGTAGGCGTACCACGCGAGGAGGAGGGCGACGACTGACGCGACGCGGAGCAGGACGCGGCGCCGGCGGTCGGTGAGCACGCGCGTATCGGACACCGTCAGCGAACACCCCCCTCGACGTGGTGCCACGGGGCGTAGCGGCGTTCGAGCGCGCCGAGGCCGCCCGCGATCCCGACCGAGAGCGCCATCAGGACGAGGACGACGGCGAGCGCGCTGTCCGTCTGACTGTACCGCTGATAGCCGTGGAGGAGGCTACCGAAGCCGGCGTACACCCAGAGCTCGCCGACGACCATTCCCTTCACGGCGCGGACGGCGCCGAGTCGGAGCGCGGCCGCGACGTGCGGGAGCGACGCCGGGAGGAGGACGTGCCGATAGACGCCGAATCGCGACGCGCCGAAGACGCGGCCGGTCTCGACGAGCGCGTCGTCCACGTCCCGCACGCCCGCGCGGAGAGTGAGGGTGACGTGGAAGACGGCGAAGAGGAAGACGACGACGACGTAGAACCCGATTCCGGCCCCGAAGACGGCGATGAGCAGGGGGAGGAGGCTGGCGACGCTCGTCACGAACAGCGTCGTCACGGGCGTGTCGGCGAGCGCGTCCGCGGTCGACGAGAACCCCATGAGGAGCCCGAGCGGGACGCCGACCGCGACGGCGAGCCCGTATCCGAGCGCGAGCTTCGGGAGGCTCGCCGCGAGCGCCCCGAACAGCTCGCCGGAAGCGACGAGACCGACGCCGGCCGCGAAGACGTCCGAGAGCGGCGTCAGTCCGTCGACGACGAGCCGGGCGAGGAGCTCCCACGCGAGCGCGAGCGAGCCGACGCCGAACAGCGGGTAGCGGACGCGTTCGTTCATCGCGGTCATCGGTTCCGTCGTCGCGGGCGTCGATCCGTCCGCCGCGAGCGTCGCCGGCTCGCTCGCGTGATCCACCGTGTACGCCCGGCGCGTCGGGCGTCAGTGATCACTGTTCGTCCCGGAGGTGATCCCAGATCTCGCGGCGGTAGTCGGCGAACGCGGGCGTCGTCTCCAGCTCGCGGCCGTGGCGCGGGCGTTCGAAGGGGACGTTGACGGTCCGCGTCACCGCGTTCGGTGCCGCGCCCATCACGAGCACGCGATCGGAGAGCAACAGCGCCTCCTCGATATCGTGCGTGACGAAGAGGACGGTCGTCCGCCGGTCCTCCCAGAGGTCGAGGAGCTCGGACTGGAGGACGGCGCGCGTCTGCGCGTCGAGCGCGCCGAACGGTTCGTCCATCAGGAGGACGTCCGGGTCGACGGCGAGCGCGCGCGCGAGACCGACGCGCTGGCGCATCCCGCCGGAGAGCTCGTCGGGATAGGCGTCCGCGAAGTCGGTGAGGCCGACGGTGTCGAGCCAGTCGTCGACCCGCTCGCGGCGCTCGGCCTCGGGGACGCCCCGCCGTTCGAGCCCGAACGCGACGTTCCCGCGGACGGTCCGCCAGTCGAAGAGGTTGAACGACTGGAACACCATCGCGCGCTCCGGCGAGGGGCCCTCGATCCGATCGCCGTCGACGAGCACGCGCCCATCGGTCGGCGCTTCGAGCCCGGCGAACAGCCGGAGGAGCGTCGTCTTCCCGCATCCCGAGGGACCGACGACGGAGACGAACTCCCGGTCGGCGACGGTGAGCGAGACGTCCGCGACGGCCGTCACGTCCCCGGCGTCGCTCCGGTAGGTCTTGCGGACGCGCTCGGCGCGTAGCGTCGTCATCGCGGCTCACCGCGCTCCGACGCGCGCGAGCGCGTCGTCGAGGATCGAGCGGTCCATCACGTCGTCCGTCGGGATGCGTTCGTCCGTGAGGCCGACCCGCGCGGAGAGGTCGAGCATGTAGTCGACCTCGTCCCTCCCGAGCCCGCCGCCGGGCGGCCAGACGTCGACGTCCGTGAGGAAGTCGTAGGTCCGGCGCTGGACGCGTTCCTCGGGACCGCCGCCGTCGACGTACTCGTCGATCAGCGTCCCGTAGCGCTCGTAGTCGTCGGCGAGGCGTCGGTTGGCGAGCAACTGGGCCGCGACGAAATCCACGAGCTGCGGGCGCTTCTCGTCGATGACGGACTGCGGGACCATGTAGGTCTCCTGAATCCACGACGTCAGCACGTCGCCGAAGGTGGCGAGGCGCGTGAGGCCGTCACCCTCCTCGCGCATCGCCAGCCACTGCGCGTAGTGCTGGGGCGAGACGTCGATGCTCCCCTCGGCGAGCGCGGCCCGGCGCGCGCTCGAATAGCCGACGCGCTGGAAGTTCAGCTCGTCCGCGCTCTCGATGACGCCCTCCTCGCTGAGGAGCGCGATCGTCTGCACGGCGTCGAGCCCGTTCGGCGCGGACATTCCGATGACGGCGTCCTGCTCGACGATCGCTTCGAGCGAGTCGATCTCGCCGTCGGTGACGAGGACGTAGTCGGTCGATCGGATCGGAACGGAGACGAACGTGAACTCCCGCCCGGCCGCGACGAGGTTCGCGGCGGCCGTGACCGACCCGCGCGCGACGTCTGCGTTCCCCGACAGGACGGACTGTGCGGCGAGGTCGACGCCCTCGAAGACGTCGATGGAGGTGTCGAGGTCGTACTCCGCGGGCGCGACCCGATCGGCCGCGTCCCACGTGTTGACGTCGACGGTCTCCGCGGGAGCCTGGAACGCGAGCCGGAGCGTCCCGCCGTCCCCGCCGCCACCCGATCCGCCACAGCCGGCGAGGCCCGCGATACCCGTGCTCCCGATCACCGCCGCCCCGGTTCGGAGGTACGCTCTGCGACGCATTCATCGATGATATTGACCTCGAATACAAATCACTTCTGCATTTTCTCGCCATCGGGGTCTTTCGGAGAACAATTCTCTTCAGAGTACGTCGGAACCACCACCTACTGATTCAGGTACGAGACCCGGAGCGTTTTGTGGCTACGGACTGTCCGTTCGATATGGACACGAGACCACACGCTTTCCTCGAAGAAGACGGGGCCGGCTGGCGGGACGTGACGAGCGCGCTCGTCGAGGGCCACGACGCCGACGCGGTCGTTCGGACCCGCGATTCTGGGATCGCCGCGGGCGTCGCGGAGGCCCGCTCGCTCTTCGAGCACGTCGGTCTCACCGTCGAGACCGTCGTCGACGACGGGGACGCCATCGCGGCTGGCGACGACGTCCTGCGAGTGTCGGGCGACGCACGCGCGCTCCTCGAAGCCGAACGCCTCGCCCTCAACTTCCTCGGGAGCATGAGCGGGATCGCCAGCGCGACCCGGACCTGCGTCGATCGGGCCGGCGAGACGCGCGTCGCCGCGACCCGCAAGACGACGCCCGGCTTTCGCTACTTCGAGAAGAAGGCGGTCCGCGTCGGCGGCGGCGACCCGCACCGCTACGACCTCGCGGACGCCGTGCTCATCAAAGAGAACCACATCGACATCGTCGGATTGGAGACGGCCGTCCGCGAGGCCTGCGAACGCGCCTCCTTCACGACGAAGGTCGAGGTCGAGGCGGAGACGGAGCCCCAAGCCCGCCGCGCCGCGGCCTACGGCGCGGACATCGTCCTGCTCGACAACATGACGCCCGCCGAAGTCGCGGACTGCGTGGAGACGCTCCCCGACGACGTGCTCACCGAGGCCTCGGGCGGGATCACGCCGGAGACCGTCGCGGACTACGCCGCCGCCGGCGTCGACGTGGTCTCGATGGGGAGCCTGACGCACTCCGCGAACTGGCTCGACGTGACGCTCCTCACCGAGTAGCGGGCCCTCACCCGGCCGGCGGACCCCGTCCGGCTTCCCCGCCGGCGATCGCGTCGCCGAACCCGTCGTCGACCGCACGAGCGACGTCGCGGTTCGCGTCGTGCTCCTCCGGGTTCCGGTCGTACGTCTCCGCCCGCTCCTCGCGCACGTCGCGTTCGCCCGCGACGCGCTCGAAGATCGCGGCGAGCTCTGAGACGTATGATGACGTTCCGCACGGTGGTTCTCCGGGCGTGTCTATGTACGCCCCGGCGGGTCAGCCGGTCGAACCGCTCGACCGGTCGACTCGGTCGGTGACCGACTTCCCGCCCGACGCCCCTCCGAACTTATCCCCATGCGGAGCTAACGCACGCCAATGAGCGTGCTGGCGGATCGGCTGGACAGAGCCGAGCTGGCCGTCTTCGCCTCGGGGGTCGTCAGCATGGGCCTCGAAATCCTAGCGGGACGGATCGTCGCGCCCCAGTTCGGCAGTTCGATCTACACGTGGGGGAGCGTCATCGCCGTCTTCCTCGCCGCGCTGAGCGTGGGGTACCACTACGGGGGAAAGCGGGCCGCCGAGGAGGCGACGAACGGTCGGCTTGTCCGCCTGCTGCTCGGCTCCGCGGTGTACGTCGCCGTCCTCATCGTCTTCGCCGATCAGCTGTTGGCGTCGGCGGCGGCGCTTCCGCTCCCCGCGCGCCTCGCGTCCCTCCCCGCCGTCGTCCTCCTATTCGGACCGCCGACGTACCTGCTCGGCTTCATCAGCCCGTACGCGGCCGAACTCACCGACCGGGAGGGGATCGGCGAGGCCTCCGGGCGCGTCTACGCGCTCGGGACCGTCGGGAGCATCGTCGGAGCGTTCGGTACGACCTTCGTCCTCATCCCCTCGCTCTCCGTCTCGCGGATCGCCTTCGCGCTCGGGGCGACGCTCGTCGTGACCGCGGGCGTCCTCGCGTGGCCGTCGGACCGACGAGCGACGCTCTCGACGCTCGTCGTCGCGCTCCTCCTCGTCGCGGCGACCGCGACCGGCGCGTTCGGCTACACCGCCCGCGGCGACGTCGTCTACGAGACGAACACGGCGTACCAGGACCTCGCGGTCGTCGACGACGGCGACACGCGGACGCTCTACCTCGACGGCCAGCGCCACAGCGCGATGGACAAGAGCGACCCGACGCGACACGTCTTCGAGTACACCCAGTACTTCCACATGCCCTACCTCCTCGCCGACGACCCGGACGACATCGACCGCGTGCTGTTCGTCGGCGGCGGCGGGTTCACGGGGCCGAAGCGCTTCGCCGCCGAGTACGACGCGAGCGTCGACGTCGTCGAGATCGACCCCGAAGTCGTCCGCGTCGCCGAGGCGTACTTCCGGGCGGACGAGTACGACGTCACCGCCCACGTCGGTGACGGCCGTCAGTTCCTCCGGGAGACGGACGAGACCTACGACCTGATCGTCCTCGACGCCTACAAGAAGGACAAGGTACCGTTCCAGCTGACGACCCGGGAGTTCATGTCGCTCGCGTCGGATCGCCTCTCCCCGAACGGGGGGGTCGTCGCCAACGTCATCTCCGCGCCCACGGGTCCCGCCTCGCAGTTCTACCGCGCCGAGTACGAGACGATGAACGAGGTCTTCCCCCAGGTGTACAGCTTCCCGACCACCGACACGAACGTCGTGCAGAACGTCGAACTCGTCGCCACGAAGCGCGGGACGCACGTGACGCAGGCCGAGTTGCGCGAGCGGAACGCGGCGCGCGACATCGGCATCGACCTCGGCGACGCGATCGAGCAGTACGCCGTCGACGTGCCGACGGACGACGTGCCGACGCTCCGCGACGACCGGGCACCCGTCGACACGCTCCTCGATCCGATGGTCGGCCAGCGCTACGTCATCGAGGAGACGGGGAACGTGACGAACGCGACGGACTCGACGGACGCGCCGACCGCGACCGGTGTGACGCTCGCCGCGCGCGTCGCCGGCTAGTCCGCCGGTCTCGCCGCTCAGTCGGACTCCCCGTAGCCGTCCGCGTGCGCCGTCTCGGCCCGCCGTTGTGCGAGCGTGCCCGCGGTCCGCGCCCACTTCTGCACGCACGCGATCACGTACCAGACGAGGAGGTCGCGGCGGCGCGCCGCGGGCGCGTCGAGGGAGTCGGCGAACCGCCCCGGGTGGACCGGGAGGACGTTCCGCGGGTCGGCGAGCGGCCGGACGTCGAAGCGCTCGCCGTGGTAGCGTCGCAGTTGCTCGCGCCCGCGGCCGATTCGGTAGTTCTGCGAGAGCACGCTCCGTAGCGTCGAGCGCGCCGGGTGATACAGCGTGACGTCCGGCTCGTACGTCAGCGCGAAGCCGGCCCGGCGCGCCCGGCGGCCGAACTCCAGGTCGCCGTTCGACACCAGACGGGCGTCGAAGCCGCCGATCTCGTCGAGTAGGTGACGGGTGACGACGAGACAGCACGTCGGAGCGAAGCCGTGTTCCTCGACGTACTGCTCGATGGGGAAGCCGCTCGCGCGCCGGTAGCGCGCGACCGTCCCGTCGCCGGCGACGAGCTCGACGCGACAGCCCACGTACTCCCGATCCGCCACCGCCCGCGTCACTCCGCGCACGTAGTCGCGCTCGACCCACATGTCCGCGTCGACGAAGGCGATCACGTCGCCCGCGGCGGCCTCGATGCCGGCGTTGCGCGCGGCGTACGAACTCTGGACGTCGCCCTCGACGACGTGGCGGACGCGGGGCTCCGAGTCCGCGAACGCCGCGGCGATGTCGGACGTCTCGTCCGTCGAGCCGTTGTCCGCGACGACGATCTCGTAGTCGTCGGTGTCCTGCGCGAGGAGCGACTCGACCGTCGTCGAGAGCCCGTCGGGGTCGTTGTAGACGGGGACGACGACGCTCGTCGTCACCGCCGTCACGGTCCACCACCGCGGCGGCCGGCGTTCGACGTCGCGCGGCCGCCCCCGCCCGCGGCGGTCGGCCCGCGTGTCGCGTCCGGTCCCTCTCGACGACGGTGCTGAACGTGGCGCACGAGTGGTCGCCGGGGGGAGGCGCCGGAGGCGAATGACGGTTTCGATGGCGTCGCCGGCTCCGACCCGCACCGATCCGACCGCCGCGTCGCTCGCCACTGCGGCACCGACGGGTCGGAGTAACATATCGGGCACTTCGGGGCGCGAAACGAGCAGAATGTCGCACTCGTTCGGTTCGCTCGAAAAGAGACCCGCCTCGATCACGGACATCCGCCCGAATATTACGAACGACACGGAAAGTATTATTGTTTCCCTCGCACTCGATCCGGACACGCATGCACATCCCCGACGGCTTCCTCGACCCGTGGGTCGCGGGCCTCTTCTGGCTCGGCTCCGGCGCCGCGATCGGTCTCGCGGTCCGGCGCGCCCGCGACGAGCTCGGCGACGAGCGGACCCCGCTCCTCGGCGTCGTCGCCGCCGGCGTCTTCGCCGCACAGATGTTGAACTGGCCGATCCCGGGCGGAACGAGCGCGCACTTCGTCGGCGGCGCGTTCGCCGGTGTCCTGCTCGGTCCCTCGCTTGGCGTGCTCGCCATGACCGCCGTCGTGACGATTCAGGCCCTCGTCTTCGGCGACGGCGGGATCATCGCGCTCGGCGCGAACCTCTTCGCCATGGCCGTCGTCGACGTCCTCGTCGGCTACGCGCTCTTCCGCGCCTGCCGGGGCGTCCACGAGACGGGCGCCGCCTTCGTCGCCGGCTGGGGGGCGATCACCGTCTCCGCGCTCGTCGTCGGCCTCGGCGTCGGCTTCTCCTCGGCCTTCGCCTACGCCGTCGGGACCACGGTGCCGATCATGGTCGTGGGCCACGCGCTGCTCGGCCTCGTCGAGGGCGCCATCACCGCCGCCGTCTACGGCTACGTCGCGGACGCCCGTCCGGACCTCGTCCTCGGACGCTCGGCCGACGAGGTGGCCGCCCCGGAGGTGGGCGCATGAGTGCCGGCGTCCCCTTCACGCGCCCGTGGGTCCGGCGCGCGCTCGCGTGTCTCCTCGTCCTCGTCTTCCTCGCGCCCGTCTTCGGGTGGGCGTCGGGCGCCGTCGGCTACGCCGAACCGCTCGAAAACGCCGCCCACGCGACGGGCGCTGCGGACGCCGCCAGCACCGTTCTCCCGGGCCTCCTCCCCGACTACACGGTCGCCGGTCTCGACGGCCCGCTCGGCACGCTCGCGGCCGGCGGGATCGGGACGCTCCTCACGCTCGGCGTCGCGCTCGGCGCCGGACGCCTCCTCGAACGGTGAGCGGCGTCCTCGGTCGCTCCGTCGAGACGATCACGGGCGCGCTGCGCGCTCTCTTCGCGGCCGAACAACTCGCTACCGCGGACGGATTCCTCCAGCGCCGCGACCCGCGCGTCTCGCTGTGCGCGATCACCGCGCTCGCGCTCGGCGTCGTGCTCACGCGCACGCTCGGCGTCGCGCTCTGCTTCGCCGCCCTGACGGCCGGCTTGGCCCGCCTCTCCGCGGTCCCGCTCCGCCGACTGCTCGCGCGGTCCGCGGTCGTCCCGCTCGTCTCCGCGCTCGTCGCCCTCCCGCAGGCGGTCCTCCTGCCGGGCGACGCGCTCGTTCGGCTCCTCGGTGTGACCGTCACCGAGGCCGGCGTCGCCTACGTCCTCCTGTTCACCGTCCGCGTCGGCGTCGGCGTCGCGCTCCTCTCGCTGCTCGTGTTGACGACGCCGTTCTCGGCCCTCGTCGCCGCGCTCCGCGAGCTTCGCGTGCCGGTCCCGCTCGTCTGGGTCGTCGCCGTCACCTACCGATACCTCTTCCTCTTCTTCGACGAACTCCAGCGCCTCGTGCTCGCGCGCAACAGCCGAACGACGGGCGAGACCGGTCTTCGCGACGGCTGGCGCGACGCGCGGCGGATCGCCGGGACGTTCGTCCTCCGCACGCTCGATCGGGGCGAACGCGTCGGGCGGGGGATGCGAGCGCGCGGCGGCTCGCGCCCGCCGTCGCCGTACGGTCGCTCGCGCCGCGTCGGCGTCGCGGACTACGCGCTGCTCGCGCTCGCGGCCGTCGCCGTCGTCGTCTCGGGGGTGATCCGGTGGACACCGTGATCGACGCTCGCGGGCTGACCCACGCCTACCCGGACGGCACGACGGCGATCAGCGACGTCGATCTGACGATCGAGCGCGGCGAGCGCGTCGCCGTCGTCGGCGCGAACGGATCGGGCAAGAGCACGCTCCAGCTCGCGCTCGGCGGCCTCGTCGCCCCGACCGCGGGCGAGGTGACGTACTTCGGGGAGACGACCGACGCCGAGGCCGTCCGCGAGCGCCTCGGCGTGCTCCTCCAGGACCCGAACGACTACCTGTTCAACACGACCGTCCGGGAGGACATCGAGTACGGCCCGGCGCAGCTCGGGCTCCCGCGCGAGCGCGCGGAGCGACGCGTCGCATCGCTCGCCGACGAACTCGGACTCACCGACCTGCTCGACCGGCCGCCGTTTCGCCTCTCCGGCGGCGAGAAGCAACGCGCCGCGGTGGCGAGCGTCCTCGCCTTCGATCCGGACGTCCTCCTCCTCGACGAACCGTTCGGCGCCGTCGACGCGCACTACCGCGCGCGCATCCGCGACCTCGTGCGCGATCACGACGGCACCGTCGTCGTGTTCACGCCGTCACTCGACGCCGTCCCCGAGATCGCGGAGCGCGTGCTCGTCGTCGACCGCGACGGGTCCATCGCCGCCGACGCGTCCGCCCGCGCGGTCCTCACCGACGGCGACCTGCTCGCCGACGTCGGACTCCGGCCGCCGACCACGGTCCGGGTGTTCGCGGGACTCCTCGACGATTCGGACATCCCGCTCACCGTCCCCGAGGCGCGAGAGCGCCTCCGGGACGCGCTGTGAGACCCCGTGGGAGCGGGAGAGGCGGTCGTAGGACGCGCCGACCGTTGACCTGTTCCGTCACGCCGGGGCCGACCGACAGCGAGATCTCGGTCGCGCTCGCGGTGTACGTGAACAGGTGGGTGAGCGTTCCAGGCGCCCCGATCGTCAGCGACGCGACGCCGAGGGCGTCGAGGGCGACGCCGAGACAGAGGACGGCGAGGACGTCGAGCGCGCTCGTCCACCACCTGAGTCCGGGGTGCGCTCCGTCGATTCCACGAAGGGACGTCCGCCGGCAGGCGCATATATCGGTCGGTCGTGACGGGTACCGGTCGGACGCGCCGTCGGTCGCCGCGGCAAGAGGTATTAAGCCCGGAGGGTCGGTACACGTGGATATGACGACGCCGACGCCCGGGAGGGGGACAGCGGACAGGGAGTACGCCGCGCGCGCGCTCGACTCCCTCTCGAACGGGATCACCATCGTCGACGACGCCGGGACGGCCGTCGTGGCCAACGAGGCGTGGCGGACGTTCGTCGACGCGACGGGGATCGATCCGGCGGTCACGCGAACGGCGGCGACCTACCTCCGCACGCTCCGCCGGGGCGACGCGTCGCTCGACGACATCGCGGACCCGACGACGCCGCTCGACCTCACGCTGACGCTCCCGTATCAGGAGAGCGACGACGCGCGCTCGCATCGCCTCCATATCTCGCCGTTCGTCTACGACGGCGAGGCGTTCGCGAGCCTGAGCGTCGCGGAGGACGCGCGCGCGAAACTGCCGACGACGCCGCTCAAGACCGGGGCGATCGACGCCGCGCCCGTCGGGATCACGATCTCGGACTACACCCGTCCGGACAACCCGCTGATCTACGCCAACGCCGCGTTCGAGCGGATCACCGGCTACGACGTCCTGGAGACGCTCGGCCGGAACTGTCGGTTCCTCCAGTGCGAGGCGACCGAGGAGGCCGCGGTCCAGCGGTTCCGCGACGCGATGGCGGCCAACGAGTCGACGACGGTCGAACTCCGCAACGAGCGCGCGGACGGCGAGGAGTTCTGGAACGCCGTGACGATCGCGCCCCTCCGCGACGAGCGGGGCGTCGTCACGAACTGGGTCGGGTTCCAGCAGGACGTGACCGCGCGCAAGCGGGCCGAGGAGGCGCTCAGCACCGAGCGCGATCAGTACGAACTGCTCAATCAGATCATCCGTCACGACATCCGTAACGACATGGCGGTGATCCGCGGGTGGGGCGAGGAGTTACGCGGGAACCTCGACGCCGACCAGCGCGAGACGCTCTCGCGCGTGATGAACGCCGCCGTCCACACCCAAGAGCTCACGGAGGAGGTGCGCGATCTCACCGCGATTCTCGGGAGCGAGGATCCCGCGCTCGAACCGATCGACCTCGGAGACGTGTTGACGCGCGAGATCGATCAGGTGCGCTCGACGTTCGAGTACCAGGCGGACTCGCTCGTCGTCGACGGCCCGGTCGATCTCCCGGACGAGTGTCTGGTGTCGGCGACGCCGCTGCTCTCCTCCGTCTTCACGAACCTCTTGGACAACGCGGTCCTCCACAGCGACGGCGGGGCGGTCCGCATCGACGTCTCCGTCGTCGCCGACGCGGAGACGTGTACGGTCCGCATCGCGGACAACGGCCCCGGAATCCCGGACTCGCAAAAGCGCGCCGTCTTCGACCACGGCGAACAGGGCGAGCGGAGTTCGGGCACCGGGCTCGGACTCTACCTCGTGGACGAACTCGTCACGCAGTTCGGCGGGCGCGTGTGGGTCGAGGACAACGACCCGCGCGGCACGATCGTCTGCGTCGAACTCCAACGGGTCCGATGATCCGCGTCCGATCACCGGGACCCCGCGGGCGTCGGGTCACTCGTCGCGCGTACCGGCTGTGGGGAGCACGATGTCGCTGACGCGGTTCCTCGATCGCGTCCCGGATCGGGAGCGCTCGCTCGTCGTCGCCAACGCGACGGGACCGGACGTCCTCCATCGGATGCTCGAATCTGCGTTCGCGGAGCAGCCGATCGACGTCGAGAAGGCCGCGGTCCCGGACGTCGACGACGACGTCGTGTTGCTCGTCGAGGACGGCGAGGTGGTGGCGACGTCCCCCCTCTCGGCCCTCCAGGAGACGCTCCTGTTCGTGAACTCGGACCTCTACCGGACCGGCGCACAGGGGATCGAGACGCTGGAGCTCCCGGACGTGCTGATGGGGCTCGATGAAGTCCGCTTCTCGCTGCGCTCGTACCCCCAATCCGACACCGAGAAACTCCTGTTGATCGTGATCTCGCGGTACATCGAGCGCGTGTCGTGGCGGGCGAACGGCGGACATCACCGGGCCTCCTTCCAGTCGCTCTCGCGCATCCGGGACGAGCGGGGGACGCGGGAGGTGTACGAGACGCTCGGCGACACCGAGACGGACGTCCACGTCTACGGCGTCCCGAACTGGGTCCCTCCCGAGTCGCTCGGCGTCACGATGCACGGCGGGTACACGGCGGACTTCACGGACTCGTGGTTCGTGCTCTTCCGACCGGACGCAGAGGCGCGGACGGAGCCGTCGGCGGCGTCCGAAGGGGCGTCGGAGGCGTCGCGGACGCCGGATCCGGTCGCGCTGCTCGCCATCGAACAGGAGTCCGGGACCTGGGACGGCTTCTGGACGTTCGACCCCGACCTCGTCGACGACATCGCGTCGTACATCGTGACGCGTCTGTAGACGACGAGCGTTGCAATTTTTGGCGTTTTCCGATAGATTTGATATCACATGGCATAGATTGGTCGACGTATGCCGAGTGATCGAGCTGACGACGGGACGCCGATCCGGTTGGTGCTGTACGTCCGGCGACCCGTCGCCGGCGAGCGGACCGTGGCCATCGACCGTCTCAGCGCGCTCGCGGCCGCCGGCGTCGTCGACGAGTTCGAGATCGAGACGGTCCAGGGGGAGGTCATCCTCTCCGAGGGAGGCGACGACGACACCGCGGACCTGCAGGCGCTCGCCGCGTGGTCGGCCGGCGACGTCCGCTCGACGCTCTCCGTCGAGACCCGCACCTCGCGGTTGGGGCGGAGCGTCCGCACGATCGCGCTCCCAGAGGTGACGCTCGCGGTGTACGAGGGCGACACGCTGGCGTGGGTGTTCCCCTGTACGGACGGGACCCGGACGTGGAGCGTCGCGGACTGCTTCGACGGCTACGAGACGGCCGAATCGGTCCCGCAGGGCGTCAGTTAAGCCCGCCCGGTCGCCGCCGTGGCCGCCCGCAGTCGCTCCGCGAGGGCGTCGTCGAGGGCCGCGGGGTCGAACCGCCAGCGCCAGTTGCCGGCCGTCGTCCCCGGCGTGTTCAATCGCGCGTCGCTCCCCGCACCGAGGAGGTCCGGGACGGTCGTCACCGCGAGAACGGCGTCGGACTCCCAGACGCCGTCGATGACGTCCCACGCGACGCCGTCGCCGCTGACGCCGAGGGCGTACTCCAGGCAGGCACGCTGAGTGTCGTCGAGGCCGTCGTAATACCCGACGATCGTGTCCGTGTCGTGCGTCGACGTGTAGGCGACGCAGTCGCGGGGGTAGTCGTGGGGCTTGTGCCGGTGGTGGTCGGCACACCAGTCGGCGTACTGCGCGACGCGCATCCCCGGGAAGTCGAAGCGCTCGCGGAGCGCCTCCAACGGCGCGTCGAGGAACCCGAGGTCCTCGACGATGAACGGGAGCCCGCCGATCTCGTCCCGTACCGTCTCGAAGAAGTCCGCGCCCGGGCCGGTGCGCCAGTCGCCCGCGGCGGGGTCGTCGGCGTCTCCCGGGATCGCCCAGTACGACTCGAAGGCCTTGAAGTGATCGAGGCGTGCGACGTCGACGCGTTCGAGCAGTCGGCGGAGGCGCGCGCGCCACCAGCCGTAGTCGTCGTCGGCGAGCGCGTCCCAGTCGTAGACCGGCATCCCCCAGCGCTGGCCGTCGTCGCCGGGGTTCGGCGGGACTCCCGCGACGGCGGTCGGGCGGCCGTCCGCGACCGCGAACGCCTCCGGGTTCGCCCATACGTCCGCGGAGTCGAGCGCGGGGTACATTGGCACGTCGCCGACGAGCGTCACCCCGCGGTCGTCGGCGGCCGCGCGGAGCGCGCGCCACTGCTCGTCGAAGCGCCACTGGACGAACGCGTGGTAGCGCACCGCCTCGGCGAGGTCGTCGCGGGCGCGAGCGAGGGCCTCGGGGTCGCGCTCGCGGACGCCTGCCGGCCACGACGTCCACGGCGCGCCGTCGTGTTCGTCCTTGAGCGCCGCGAACAGCGCGTAGTCGGCCAACCAGTCGCCCTCACGCTCGCGGAAGGCGTCGAACCCGGGCGACCCCGAGGCGTCGAAGCGCTCGAAGGCGTGCCGCAGGCGGTCGCGCTTGTACGGCGCGACGACGTCGTAGGCGACCGACGAGCGATCGCTCCCCGCTGGCGGTTCCGTCTCCGCGGCGGTGAGCCACCCCCGCTCGCGGAGCGCGTCGAGGTCGACGAGCAGGGGGTTGCCCGCGAAGGTCGACGGCGAACTGTACGGCGAGTGGCCGTGCGCGCCCGACGTCGGTCCGACGGGACAGAACTGCCAGACTGACTGGTCGGCGCGCTCCAGGAAGGCGAGGAAATCGCGTGTACCGTCGCCGAGATCGCCGATCCCGTGTCGTCCCGGTAGGGAGGTGAGGTGACAGAACACGCCGCTCGCCCGCTCGAAATCCATGCGAACGTTTTTGCGGCCCCCCTGCATCAACGTTACCGACCGTGACGAAACGAGAGCTGCGAGGGAAGACCCCGTGTCGCTGACGGTTGCGATGCTCGGATGGGGGTTCCCGCCGCGCGTCACCGGTGGACTCGACACCGTCGTCGGGGAGTTGTACGCGGAGTTCGAAACGCGCGACGACGTCGACATCGAACTCGTCCTCCCGGCGGAGTACGCCCCCGACGACGACCCGCACGTCCACGGCGTCCCGACGGGCGACGGCGACATCATCACCCGGATCGGCCGCCTCTCCGAGGAGTTCGTCGACGTCGCGGCCGACGCGGACGTCGTCCACACCCACGACTGGTTCGGCTACAGTCCCGGCGCGCGAGCGAGCACGGCCCACGACGTACCGTGGATGACGACGTTCCACTCGCTCTCCGCCGACCGGAACCTGAACCCGCCGACCCGCGAGGTCAGAACGGAGCAGCGGATCGTCGACGCCGCCGACCGGCTCGTCGCGGTGAGCGAGCTGACCGCGCGGCGGCTCGTGGCGCGCTACGGCGGCGATCCCGCCGTCGTCCACAACGGCTTCAAGCGCGTCCGCCCGACGGGACGGGACCTGAAGGCCGAACTCGGGATCGACGGCGAGATGCTCTTCTTCGTCGGCCGGCACACCCACCAGAAGGGGATCGCCTACCTCCTCTACGCGACCGCGAAACTCCGTCGGCCGGGGCTGACGCTGGTCGTCGGCGGGAGCGGCCACCTCACCGCACAGCTCCGCCGGTTCGCCGAACTGCTCGGCATCGAGGACCGAGTCGAGTTCGTCGGCTACGTCCCGGACGAGGAGCTCGCGGACTACTACGCGAGCGCGGACCTGTTCGTCTCGGCGTCGCTCGCGGAGCCCTTCGGGATGACGGTGGTCGAGGCGCTCTCCGCGGGGACGCGGATCGTGACGACGGAGTGCGGGGCGGCCGAACTCCTCCCGGAAGACTGTCTCGTCCTCGTCGAACCGGAGTCCGACTCCATCGCGGACGGCGTGGACCGGGCGCTGGCGATGTCGGGCGAACCGACGTACGAGAGCCGCTCGTGGGCGACGGTCGCGGACGAGTACGCGACCCTCTACCACGAGCTCTGCTAGTCGCGCGCCCCGACGACGCGCACGTCGTGGACGGGCTCGGGGTGAACGATCCGGAACCCCGTCGGCGTCGACGTGACGCCGAGCACGCGGGTGTCCGTCTCGGGGCCGTGCGGGTCGCTTCCCGCGTCGGTCCCCCCGCTGCCGTACGCGTCCTCCCCGCCGTACGCGGTCGTCTCGTCTTCGGCGGGGTCGCGTCCGCCGTCGTACGGGCTGACGGTCGACGGCGGTCCGTTCGTCGCGGGCGCGTCCGCGAAGTCCTCCGGCGGGAGGTAGATCCGTTCGCCGGATTCGGAGGAGACGATGACGGCGGCGTCGCGCGTCCCCGTGACAGTGACGACCGTCCGATCGTCGTCGACCGTGACGTCGATCGTCGTCCCCGTCGGGGTGTCCTCTGCCATACGGTCTCACGGGCGACCGACGACTAAGGCGTTGCGGTGACGGCGGGCGCGATCGGACACCGCCATTCAAAAGGGTCGGCGTCGTACCCACGACCCAGCGATGCATCACCCAGGGCCCCCGCGGTTCGTATCGGTCGGTGACCGCGTGGAGCTGGCGCCGCGCGACCCGGACCCCGCGGCGACGTACGCGTGGCGGATCGAGCGCGCGCCGGCGGGATCGAACGCCGCCGTCGACGACCGACCGGTCCAGTGGTTTCACCCGGACGTCCCGGGACGATACGTGCTGACGCTCGACGCGCCCGACGGCGTCCACAGACAGACGATCCGGTGCTTCGACGTCGGCGGCGAGGCGGATGCGGGCGGCGAGCGCGACGCCCGCGGCAGCGGCGGGGCCCTCGACGTGGCCGCCGAGGGCGACGCCGGGACGAGCGGCTACGGGCACGACGCGACGGGTGGCGGCGATCGCGGCGGCGGCCGACCACGGATCCACCTCGACGGGCGGGTCGCGGGCGACAGCGTCGTGATCAGAGCGGACGCACGGACGAATCCGGCGGGCGGCGGCTCGGCGGCGTCGCTCGACGTCACGTTCGCGTTCGACGACCGCGACGACCTCCGGGCGGCCGACGCGAGCGCGGACGGCCGGCGGCTCCGAATCCCGCTCGCGCGGCTCCCGGAGCGCGCGCGCGTCCACGCGGTCGCGGTCTCGGAGACCGGATACAGCGTCCCGGACGAGGTCGAGATCGTGCGGGACGACGCGGCGCCGGGCGGCGTCGCCGTCCGCCGGCCGTACGACCCCCCCGCGTGGGCGACGGACGCGGTCTACTACGAGGTGTACCTGCGGACGTTCGCGCCGGAGGCCGAGCACGGCGGGACGTTCCGCGCGATCGCCGACCGCCTCGATCACCTCGCCGACCTCGGCGTCGACGTGCTCTGGCTGACGCCGGTGCTCGCGGCCGACCACGCCCCGCACGGGTACAACATCACGGACTTCTTCTCGCTCGCCGCGGACCTCGGCGACCGCGAGGACTATCGCCATCTCGTCGAGCGCGCGCACGACCACGGGATGCGGGTACTCTTCGACCTGGTGTTGAACCACTCGGCGCGCGATCACCCCTACTTCCGGGACGCGTATCGAAACCCCGAGAGCGACTACCGCGACTGGTACGAGTGGCAGCCCTCCGGCGAACCCGGGACGTACTTCGACTGGGAGCACATCGCCAACTTCGACTTCGAGACGCTGGACGTTCGGCGCCACCTCCTCGACGCCGTGGACACGTGGGCGCCGCTCGTCGACGGCTTCCGCTGCGACATGGCGTGGGCGGTCCCGGACGGCTTCTGGCGCGAGGTCCACGACCGGGTGAAGGCCCGCGACGCCGAGTTCCTCCTGCTCGACGAGACGATCCCGTACATCCCGGACTTCCAAGCGGGGCTCTTCGACGTCCACTTCGACTCGACGACGTACGCGGCGCTCCGGAGCGTCGGCACCGGCTGGGCGCCCGCCTCGGCGCTCCTCGACGCGATCGAGGAACGTTCGGCGATCGGGTTCCCGGATCACGCGCGATTCTTGCTCTACGCGGAGAACCACGACGAGACGCGGTACCGCGTCGAGTGCGGGCGGCCGGCGGCGCTCGCGGCGGCTGGCGCGCTCTGCACGCTCCCGGGCGCGCCGCTCGTCTACGCCGGACAGGAGACGGGACAGCTCGGCCGCCGCGACGCGCTCGTCTGGGACGCGACGGACGACGCGCTCACCG
The DNA here is from genome assembly GCF_017874695.1 of Halarchaeum nitratireducens. Classification (NCBI taxonomy): domain Archaea; kingdom Methanobacteriati; phylum Methanobacteriota; class Halobacteria; order Halobacteriales; family Halobacteriaceae; genus Halarchaeum; species Halarchaeum nitratireducens. Next base: position 261,993 of record NZ_JAGIKY010000001.1, read on the forward strand.
ACCACTATCGACGGCTCCTCTCCCTCCGCCGGACGATGCCGGCGCTCGCCGCCGACGCGGCGCTCGAACGGATCGACTACACGGTGCGCGAGGGCGACCCGGAGCGCGTCGTCGCTTTCGGTCGAGCGAACGGCGGTCGCGGCTCCGACCCCGAACGCGACGCGGGCGCGGGTGGGGGTGAGAGCGCGGCCGACGAAGCGGGCGTGACGGGGGACGAGCGGGACGCGGCGGCCGCCGTCGTCGTCTGCAACTTCGCGGCCGAGCCGGTGACCGTCGATCTCGGCGTGCCGACGGGAGCGCGCGACGCCGCGACGGGCGAGACGGTGGCGGCGAGCGGCGGCGTTCGCGTCGATTCGGTCGCGGTCCTCCCGACGTCCCCGGACGCGTTCGACGGCGGGGCGTGACGTCCCGCGAGGACGACGCCGCTCACGCGGGCGAGCGACGCCCCGGTTAACCAATTACGGTCCGCCGGCCGGGAGAACTACTTATGTAGTCGGCGTGGGTGGTAGTCGCATGCGGTTGACAACGGCGCTGAACGAGTACAAGCGCCAACACGACGAGCGGTTCCCGGAGGAAACGCGGACGACGACGGGGGCGTTCTCGGGACACGGGGACCGCCTCGTCCACGTCTCGCCGTCGGGCGCGCTCCGCGACTACTCGGACGCGCTCTCCGGGTTGCACGGGATCGACCGATCGCGGTTCGGCATCGAAACGGCCGATCGGACGTACTGGTTCGACGAGCTCGACGTCCTCCGCCAGCACTACTACCGCGGGACGCGGCTCGTCGAGACCGAGTTCGACGCCGACGGCTTCACCGTCCACCAGTTCGACCTCACGCTCGGGCGCGCGCACGTGACGCACGTCGAGCTCCGCGGCGTCGTGCCGGCGGAGAGCCGGCTCGTCGCGTTCCTGACGGCGGCCCCGGAGGGCCGCGAGGGCCGCGTCGGCGCGCTCGTCCACGAGAACGGCGGCCCGGACGGGTCGCAGGCGCTCGAGGTGTTCCACCGACGCGAGCACGACTACGTGACGGCCTCGACGGGACTGCGCGACGTGCGCGGGCAGCGCCCGGAGCGCTTCGCGGAGATCGTCGACGACGCCCCGGTGTCGTTCCCCCGCGGCGGCGTCGAACCCTACGACGAGACGCGTCTGAGCGGGAACTTCGTCGTCACCGCGCCCCTCGAACGCGAGGGCCGCGGCGTTCGGACGACGCTCGTCACGCAGCTCTCCGATCACGACGACATCGACCGGGAGACGGCGCTCACTGACCTCCGGGCGTGCGCGAGGAACCACGAGAGCGCGGCGAGCCTCCGCGAGGCCGCGATCGCGCGGACGCCGATCAGCGTCCCGGAGGACGTGCCGCGCGCGGGATCGGTGCGCGCCGACCTGCGCGTCGTCGACCTCCTCGAAGGGCCGACCGGGGGCCGCATCGCCGGCCCCGAGTTCGACCCCTTCTACGCCAACAGCGGGGGGTACGGCTACGTCTGGTTCCGCGACGACGCGGAGGTGTCGCGTCGTCTGCTGGACGCGGGCGATCGCCTCGACATCGGGACGGGCGCGGATCCCGTCCAATCCGCGCTCTTCTACTGCGAGACGCAGCTCGCGGACGGCACGTGGCCCCACCGCGTGTGGGCGACCGACGGCTCGCTCGCCCCCGGATGGGCGAACGCGAAGGTCGAGCGCAAGCGACGCTCGCACGAGTATCAGGCCGACCAGACGGCGACCGTCGCGGCGTTCTTAGCGACGGTGCTCACCGAGCGCGGCGACGCGCTCGACGCGCCGGTGGCGGCGGCGATCCGGGAGTCGATCGGGGACGCGCTCGACGCGCTCGACGACGGCCTCGCCGAGAACGGGCTCCCGGAGCGCTGTCAGAACGCGTGGGAGAACGCCGTCGGCCAGTTCGCGCACACCGCGGCGACGTTCGCGGAGGCGTACGCGACGATCGCGGCCGCGCCCGTCCCGGAGGACGTGGCGACGCGCGCCCGCGAGGGCGCGGCGACGGTCCTCGACGGCCTCGATCACCTGTGGGACGCGGAGCACGAGCGCTACGGGATGCGGCTCATCGACGGCGACCTGGACGACCGCCTCGACGCGGCCTCGCTCGCGCTCGTCGAGGCGGTCGTCGCGTGCGAGGACGCGTCCGGAATCGCGGTGTCGGAGCGACAGGTCGGTCGGCTCGCGCGCCACGTCGATGCGGCGCTGAGCGGGCTGTTCCGCGATCCGCCGGGGAGCGACGTCGCGGGATTGATCCGCTACGAGGGCGACGACTGGCGGGCGGCGAACCAGTCGTCGCCGAAGGTGTGGTCGGTCGCCACCGGGCTCGGCGCGGTCGCGGCGGCGCGGCTCGGCGTCCTCCTCACCGAGCGCGGACAGGGCGGCGCGGGGTTCCTCGAACGGGCGGGGGGACTCTACGAACTGCTCGGCGCGGACGGCCCGTTCGCCACCGACGCCGGCTACCTCGCGGAGCAGGTGTACGACGACGGCACGGCGGACAGCGCGACGCCGCTCGGCTGGTCGCACGCGCTCCGACTGCACGCGATGGCGCTCCTCGACGACGCGGGCGCGCTCCCCGCGCCGGCCACGGAGGCCGTCACGCCGCCCGAGCGTCCCCGGTGGACGACGGGCGAGAAACACGGGCTGTGCACGCCCGCGGACCACGACGCGGCGGAGCCCTCGCGGGTGTGGTTCACCCTCACGGAGGGGGCACTGACGGAGGCGCGGTTCCCGCGCATCGACGTGATGAACCTGCGGACGATGGACTTCCTCGTCCGGTGCCGGGACGACGGCTACACGGTGCGGACGCACACGCGCCGGGGCGAGGAGACCGACGCGGTCCTCCGCCGGGTCGAGCCCGTCGCGGACGACGCCCTCCTCTACCGGCACGTGTTCGTGGCCGACGACGTCGGTGACGGCCACGAGTGGACGCTGACGGTCGAGTACGCGGTCGACACGGATCACGACGCCGTCGTCGCGGACGTGACCTTCGAGGCGGCGGACGGCGCCACGTACGACGTGTTCTCGGTGGCGGACCTCTCCCTCGGCGACGTCGCCGACGACGTCAGCGGCCTCCGCGTCGGCGAGGCCGGCAGTTACAACCTCGTCGCGAGCGAGCGGGCGACCTACGCGGCCGACGCGCCGGATCCGCTCCTCGTCGACGAGAATGGCGAGGCGTACTCGGTGGCGCTCGCGCTGGCGACGACCGGCCGCTTCGACTGGGCGACCGTCGACGCCGCCGGAAGCGACCGCCTCGCCGACCTCTTCGACGGGGCGATCCCCGACGGGCGGTCGTCCGTCACCGACGGGAACGTCGTGTTGGTCGGGAAGGTCGGATCGGGATCGTCGATCGAGGAGACGGTCGCGCTCGGGTTCGCGGAGCAGGCGAACACTGCGGCCGCGCTCGGGGAGGCGAACGGCGCCCTCGAACGCGGCTTCGAGACGGTGCGCGAGTCGTACGTCGGGACGTGGCGCTCCGCGCTCGCGGGCACTGACACGCCCGCGTCCGTCCGCGGCGACTACGAGCTCGAAGCGCAGTACGACGCGGCGCTGATGTGTCTCCTCGCGGTCGAGGACAAGACGTACGCGGGCGCGTCCATCGCCTCGCCGTCCGTCCCGTGGGGGCAGGCGGTGGTCGCGGACGAGCCCAAGGGGTACGGTTACAACTTCGTCTGGTCGCGCGACCTCTACCAGGTGTTCACGGTCTTCGACACCGTCGGCTTCCACGACATCGCCGTCGACCAACTCGCGTACATCTACGAGTACCAGCAGGACGAGGCGGGGTTCATCCCGCAGAACACCTACGTCAACGGGACGACGCGCTGGGGCGGCGAGCAGATGGACAACATCTCCTTCCCGCAGGTGATGGCGTATCAGCTCCGCGAGGCCGGCTTCGACTTCGACGACGTTCCCTACGGCTACGAGAACGTCCGTCGCTCGGCGGATTACGTCGCGCGAAACGGCCCTTCGACGGCCCAGGAACGCTGGGAGGAGGAGTCGGGGTATTCGCCGTCGTCGATCGCCACCGAGATCGCTGGGTTGGCGTGCGCGGCGATGCTGGCGGACGACGCGGGGCACGCGGCCGACGCGCTCTGCTGGCTGGCGCTCGCGGACGACTGGGCGGCGAACGTCGAGTCGTGGACGGCGACGGAGACGGGGACGGCGCGTCACCCGGAGACCCCCTACTACGTCCGCGTGACGCGCGACGGCGACCCCGACGCCGGCCACTACCGGACGCTGGCGAACGGCGGGCCGACGCTCGACGAGCGCGACATCATCGACGCGGGATTCCTCGAACTCGTCCGGCTCGGCGTCCTGCCGGCCGACGATCCGACGATCGAGAACTCGATCGCGGCCGTCGATCGCTCCATTCGGGTCGAGGCCGATTCCGCACCCGGCTTCTACCGGTACAACGGCGACGGCTACGGCGAGCGCGCGACCGGCGACCAGGGCGGTCCGTGGTCGGCCGAGAACGCCGGCAAGGGGCGTCTCTGGCCGCTCCTCACCGGGGAGCGCGGCGAGTACGAACTGCTCGCGGACGCGCCGAGCGCCGGGACGGACGTCGATCCCGCGGGCTGTCTGCGCGCGATGCAGGAGTTCGCCAACCCCGGGCGGATGATCGCCGAGCAGGTCTGGGACCGGGAGTACGGGACGGGGTACGACTGGGCGTTCGGCGAGGGCACGGGGTCGGCGACGCCGCTCGCGTGGGCGATGGCGCAGTACGTCCGCTTGGCGCACGGGATCGACGCGGGCGAACCCGTCGAGACCCCGGCGGTCGTCGAGCGCCGCTACCGCGATCGCGGTCTCCACGAGGCCGCGGGGCCGACGCTCGACGTCACCACGCACGTTCAGGGCGGCGAGCTCCGCGTCTCCGGGCGGACGACGGGCGAACGCGTGGCGATACGGACGCCCGTGGACGCGGCCGTCGTCACGCCGAGCGACGGCGCGTTCGAGGCGACGGTCGAGGCCACCCACGACGGGGGGCACGTCACGGTCGCGGCGGCGGACGACACAGAGCTGGAGACCGCGGCGACTACGGTCCACCGCCGAACGCTGTGAGCGGGTGACGGCGTCGGGACGGCCGTGGCGTCGCCCCCCGGCACGGCGTCGACCACGGCGGTGACGCCGCCGGTCTCGGAAGCGCCGCTCCGAGTGCGGGGGCAGTGTCACGGATCTGCTCAACCGGTCGGCGATCGCTGTGCGTCGCTATTCCGGACAGAACGCCGTGGCGGCGTCGACCCACCGGATCCGAGAGACGCGTATCGGATACCGGGTGCGGGACGGGTACGGGTATCGACCCACGATGGGAGCGGGGGCGTGCCTACGCGATGTAGCCCGCCTGTCCCATGAACGCGAGGGAGAGCGAGAAGACGGTGACGAGCACCGCGATCAGCATCTCGGCGTAGAGGACGCGCCGGCCCCAGCGGTACCAGGGTTCGCGCGCCGGGTCGACGTCGGCGTCGGTCATTCAGTCGTCACCCCCGGGGGCGGTCTCGGTGCTGGGGCCGAGCCAGCGTTCCCGCGAGCCGATGCCGTGCGTGGACAGCCCCCGATCGGAGCGCATCGCCCAGACGTAGAACAGCGTGAACGGCACGAAGAGCCCGATGGCGACGAGTGCGTACCCGCTGTGGATGTTCGGCATCCAGCCGAACGCAAGCGGGTAGACGATGCCGCCGGCGGTCGAGACGCCCCCGACGAACCCCGCGGCGACGCCGGGACGCTCCTCGAACATCACGGGGACGATCGCGAAGACGCCTCCCGTCCCGAAACTCACGCAGACCCCGAACCCCGCGAGAATGACGACGGAGAGCGGGAGGACGCCGAGGTAGCCGGCGACGCTGAGCGCGCACAGGGACGCGATGATCAGACAGAGCGCGGTGAACAGCCAGTGGACGCGCGGGGCGTACCCCTGCTCGACCGAGAGGAAGGGGTACGGCGTCCACCCCTTGCGCTGCCAGAGGTCGGACATGTAACCCGAGAACGGCCGGAAGAGCGACGCGTTGAACGACTGGACGGCCGCGAACGTCCCCGCGGCGGTCTGGATCGCGGCGACGCCCGTGAAGCCGAGGCCGGCGATCGCGTCCCCGAACCCGGTCGCGTAGTAGGTCGGGAGCCACGAGTTCATGGCGATTTCGAGGCCGAACGACATCGCGTACGCGAGCATGAGGCCGATGGCGGCGAAGCGCGTCCAGACGTAGAGCGTGGACTTCAGATTCGAGTTCGCGCGCGCCGTCTCCGCGGTCGCGCGGTCCTTCGCGGGCCTCCCGCGCCACTTGTAGACGGCGGCGATCAGGAGCGCGACGATCCCGAGGTGGAGGAACGCCTGATCGAAGTTCGTCCCGTAGAGCCGCGGGAGGACGAGCGCGCCGACGCCCGCGCCGGCGTTCCCCGTGCCCGCGTAGATCCCCTCCGCGGTCCCGATCTCGTGGGAGTCGAACCACTGCGAGACGTGCTGGATCCCGACGACGAAGCTGATCCCCGCGGAGGCGACGATCAGCCGCTCGACGAAGAGGACGTCGTAGTTCACGGCGAACGCGGAGGCGACGCTCATCAGTCCCGAGTAGGCGAGGATGAACGCGAAGATGTTGTGCGCTCCGAAGCGGTCGGCCGCCCATCCAGCGGCGACGCGGCCGGGCGGGGCGAGCCAGAGCGCGCTCGACGCGAGCAGCGCCAGCCCGCCCGTCGTGAGGGTGAACGCGCTCGAAATGGAGGTGCTGAACGCCGCCGTCGAGAACCACATCAGGAACGCCCAGAAGAACCCGACGGTGGCGATGATGAGTTGTTCGGTCTTCTCCTGCACGCGTCAGTGCACCTCCGTGTCCCCCGGGTCGGTGAGGTAGTACGCGTCGTGCTCCTCGGCCGTGAGCTCGGCCGGACGGGCCGTCGGACCCACGCGCGCGGCGTCACCGCCGAGACCCGGGTCGCCACCCGGTGAGTCGCCGCTCTCGGCGTCCGCGCGCCGCGTCGATCCGTCGCGGGCCGCCGTCACGTCGCGGTCGTACCGCCGACCGGCGCGCTCGCCGTCAGTCATCGCCCCCCACCTCGATCGGGGTACCCTCGGCGTCCGTCGGCGCCGGCCCGTCGCCCTCCGCGAAGGGGTACCACGCCTGTTTGGCGTCGGTGAGACACGGATCGGCGTAGTCGGTCTCCTCGGGCTCGGCGAGCTCCGCGATGGTCTCGTGGCCCGTCGCCTCGACCCACTCGCGGAACGTCTGGCCGTCGTTGCGCATCTCGGCGTACGTCTCGATGACGTTCTTGAGGAGGCCGGGCACCTCGTCGGCCGGGACGCGCTGGTGGATCCAATCGATGAACGTCGGCTCCCGGCCGATGCCGCCGCCGACGCCGACGTCCATCGCCTCCACCATCTCGCCGTCCTTGCGCGCGCGCATCCCCTGGAGGCCGATGTCGGCGCTCATCGCCTGCCCGCAGTCCGCCGTACACCCCGAGCAGTGGATCTTCAGCTGCGTCACGTCGTCCGGGACCTCGACGTTGCGCTGGAGCCACCCCAGCGTCTCCGCCATCCGGGTCTTCGTCTCCGCGAGCGCGATGGAGCAGAACTCCGTGCCCGTACACGCCATCCCGCCGCGCGCGAAGACGCTCGGATCCGGCGAATAGGTCTCCAGGAGGGGCTCATCGAGCAGGTCGGCGACGCGCTCGTCCGGGACGTCCATGACGAGCGGGTTCTGCCGGCGCGAGAGCCGAATCTCGCCGCTCCCGTAGCGATCAGCGAGGTCTGCGAGCGCGAGCGCGTCCGCCGCGGGCATCCGGCCGACCGGGACGGAGAGGCCGACGTAGCTGCGCTCGTCGGTCTGATCGTGGACGCCGACGTGGTCGTGTCGGCCCTCGGCGTCGCGCTTCCCGGCGTTGTAGGTGTACTCGCCGCGGAAGTCGGTGCCGGCGTGCAGCAACTCGAAATCGAGGCGCTCGTCGAGCTCCTCGCGGATCGCCTCCGTCCCCCACTCGTCGACGAAGAAGCGCGCGCGGTTCTCGTTCCGGTTCTGCCTGTTACCCTCCTCGCAGTAGAGTTCGACGAACGCCCTGACGGTCTCGTAGGCGTGCTCGGGCGTGACGAAGAGATCGAGGGGACGCGCCTTCCGCGGTTCGCGCCCGCCGAGGCCGCCGCCGACGCGGACGTTGAACCCCCTCGTGTGCTCGCCGTCGACCGGGCGGTGGGCGGGCTCCAGGGCCACGTCGTTGATCGAGTCCTGCGCACAGCCCACCTTACAGCCCGTCACCGAGATGTTGAACTTCCGCGGGAGGTTGGCGAGGTCGTCGTCGCCGCGGATGCCCTCCTCGATCTCGTCGAGGAGGTCGCGCGTCGGGACGTACTCGTCGGCGTCCTTCCCGGCGACGGGACACCCCGAGATGTTCCGCATCGTGTCGCCGCCGGCGGAGCGACTGGAGACGCCGACGGCCTCCAGCTTCCCCCAGATCGCGGGGATGTCCTCGAGTTTCAGCCAGTGGAGCTGGATCGACTGACGCGTCGTGTAGTCGACCCACCCGTTCCCCCACCGGGGGTTCTCCGCGGGACCGCGGGCGTACTCGTCGGCGACTTCCGCGATCGCGCGTAACTGCTCGGGTTCGAGAACGCCCCCGCAGTTGTTCAACCGCATCATGAAGTAGCTCTCCTGTCCGTCCCGCTGGTGGAACACCCCCCAGAACTTGAAGCGCGTGAACCACTCCTCGCGCTCGTCCTCGGGGATCGCCTCCCACCCCCGCTCCGCGAACTCCTCGATCTTCTCCCGCACCGCGTCACCGTACATCTCCGATTTGACGTCCTCTTTGTAGTTTGCCATTGTTGTGAGTCGTATGGCCACTTCATACCGTTAGAAGTGGACGAAATTTGTCTGTATTCGATTACAGTGTGACTGACGGGAAGTGAAAAAGGTTGTGAGTGAATTACATCAATACCCTAAATCAGACTAAGGTCGTCAACAAGAACCGCCATCAGGAGATCATTCGATTACGATATCTGGATATTCCTAGTCATTCGTCACCCTAAAGAGGGCGTGCGAGCCGTCGCGGCGAACGGAGTGTCGCGTCAGTCGGAGGCCTCGCTCGCCGCGCCGGCGTCGCTCGTCTCGGGCACGTCCGCGCCGTCCGTTCGCGGGACGAGGCGGGCCGCGCACTGCTTGTAGTTCGGCTCCGCGGAGCGCGGATCGACGGCCGGGAGCGTGAGCCGGTTCGTCGCGGGGTGATGGATAGAGAGCCAGAGGACGCCCGGCGGCACCGCGGAGTCCGCCGCGACGACCGCCGCCACCGATCCGCGTCTGGTCTCGACGGTCACGCGATCGCCGTCCGCGGCGTCCGCGGGGTTCGCCCGGACCGTGGGGATCGCCGTGTCGCCGCCGCGCGAGCGGACGCCCGTGTTGTAGCCGTCGCTCTCTCGGCCGGTGGTGAGCGTCAACGGGTACGCGTCGGTCGTCGGTTCGGGGAGATCGTCCGTCGGCGCGCCCGTCGAGAAGCGCGCGTCCCCGCTCCGCGTCTCGAACGCCCAGCCGTCGCCGTCGCGGTAGCGGTAGGCGACCGACGTCTCCGCGTCCGGGGCGGGCCAGCGCACCGCGCCCTCGTCGTCGAGGCGGTCGTAGGAGAGCCCGGAGAGATCGGCGGGCGCCCCGGCCGTCAGCGCCGTCATCTCGTCGAAGACGGCCGCGGGCTCGGGGTGGCGCTCGAACGTGCCGCGGCGCACGCCGTTAGCGACCGCTGCGATGACGTCGAGGTCGGTCCGGACGCCCGCCGGGAGGTCCGTGACGGCGCGGACGCGCGAGACCGTCCGTTCCATGTTCGTCGTCGTGCCCTCGCTCTCGCCCCACGTCGCGGCCGGCAGAACGACGTCCGCATGCTCGACCGTCTCCGTGTGGAAGGCGTCCTGTGCGACGAGGAAGACGTCGTCCAATCGCTCGGCGGCGTCCGCGGCGTTCGGGAGCCCCGCCGCCGGGTTCGTCGCCACCGTCCACAGCACGTCGATCGAGTCGCCGACCGCCTCGAACATGTCGACCGGGCCCGGCCCGGAGTCGTCGGGGAGGCGCGCGACGTCGATCCCCCACGCGTCCGCGACCTCGGCGCGCGCGTCCGGGTCATCGTAGTCGCGCATCCCCGGCCAGCCGCCCTTCGACGAGCAGACCCGCGTCCCCATCGAGTTCGCCTGCCCGGTGAGCGAAAAGGGGCCGGTCCCCTCCCCGAGGTTGCCGGTGGCGAGACAGAGGTCGATCAGCGCGCCCGCCGTCGCCGTCCCGCGCGTGCTCTGATTGACGCCCATCCCCCAGTAGAGGAGGGTCTTCGCGTCGAGGGCCGACGCCAGCGCCTCGACGTCGCGGCGCTCGACGCCCGCCGCCTCGCAGGCCGCATCGACATCTGGAAGGTCCGCGATCGCGGCGTCGAACCCCACGGTGTGCGCGTCGACGAACGCCTCGTCGACCCGGCCGGTCTCGACGACGCACGCGAGCACCGCGCGGGCGAGCGTCAGATCCGCCCCCGGGTCGGGCCGGACGTGGACGTCCGCGGTCTCGGCGGTCTCGGTCTCCACGGGGTCGACGACGATCAGTTCCCCGTCGCGCGCGCTGTCCGTCACCCACCGGAAGAACACGGGGTGGGCGACGGCTGGGTTCGCCCCCCACACGACGTGACTCTCGGCCTCCGGGACGTCCGCGTAGCTACACGGCGGCGCGTCGCTCCCGAACGCGTCGTAGTAGGCGGTCACGGCGGACGCCATGCAGAGCGTCGTGTTCGCGTCGTACTGTCGCGTTCCGATCGCGCCGCGCGCGGCTTTCCCGAGGGCGTACGCCGCCTCGTTCGTCTGCTGGCCGCTCCCCAACACCCCGATCGAGTCGGGGTCGCGCTCGCGCGCCACCCGCATCGCCTCCGTGACCTTCCCGAGCGCGACGTCCCACGTCGTCGAGACGAGTTCGCCGTCGCGCCGGACGAGCGGACGCGTGAGGAACGTCGCGTCCGGATCCGCGGTCTCGCTGACCCCGCGCTGGCAGGCGAGGCCGCGGTTCGTCGGGTGTCCCGCGTCGCCGCGTACGGAGTCGACCCCGTTGCCGAGGTCCGCGCCGCGCTGGAGGTGGCCGCACCCGACCGCACACCGCATGCACGTCGTCGGGACCCACCCAGTCATCGCCGCCCCCGACGGTTCGATACAGAAACGTCCACCCAATCCGGTCTCTCCGAGACGTATGTCCCACTCACCATCGTAATCTCAATCGTGTTTACGATATAAGAAATTACTCGTTTGTGATCGTCCATTTTATCTGGGTCTGGTGACCGGTGCGGCGCGCGCTCGCTCAGCGCGGCGCTCGCGCCGACTCCGCGGAGAGATCGAGGTGCGCCGCGCCGATCTCCAGCGCGCGCTGGACCTTCGCCTCGACGGTCTGGTCTGTCCCGTCGAACGGCCGATAGCGGCGCTCCCGGGCGCATAGACGGACATCTGGCGTCCGCTACTCCGCCCACGTAGTAACTCGAACGCCTACCGGTAACATGCGTGGCCACCCGGCGACGACACTCGGGAGGCGAAACGAGCGACACGCTTATTACCTTCGTGTCGTGAGAACGACATAGAGCCAGCACGGACGGATACGGTGAGACTCCGGGAGCCCCGTTCGGACTCCGGGCCGTGCACCACACGTGTTACCCATCCGGGGTCGAGGGCGCACCACCCCGGCCCCATCGTTCGTCCCGCCGAGCGACGAGTGTCCGCCGACCGCGCGTTCACCGACGGATCAGGTGTCAATCCGACGCGTCCTCGACAGCCCGTTCGCCAGCGGCTGCACTCTCGCCCGCTTCGCCGTCACCGACCACGTCGCACTCGCGACGCACCCCCTACTATCGCGTTCGTCTGTGGCGGGAGCGCCGACGCGTGCAGGTGCGGGGTCAGCGCGCGGCGCCCACGTCCGTCTCGTTCGCGTCTGCTCTCGCATCGGACGCCCCGAGCCGGACGTACTCGACGTCGGTGTCGTCCCCCGTCGTCGCCTCGACGCGGTAGACGCCGGGTGGCACGCCGTCGAGGTCGAACGCCGCCGTCCACTCGCCGTCCCAGCCCCACGTCTGGGCGCTCGTCAGGCGGGTCGCCGTCCCGTTCGTCGCGCGAAGCGAGAGCAACACCGCCGCCTCGTCCGGCTGTCGGTTCGTCACGCCGCGGACGACGAGAGACGTGCCGGTCGTCGTCCCGTTCGTCGCTGTCCCGTTCGTCGTCGTCCCGTTCGTCGTTCCGTTCGTCGCCGTTCCGTTCGTCGTGACGCCGTCGATCCCCACCGACTCGGCCGATCCGTGCTCGGGGAGCGCCGCGCTCGCGCCGCCGAGGAGCGCGCACGCCGCCAGCGTGCAGAGGGCGAGGGCCGCGGCGATCCGCGCGGTCCGTTCGGTCCGTCCGTCCGTCCACATCGACATCGGTACGACTGTCCGTTCGGTCCGCGACGCCGTAAGCGCCCCGCTAGAGCGACACCCACTCGCGGCGCTCGTCGCTCCGCTGGATCGCGTCGACGACGCGCTGGACGTCCCGCCCCGTCCCGAAGTCCGGGTCGTAGTCGTCGCCGTCGGCCGCCGCGCGGAGGAACGCGGCGTTCTCGTGGACGAACGTGTGCTCCCATCCGATCGTGTGACCCGGCGGCCACCAGTGCTCGACGTAGGGGTCGTCCGGGTCCGTGACGAGCACCGTCTCGAAGCCGCGGTCGTCGCCGCGGAGCACGTCGAGTTCGTTGAGCCGTTCGAGGTCGAAGCGGATCGCGCCCTCGGTGCCCTCGACCTCGATCGCGTTCGTGTTCTTGTGGCCGGTCGCACAGCGCGTCGCCTCGAACGTCGCCGTCGCGCCGCACGCGAGCGTCGCCTGCGCGCTGAACGCGTCGTCGACCGTGACCGATCGGAGGCGGCCGTCGTCGTCGGGCCGCTCGTCCACGTACGTCGTACACTGGCCGCTGACTGCCGTCACGTCGTCGACGAGGAACTGGACGAGATCGATGCTGTGTGCGCCGAGGTCGCCGAGCGCGCCCGTCCCCGCGCTGTCGGCGTCGAGACGCCACGACCACGGTGCGTCCGGATCGACGAGCCAGTCCTGGAGGTAGCGGGCGCGGACGTGTCTGATCTCGCCGAGGACGCCGTCCGCGATCAGCCGCCGCGCGTACTCGATCGCGGGGACGAAGCGGTAGTTGAACGCGGTCGCGGCGACGGCGTCGCTTCGGGCCGCGGCCTCGGCCATCCGCTCGGCGCCGTCGAGCGTCGGCGCGAGCGGCTTCTCGCAGAGGACGTGGACGCCCTCGTCAAGCGCGCGGATCGACGGGTCGACGTGGACGTCGTTCGGTCCGAGGTTGTAGAAGACGTCGACGCGCGCGATCGCGTCCCGCCAGTCGGTCTCGACGTCGGCGAAGCCGAAGCGGTCCGCGGCCTCGCGCGCCGCGTCGGCGTCGCGGCCGCAGAGCACGTCGAGGGAGACGTCGGGCGCGTCCGGGAAGAACAGCGGGAGTCGTCCGAGCGCGTTCGCGTGCGCCTTCCCCATGAAGCCGTAGCCGAGGACGCCGACGGAGAGCGTATCAGTACCCATACGGTCCCGTGCGTCCGGGGGAGCCTCAAGGTGGCGCACGCGGGCGCCGAGTCCGGGATCGTGAGGTGTGTCGGGGGAGAGGAGAGCAGAACGGAGCCCCTCGGCCGACGCCGTCCCGAGAATGCGCATCGGTCGCCGGGACCGCCACGTATTCCGAACGAGAGACCGAAGCCGCGTGTATGCCCACAGAGATGACGGCACACCGGATCGCGGCGTACGGCGACGCGGACGCCTTCGAGACCGACACGGTCCCCGTCCCCGACCCCGGCCCGGGCGAGATCCGCGTCGCGGTCGAGGCGTCGAGCGTCAACCCCGTCGACTACAAGATCCGCCGGGGCGACATCCCGGATTTCGCGCCGTCGCTCCCGGCGACGCTCGGCTGCGACGTCTCGGGCGTCGTCGACGCGGTCGGCGAGGGCGTCGAGGCGTTCGACGTCGGCGACGAGGTGTACGGCATGCCGGGCGGGGCGGGCCGACAGGGCGCGCTCGCGGACTACGTCGTCGGCCACGCGGGGACGTTCGCGGACGCGCCGTCGTCGATCCCGCTCGCGGACGCCGCCGCGCTCCCGGTCGTCGCTCTGACCGCGTGGGAGATGCTGACCGACAAGGCCGACGTCGGCCTCGGGGACGAGGTGCTCGTCTACGGCGCGAGCGGCGGCGTCGGACACATCGGCGTCCAGCTCGCCGACTGGTTCGGCTGCGAGGTGACGGCGACGGGATCGACGGCCGCGAAGCGCGACTTCGCGGCGACGCTCGGTGCCGACGCGACCGTCGACTACACGACGACGGACGTCGAGACGTACGTGGAGGACCACGCGAGCGGCGGCTTCGACGTCGTCTTCGATCCGGTCGGCGACGACCACCTCGAAACCGCCTTCGAGGCCGTCCGCCCCTACGGGGCGGTCGCGACGACGGAGTCCAGCGCCGCGGAGTCGCTCTCGCTCGCGCCGATGCACGCGAAGTCGCTCGAACTGGGCGTCGTGCTCGTCATCCTCCCCGTCCTCCTCGGCGAGGGACGGGAACGCATCGGCGAGGAGCTCGCGGACATCGCGGCGCTCGTCGACGACGGTGCGCTCGCGCCACACGTCGACGAACGCTTCGCGTTCGCGGACGTCGCCGAAGCGCACCGGCGCGCCGAGGCGGGCGACTTCCGCGGGAAGATCCTCCTCGTGAACGAGTGAGGCCCCACACCGCCCCGTCCGCAGTATCGTCGCCCCGAATGCGGTAGCTCGGTCGAATACGGCGGTGTGACTGACCGCGGACGAAACGGGGTGAAACGGCCCCATCTAGCGGCCCGTCAGCGGCGACGCCAGCGGCGGCCGAGGCGTTGGGCCGTCGGGAGGTGCCAGTCGAGCGAGACGGCGAGGAGCCGCGCGCAGACGGTGACGCCCGCACAGACCGCGGCCGCTGTACGGGGATGGCCGCCGACGCCCGCGGACAGCCAGTACGCCGCACCGCCGATGACCGCACAGCTGGCGTAGAAGTCGTCGAAGAGGACGAACGGCTGGCGACCGAGGAGGAGATCGGCGAGCGCGCCGCCGCCGACGGCGTTGATCGTCGCGACGGTGATGACGCCGAACCCCGAGACGCCCGCGTTCGTCGCGACGATCGCGCCCGTGGTGGCGAACGCCGCGAGCCCGATCGCGTCCGAGACGAGCGTCGCGGGGTGCTCGTCCGCGGCGTCGAGGGCGACGTACGCGCCGACGGCGAGCGCGACGCCGACGAGCGCGAGCGAGATCTCGCCGAACGACCGGAGGACGAGCGGGACGCGCCCGACGAGGAGGTCGCGCGTCGCCCCGCCGGCGAACGCCGTGGCGAGGCCGACGACGGTGACGCCGAACAGGTCGAACTCCTCGCGGATCGCCTTCGTCGCGCCGACGAGCGCGAACGCGACGAGGCCGACGGCGTTCATCACGGCGAAGGGGCGGACCGGCAGGGCGGCGAGGGCGTCCGACAGCACGTCCGAAGGACGTGGACGAGCGGTATTGAGACCACCGCTCCGCGCTCGTCGTCGCGGGCGCGGCCGCACGACCGCCTCAGTCCGTGAGCTCGGCGACGGCCCGGACCGGTGCGCCGTCCGCGTCGACCTTGAGGGGATACGCCCGCAGGGTGAACCGAGGCGGGAGGACGTCGAGGCCCGCGAGGTTCTCGAAGACGAGTTTCCCCGCTCCGAGCAGGCGCTCGTGGGCGGGCACGCCGGTCGGCTCCGAGGGATCGGCGTTCCCCGTCGGCGTCGGGTCCGGGCCGAAGGTATCGAGCGCGAGGTGGTAGTCGTGTTCGACGCACCACGCCGCGGCGTCCGCGCTGAGGTACGGGTGATCGGCGTACGCGGGCGTCCCCCACCGCTCGGCCCACCCCGTGTCGACGACGAGAACGTCGGCGTCGTCGGGCTCGGGAAAGCGCTCGGGACCGATTTCCGCGCGGGCGTCGGCGTCGACCGCGACGCGCCGGGCATCGAGGCGGAAGTCCGCGAGGTCGTACGCGCCGAGGGTCGCGCCGTCGGGGTCGACGTGACGCGGGGCGTCGACGTGCGTGCCCGCGTGCGTCCCGAGCGCGAGCCCGGAGACACGATAGCCGTCCGCGTCGTGCGTCGCCGCAGGGGTGATCGACACCTCGGGGTCACCCGGGTAGACCGGCATGTCCGCCGCGATCGCGCGCGTGAGGTCGACCATCGTCCCGTCTGCCGGTAGTGTCCCGCGATCCGCGCCCGCCGCCAGCACCCGCGTGGCGAGGGCGTCGACGTCCGCGTCGTCGGGCACCGGAACGCGTGCGAGTTCGGGACCGGCGTAGTCGCTCGCGCCGGGGTCGCCGACGACGATCTTCGGGAGCGCCGACCCCGAGAACCCCTCGACGAGCACGACGTCGACATCCTCGCCGAACTCGGCGAGCGCGCGGTCGAGCGCGGCGTCCGGGCCGCCGTCGGCCTTGCCCACAGGACGGAACGACGCCGTGAGGTCGGGGGTGACGCCGACGACGCGCGCCGCGCCCGCGCTCCGGTGGCGGTGGGTGTCCGTGCCGGGATCGTCGAGCTCGACGGCGTGGTGGATTCCTTTCACCGTCCCGACGGTCGCGCCCGCGCGGTCCAACGCCGCGACGAGCCGCTCGACGAGCGTGGTCTTCCCCGCGTCGCTCTCCCCGACGATGCTCACGACCTTCATGTGGGCGCGTACGCCGGGGCGGCTGGTAAGGCGTTCGTCCCGCAGTGGCGGGCCCGGCCGGTGATCGGTCCCGGCAGTGGGATCACCGCACCCCGTTCGGGTCACCGTCGTAGTAGCGTGCGGTCGTCGAAGCCCGTGTCGGTGACCCGCTCACGTCGCCGGGACGGTCGGGGGTCACTCGCGGGCCTCGGCGTGCGTCGCGTACCCGGAGAGGCCCGCGGCGACGACGTCGCGGTAGCGTTCGACGTCGATGTCGAGCGCGACCGCGGCGTTCGGTGCCTCGTCGTAGACGCCGTGCTGGTCGCAGACGACCGATCCGTGCGACGGCCCGCCCGTCGTGTCGATCTCGCAGTAGTAGTCCGCGAAGTCGAGCGTGTCGGGATCGACGATGTCGGCGAGCACGGCGGCGTCGTGGATCGACGGCCCGGTCTCGCGCGCGTCGAGGGCGTCCGCGGGGTAGCGAAGCCAATCGGCGACGGTCCCGAGGACGCCGCCGCGCGCCTCGTACGAC
Source organism: Halarchaeum nitratireducens (assembly GCF_017874695.1). Lineage (NCBI taxonomy): Archaea > Methanobacteriati > Methanobacteriota > Halobacteria > Halobacteriales > Halobacteriaceae > Halarchaeum > Halarchaeum nitratireducens. Next base: position 279,184 of record NZ_JAGIKY010000001.1, read on the forward strand.
TCGATCCGCTCGAAGGGGATCGTCGCGTCGTTCGTCACGTCGAGACCGACCAGTGTGGGAGACGCGTCTTGGACGACGCGGCTCGCCGCCGCCGGGTCGTTGTGAAAGTTCGCCTCCGCGACCGGCGTGACGTTGCCGGCCGCGAGCGCCGCCCCGCCCATCACGTAGATGTCGTCGACGATATCGGGGAGCGCGGGCTCCATGGCGAGCGCGAGCGCGAGGTTCGTGAGCGGGCCGACCGCCGCGATCGTCAGGTCGCCGCCGTGCTCGCGGGCGTGGCGAACGATGGCGTCCGCCGCGTGTTCGTCGCCGACGTCGCCGCTCGGATACGGGAGGTCGCCGCGGATGCCGCCCGCGCCGTGGATCCACTCCGCGGTCGTCAGCTCGTCGACGAGCGGCCGGGCGCATCCGCGGGCAACCGGGACGTCGTAGCCCCCGAGTTCGAGGATCGCGCGGGCGTTGCGCGTCGTGTTCTCGACGGTCGTGTTCCCGCAGACCGTCGTGAGGCCGACGACGTCGATCGCGTCGTGTCCGAGCGCGGCCGCCAGCATCACCGCGTCGTCGCAGCCGGGGTCGGTGTCGAAGAGTACCTTCCGTGCCACGGTCGAGTTACGCGAACGGACCGACGTCGTCGACCGGCGTCACGGAGTAGTCGACGGTGAGCGTGTCCTTCGTCGCGCGGATCTTCCCGACGAACGTCGAGATGGCGTCGAGGCGGCCTTCGAGAATGAACAGCTCCATACAGTGGTGATCGCCGACGTGGCTGTGGAAGTTCGCGGCGACGATGGACTCGTTCTCGTGGCGGAGGTGCATCATCTTCTCCTCGACGGTCGTCGTCTCGTAGTCGAAGAGGACGGTGACGACGGCCATGAGATCGCGGTCCTCCAAGCGCTTGTCCTCGAACTCCCCGAGGAGGGTGCGCGCGGCCTCGCGGACGACCTCCGATCGGCCCGTGTAGCCGTGTTCGTCCGCGAACTCGTCGATCCGGTCGGCGAGTTCGGCCGGCATCGAGATGGAAACGACGGTCATTGTTAGTAACACAGGCGCGTTCGAGTAATAAGGAGTTGTGGTGTCGCGTCGATCGGGGACGAGATCGCGACGCCGGACCGTGCCGCGGGCGTGTGACCCGTATCCGGAGGCTTATCCGCCGGCCGGTCGAAGCGAACGCCGACGCGAATGGATCGAGATCACGGGACGCGGGCGCGCGAGATACTGGGGTTCTCGCGGTGGTGGCTCGTCGCCGCCGCCGCGGGAATGATGGCGGTCGTCGGGCCGTACCAGTACGTCTGGTCGAGCCTGCGTTCGCCGGTCGCGCGCCACCTCGGCGTCGACGCCGCGGTGCTCTCCACGGTGTTCACGCTGTTCGTCGTCTTCCAGGCCGGCTCGCAGTTCCCGGTGGGGTGGTGGCGCGACAGGCACGGTCCGCGCGGGATCTGTGCGCTCGCCGCGGTGCTCGCGGGCGGCGGCTACGTCGCGCTCGCGTACGCGAGCGCCGTCTGGCAGGTCTACCTCGCCTACTCGCTCGGCGCGGTCGGCGTCGGCATCGTCTACACCGTCGCCGTCAACACCGCGCTGAAGTGGTTCCCGGACCGCCGCGGACTCACCTCCGGCATCGGCACGATGGCGTTCGCCGCGGGACCCGCGGCGCTCGTGCCCGTCGTCCGCACGATCACCGGCCCGGCCGCGCCCGACGGGGCGTACGTCTCGCTCCTCCGGACCGTCGGCCTCGGTATCTTCGTGGTCGTCCTCGCCGGGGCGCTCGTCATCCGCGACCCGCCGGACGGGTGGCTCGACGGCCGCGACGACGAGCCGTCGCTCGCAGAGGGCGGTCGGCAGTACACGTGGCGCGAGATGCTACGCACCTGGCAGTTCTGGCTCATGTACGCGATGTTCGTCGCCGTCTCCGGATCGGGGCTGATGCTCACCGAGAAGATCGTCGACTACGCCGATCACCTCGGTCTCGCCGCGGTGGTCGCCACGCTCGCCGCGACGCTCCTCCCGCTCTCCAGCGCCGTCGGCCGTCTCATCCTCGGCGAGGCCGCGGACCGATTCGACCCCGTGCGAACGATGGCGTCGTCGTTCGTCCTCTGCGGTCTCGGGCTCTTCGCCGTCGTCCACTTCGGCATCCGGGGGACGCCCGCGGTCTTCGTGACGGCCGTCGTCGTGGCGACGTTCTTCTGGAGCCCGAAGTACACGCTCTTCCCGACCGTCGTCGCTGAGTATTACGGCACGGATCACTCCTCCGCGAACTACGCCCTCCTCTACTCGGGGAAGATCTGGGGCGGCGTCTTGGGCGGCACCGTCACCGGCCTCCTCGTCACCTCGCTCGGGTGGAACCGGACGTTCCTGCTCGGCGGCGCGCTCGCCGTCGTCGCCGGCCTCGCCGCGCTCTTCCTCCGGCCGCCGGAGGACGCGACATCGACCGACGAGACGCCTTCGTAGCCACGCCGCACGCCGTGACCGAAACGGCTTTAGATTATTAGGGTAGCCTAAAATCATGGCCGACGACAGCGGCGGCGACGCGGGACTGACGCGACGGAACTACCTCACGCGCGGCGGCGTGCTCGCCGGCGGGCTGGTAGCGGGCTGTGCCGGCAGCGAGAGCGACGCTCCGGTCACCGACGCGGAGACGACGATGACGACGACGAACACGTCGGCCAATTCGGCCGACGGTCCGCACTCGGTGACGATGGAACCGATGGGCGAGGTCTCCTTCGACGAGGCACCGGAGACGTGGCTGTCGTTCCTCAGCACGTACGGCGACATGGGGATCGCCCTCGGCAAAGCCGACGGACTGCGGGGGCTGTGGGATCCCGCGAACGTGCCCGCGTTCTTCTACGATTACCTCCCGGGAGTGGACGTCTCACTGGACGGCGTCACGTCGATCGGTGGCGACAGCGGATTCGATACGGAGACCCTGTACAGCCTCGACTGCGACGTACACCTCGTCGATCCGAACTGGCTCGGCGTCCTCGACGACGACTGAACGAGAGACGACGCGGCGGAGATCGAACGGAACGTCGCGCCCTTCCTCGGGAACGACATCCGGCGGCGCGGCGACGACTGGCACGACTACCGCTACTACTCGCTGTACGAGGCGTTCGAGATCGTCGCCGACGCCTTCGACGAGTCCGAGCGGTACGACGCGTACGACGCGGTTCACGAGGAGCTCCGAGCGACGATTCAGTCGACGCTCCCGCCGACGGCCGAACGGCCGACCGTCGGGTTGATCTCGGTGAACTCAGACTTCGAGAACGGGTCGTTCTGGGCGTACCCCATACAGGCGGGCAACAACCACAAACAGTACCGCGACCTCGGAATCCGCGATGCCTTCGACGGGCACATCGACGGCGGATACGCCAACTGGGACTACGAGCAGCTCCTGTCGGTCGACCCCGACGCGATCGTCTTCCAGTACGGCCTCACGCACGTCTCGACGGCGGAGTTCGAGGCCGAGATCGAACGGATGCGGGACGACCCGGTCGGCGGGCAGTTGCGCGCCGTGCAGAACGACCGCCTCTATCGCGGCGGTGGCTCCTATCAGGGACCCATCGTCAACCTCTTCCAGACGGAGGCCACGGCGCGGCAGTTCTACCCCGACGCCTTCGGAGAGTGGAACGGCCTCGATACGCTCGCCAGCGACTCGCTCACGCTGTTCGACCGACAGCGGGTCGCAGACATCGTGACCGAGGGCGCCTGAGCCGGCACGTTCCCGGCGGCCGCTCCAGCGGGCCAGCGATGGCGCCGATCGTCACGGACGCCGACCGTCGAAAAAACACCGGATCTGTATGATCCAACCCCGCTCGTCGGCCGCCTCCGCCGCCGCTCAGTGCGTCGTCTCGTGCGACGACGTCGGGTGGCGCCACGCTTCGAGCGTGTAGAGGCCGAGCGCGCCCAGCGCGACGACCGCGGCACCGGCGATCACGTAGAAGAGCGCCATCGACTGGACGCCGCGGAAAACGATGAGGGCGAGCGCGACGATCTCCACGAGCGCCGCGACGCCGAACAACCCGAATCCGAGCTCCTTCCTGTCCATACGTGACGGTATTACGGAAGCCCGCTTATTCGTGTCGGTCGCGCACCGGGGGACGCGACGCGGTCCGCGCGCCGTCCGCGACTACGCCCCGGGCTCCGCTTCCGCCTCCGGCTCCGCGCCGTCTCGGAGCTTCGCCTCCGCCGCCTCGCGGTCCTCGGGGTAGCCGACGTCGACGCGCCACCCCTCGATCCCGATGGCGTCGATGGTCCGCCCCGACTCGATCAGGAGATCGACCGCCTCGCTGAGTTCGTACTCGCCGCGATTCGAGGGTTGGACGAGGTGGCAGGCGTGGAAGATAGCGGGCGTAAAGGTGTAGAATCCGGTCATCACGAGGTTGGACGGCGGGTCCTCGGGCTTCTCGACGACGTCCGTGATCTCGCCGTACTGGTTCGTATCGCAGACGCCGTACCGGCCGGCTTCCGCCTCGGGGACCTCCTCGACGAGGAAGGCGGCGTCGGCGCGGTCTTCGCGCTGTCGGCGCACGACGTCGCCGAGGTTCGCGTCGAAGACGTTGTCGCCGAGCATGAGCATGAAGTCCTCGTCGACGTGTTCCTCGACGGTCAACAGGGCGTGGGCCAACCCCTTCTGCTCGCGCTGGTGTTCGTACGTGATCGGGACGCCGTCGAACGCGTCGCCGTAGCGCTCGATGATCCGCTCTTTCATGTAGCCGACGACGACGACGAGCTCGTCCGCCCCGAGGTCGACGAGCCGTTCGAAGCAGTGCGTCAAGAGCGGGCGGCCCGCGACCTCGACCATCCCCTTCGGTTTGTCCTCGGTCAGCGGTCGGAGCCGCGTCCCCTCGCCGGCGGCCAGTACGACGGCTTGCATCGGATGTGTCCGTGTACGCCGACGCGCCGGCATATACGTGTCGACGCTCGGGGGAAACGGAGAGCGCGGACGTCCCCGCGTCGTGCCCACGACCGAACCGTCATCAACGTCCGCGCCTATCGTCGGGTATGGACGTGAGTATCGTCGGTTCGGGATACGTCGGAACGACGGTCGCGGCGTGCTTCGCCGACCTCGGTCACCGCGTCGTGAACGTCGACGTCGACGAGACGACCGTCGGGACGCTCAACGACGGCGTCGCGCCGATACACGAGGAGGGGCTGGCCGACCTCGTCGAGGCGCATGCGGGCCCGGGCGGCACCGGCCGCTTGCGTGCGACGACCGACTACGGAGCCGTCCTCGATACCGACGTCACCTTCCTCTGCCTGCCGACGCCGCAACGCGACGACGGGAGCATCGACCTCTCGATCATGACGGCGGGCGCGGAGACGCTCGGCGAGACGCTCGCCGCGAAAGACGACTGGCACACCGTCGTCGTGAAGAGCACGGTCGTCCCGGGGTCGACGGCCGAGACGATCACACCGGCGATCGAGGAGGCGTCCGGAACGGCGGCCGGCGAGGCGTTCGGCGTGGGGATGAACCCCGAGTTCCTCCGCGAGGGGAGCGCCGTCGGGGACTTCCGCGACCCGGACAAGGTCGTGCTCGGCGCGGACGACGAGCGCGTCAGCGACGACATGGCCGCGGTCTTCGCGCCGCTGGTCGAGGCGAGCGGCGCGCCGGTCGTGGAGACGGACACCCGGACGGCGGAGATGATCAAGTACGCGAACAACGGTTTCCTCGCAGCGAAGGTCTCGCTCATCAACGACATCGGGAACGTCTGCAAGGAGTTCGGGATCGACGCCTACGAGGTCGCAGACGCCATCGCCCTCGACGACCGCATCGGTGGGCGGTTCCTCCGCTCGGGGTTGGGGTGGGGCGGTTCTTGCTTCCCGAAAGACACGAACGCGATCCGTCACGCGGCCCGCGAGGCGGGCTACGAACCGGCGATGCTGGACGCTGCCGTCGAGGTGAACAACCGCCAGCCCGAGCGTCTGCTCGCGCTCCTCGACGAGCACGTCGACGTCGCTGGCGAGCGCGTCGCCGTCCTCGGTCTCGCGTTCAAACCCGGGACGGACGACGTCCGGAACTCCCGAGCACTCGACGTCATCGCCGGCCTCCGCGAGCGCGACGCGGACGTCGTCGCCTACGACCCCGTGGCCGCGGCGAACGCCCGCGAGCACTACCCCGACATCGAGTACGCGGACTCCGCCGCGGACGCCCTCGACGGCGCGGTCGGCGCGCTCGTCGCCACCGACTGGGACGAGTTCGCGGCGCTCGACGCCGAGTTCGACGCGATGGGCGAGCGAATCGTCGTCGACGGCCGCCGGATCGTCGAGCGCCGCGAGGGCCTCACCTACGAGGGCCTCACGTGGTGACGCAGAGCGAGGAGTCCTAGTTGACTGAAAATACTGGTCAGATATACTGAGCAGTAATACTAGGTGCGTTTCGAAGTGGCGAGCGGCCGGCGAAGCGACGAGCGAGGGGCGCTGTCGGAGCGATATTCAGAGAAAGCATTCAGGTCTTGACTATATAGTTATTCAAACACGACTTTTTATCGTCCGAGCCCAATAGGCTGAATTGTACGTCCTATCCCGTTCTTGGAGGTTGTTTTTTATTATCACTACTCGATATTGTCGGTAGTACGTACTATCCCGTCGCACGTCGGGGTCGAACCCGGACGGGCCGAGCGCGGTTAGCCGTCCGCCTCGATCAGTTCGACGCGATACCCCTCGGGATCGGTGAGGACCGCGACGCGGTCCCCGCCGTCGAGGCGTTTCGGGCGGTGAACGACCTCGCTGTCCCACTCGGCGACGGCGGCGTCGATGGTCGCGTCGAGATCCGCGACGGTGACCGCGACGTGGTTCACGCCGCGGTCGGGGTCGTCGACCTCGACGAACTGGAGTTCGCCGCCGCCGTCCCCGCCGACGCAGTGGCTTCGCTCGCCGTCGATCTCGAACGTGCGGGTCTCGTGCAGACCCAGCGCGTCCTCGTAAAAGGCGCTCGTCGTCTCGACGTCGGCGACCTCCAGCGCGACGTGGTGTACGCGCATACGGGGAGAGCCGTGCGGAGGGAGAAGAGCGTTTCGCCGGCGCGGCGTCGGAGCGATCCATCGCGCGCACTACCCGATCGCCCGCGGTCGGAGACCGTCAGTCCAGACCGTACTTGACGGATTTCGCCTGCGTGTAGTAGTCGAGCGTCTCGACGGAGAGTTCGCGGCCGATCCCGGACTGCTTATACCCCCCATAGGGGAGGCCGGGCGACATCTCGTGCCAGGTGTTCACCCAGATGTAGCCGGCTTCGATGTCGCGCGCCGTCCGATCGGCGAGTTCGAGATCGTTCGTGATGACGCCGCCCGCGAGTCCGTAGTCGACGTCGTTGGCGAGCGTCATCATCTCGTCGTAGTCGTCCCAGCGGAAGACTTCGAGAACCGGGCCGAAGATCTCCTCCTGAACGGCCTCGTGGTCGTGGTCGAGGCCCTCCACGAGAGTCGGCGTCACGAAACAGCCGTTCGAGAGGGCCTCGTCGTCGGGCGCGTCGCCGCCGGCGAGGAAAGTCGCGCCGCCCTCTTTGGCGCGCTCTAAGTAGTCCATCGTCCGATCGACCTGCTCCTGTGAGACCTTCGGACCGACGTCCGTCTCCTCCTTGAGGGGGTCGCCGACGGTCATCCCCTCCGCGGCGCCGATCAGACCCTCCAGGATCGGCTCGGCGACGTCGTCGTGGACGAAGAGCCGCGAGCCCGCCTCGCAGCACTCGCCGGTGTTGGCGAAGATGGCCATGGCGATGACGCCGACGGCCTCCTCGGGGTCGGCGTCCGCGTGGACGACGATGGGGCTCTTCCCGCCGAGTTCGAGGGTGACGTCCGTGACGTTCTCCGCGGCGTTGCGCATGATCTGTTTGCCGACGGCCGTCGATCCCGTGAACGCGAGCTTGCGGACGCCCTCGTGGCGCGAGAGGGGATCGCCGGCCTCCTCGCCGTAGCCCGTGACGACGTTCACGACGCCGTCCGGGACGACGTCGTCGACGATTTCGAGGAAGCGGAGGACGGAGAGCGGCGTCTGCTCGGCGGGCTTGAGCACCGAACAGTTACCGGCGGCGAGGGCGGGCGCGAGCTTCCACGACGCCATCGCTAGCGGGAAATTCCACGGGATGATCTGGCCGACGACACCGTACGGCTCGCGGATCACCTCGCCGTGGACGCCGGGTTCGTCGCGGGTGTGACCGCTCTGCGAGTTCGTGGCGCCCGCGAAGAACCGGAACTGCTCGGCGACGCCGCCGACGTCCATCCGCGCCTCCATGAGGGTCTTCCCGTTGTCGAGCGTTTCGAGCGTCGCCAGCTCCTCTTGATGCTCCTCGACGCGGTCCGCGATCTCGGTGAGGAGCGCCTGTCGCTCGGCGCGACTCGTCTCGGACCACTCCTCGTCGTAGGCGTCCCACGCGGCCTCGACGGCGCGATCGATGTCCGCTTCGCCGCCGCGCGCGACGGATGCGAGGACCTCGCCGGTCGTCGGGTTCAGCGTGTCGAACGTCTCGCCGCTCGCGGCGTCCTGCCACTCGCCGCCGATGTACAACTGCGTGTGCTCGGGAACGACGTCGGCCGCCGCGTCGCGGTGCCGCGAGCGGATCGATTCGATCGTCTCCCCACCGTCGTCGCTGGTACTGGACATCACACGGAGTGTCGGCACCACACACAATAATAGTGATGTATTCGGCGGGGACGGCCCCCTCGATAGAGCCGCGGAGTCGCGTTGATATATACCTAACGTTCATTATTGATTAGCGCGTGACTCGAATCGAGATGGCAGACGGATACGATTACGTCATCGTCGGCGCCGGCTCCGCGGGTTGCGTGCTGGCGAACCGCCTGAGCGAGTCGAACGAGAACGAAGTACTGCTGCTCGAAGCGGGGAAGCCCGACGAGAAAGAAGAGATCCATGATCCAACGTCGTTCCCGCTCCTCATGCGCTCGGAGGTCGACTGGGACTACTCGACCGTCCCGCAACCCGGTCTCGGCGGGCGCGAGGAGTACTGGCCCCGCGGGAAGACCCTCGGCGGGTCGAGCGCGATCAACGCGATGATGTACGTCCGCGGGAACCCCCGCGACTACGACCGCTGGGCGGACCTCGGCAACGACGGCTGGGGGTACGACGAGATGCGCACCTACTTCAAGCGCATGGAGGACTGGGAGGGCGGCGAGTCCCAACACCACGGCGAGGGCGGACCGCTCCGCGTCGAGCAGGAGCACCCGTACGGCGACGTGACGTCCGCGCTCATCGACGCCGCCGTGGAGGTCGGTTTCGACCGGAACGACGACGTCAACGCCGGTCGGCAGGCGGGGATGGGTCCCCTCCCGCTCACGGTGCAAGACGGCGAGCGACAAAGCACCGCCACGGCGTACCTCCATCCGGTGCTCGAACGGGACAACCTCACCGCCGAGACCGGCGCGCGGGTGACGCGCGTCACGTTCGACGGCGACACCGCGACCGGCGTCGAGTACGTACAGGACGGCACGAAGCGGAGCGCCGCGGCCGGCGAGGTCGTCCTCTCCGCGGGCGCCATCGACTCGCCGACGCTGCTCATGCTCTCCGGGGTCGGCCCCGCAGACCACCTCGCGGAGCACGACATCGACGTCCGTCACGACCTCCCCGGCGTCGGGCAGAACCTGCAGGACCACCTCGTCGCCTCCTCCGCGTACGAGTGCACGGTGGACCCGGAGATCGAACCCGGCGAGGTCCTCTGTCAGGTCACCGGATTCGAGCGCAGCGACCCCGACCTGGACGTGCCCGATCTCCAGTACTTCCTCGCGCGCGTCTACTTCATGAATCACGGCTTCGACAACCCCGACGGGAACGGGATAACGCCGAGCACGACGCTCCTCCACCCGGAGAGCCGAGGGGAGATCTCGCTGGCCTCCGACGACCCCTTCGACGATCCCCTGATCGATCCGAACTACCTCGACGCCGAGGCCGACATGGAGCGGCTCGTCCACGGCGTGAAACGCACCCGCGAGATCGCCGACGCGAGCGCGCTCGACGGCGTTCGCGGCGAGGAGATCTGGCCCGAGGGCGACGCGGAGACGGACGCGGACATCCGCGAACACGTCCGTGAGACCGTCCAGACGATCTATCACCCCGTCGGGACGTGCAAGATGGGGGACGACGAGATGGCCGTCGTCGACGATGACCTCCGCGTCCACGGACTGAACGACCTCCGCGTCGTCGACGCCTCGATCATGCCCACTATCACCACCGGGAACACGAACGCGCCCACCATCGCCATCGCCGAGCGAGCCTCCGACCTCATCCGCGACGACGGCTGAAACGCGCGGCGACACGTCTTCGACCGCGTCCGAAGCGCGGGCGTGGGCTGTTCGTTTCGCGGGCGTGCACGAGACGGAAACGGCGAAGACTGAGAATGCGGACGGCGAGGAGTCGCGGGACGCGCGACGGGCGAACGACGTTGACGAGAGGCGGAATCGAACGAGCCGAGCGCGGGCGTTATTCGCCCTCGATCGTGATCCGGGGGTCGATGATCGTGTACGCGATGTCCACGATGAAGTTCCCGATGACGATCCAGGCCGCGATGAGCAGGAACATGAACTGGATGACTGGCGTGTCACGCGCGAATACGGACGTCAGGAGCAGCTGCCCGATGCCCGGCCAGTTGAAGACTATCTCGATGAGCACGAGCCCGCTGATCGAGGTCGCGGTCACGGCGGGGAGGACGGTGACGACGGGAAGCGACGCGTGCTTCATGATGTGACGGAAGCGCCGCCACTTGCCGAGCCCGAGGAGCCGCTGGTAGGTGGCGAACTCCTGGTTCCGAACCTCGACGACGCTCCCGCGCATCACCAGCGTCGGGTAGTACATGTACTTGATCACGACCGTGAGGAACGGGAGCGTGTAGTGGTACCAGAAGTCCGACGTGAGGTAGATCCCCCATCCGGAGGTGCTGGTCAGCGTGTCGACGGAGGCGATGCTCCCGGAGGGGAACCACCCCAGCCACGCCGAGAACACGGTGAGGAGCAGGATGCCGATGAAGAAGTCCGGCGTGGTGCCGACGACGTTCGGCGGGATGATGCCGTACTTCTCCAGCAGCGAGTTCGGCCGACTCCCCATCAGGGCACCGTAGAGCGACCCGAGGACGAACGCGACCAACACGCCGGGGAGCGCGACGATGAGGGAGTTGCGCAGCGCCGGCAGGACGACCTCGAGGACCGGCTCGTTGAACTGCCGCGACATTCCGGCGTTCCCCTGAGCCATGTTGCCGAGCCACTTGAAGTACTGAACGTACAGCGGTTGATCGAGCCCCCACATCTGTCGCACCTTCGCCACCTGCTCCGGTGAGGCGCCCTGCTGTAACAGGAGCGTCGCGTAGTCGCCCGGCATGAACCGAAAGGCGAAGAACAGGAACGTCGCGATGGCGAAGATGAGCAGGATCGAGACCACCGTTCGGCGCGCGTAGTAGTAGAGTTGGCTCATCGTTCACCTCCGTCGGTCGCGGCCGTCGGCGCGGGGTCGTCGCCCGAGCCGTGCTCGTAGTGGAGGTGGCAGGCCGCCCGGTGATCGTCGCCGACGTCCGCCTGACGGGGCATCCGCTCGCAGACGTCCATCCGGTCCGGACAGCGATCGCGGAACCGACAGCCCGTTCCGAGGTCGGAGGCGTCGCCGGGCGTTCCCGGGAGCTCCGCCCACTCCCGTTCGTGGTGGGGGTCCGGGACGGGGATCGCCTGCAGGAGCGAGCGCGTGTACGGGTGTTTGGGATCGGTGAGGAGGTCCATCGTCGGCGCGCTCTCCACGAGCCGTCCGAGGTACATGACGTTCACCCGATCGCAGACGTACGAGACGGTCGAGAGGTCGTGGGAGATGTACAGCATCGAGACGCCGTACTCGTCGGTCAGTTCGTTGAGCATGTCGAGGACCGACGCCTGCGTCGAGACGTCGAGCATCGACACCGGCTCGTCGGCGAGGATGACGTCGGGTTCGAGGATCAGCGCGCGCGCGATCGAGACGCGCTGTTTCTCGCCGCCCGAGAGCTGCGACTCGTTGCGGTCGATGTACTCCTCGGCGGGCGTCAGCCGGACCTGCTCGAGCACGTCGAGCACCCGTTCTTCGCTGCGCTCCATGTCGTGTATCCGAAGTGGCTCCAGTAGCGTCTCCCGGACGGAGAAGTGCGGATTGAGCGTGTTAAACGGGTCCTGAAGGATGATCTGGACGCGGCGTCTGTACTCCTTCCAGTCCGCCTTATCGAACGACGAGACCGGCGTGCCGTCGAAGACGATCTCGCCCTCGGTCGGCTCGTACTTCCCCATGAGCGTCTGGAGGAGCGTGCTCTTGCCGCAGCCGCTCTCGCCGATGACGCCCTGGATCTGGTTCTCCTTCAGTTCGAGGTCGACGCCGTCGACGGCGCGGACCGCGTCCTGCTCGCCGCCGAAGACGCTGGCCCGAATCGTATCGAGCACGTTCGTCGACTGGCTGAAGTGCTTGTTGAGACCCCGAAGTGACAGGATCGACTCGTCGCCTCCGCGGTCGGCCCCGGCGTCCGCACCGGCGGGCTCCCCGTGGTCGTCGTCGACGTCCTCGAGGTCGCGCGCCGCGAGCGTCGCCACCTCGTCGCTACGAACGCAGGCGGAGGCGTGTTCGGCGTCGCCGGGGACGACCTCGGTCGGGGGCGCGCGTTCGCGGCACTCGGGTTCGGCCCACGGGCAGCGATCCGCGAACGTACAGTAGTCCACTTCGTTCTCGAGCGCCGGCGGCGTCCCGTCTATGCCTTCGAGTTTCCTGTTCGGATACCGGATGTCGGGGAACGCGCGCTGTAACAGGAGCGTGTAGGGGTGGTGGGGGTCGTCGAAGAGCGCCGTCGTGTCGCCGCGTTCGGCGACCTGCCCGCCGTGCATCACGGCCATCGAATCGCACATCTCGAAGACGACCGCGATGTCGTGCGTGATGAAGAGGAGGCTGAAGTCGCGGATCTCGCGGAGCTCGTCGAGGTGTTTGAGGAACTGGTCCTGCATGATCACGTCGAGCGCCGTCGTCGGCTCGTCCGCGATGATCATGGAGGGATCGAGCAGGAGGGAGAAAGCGATGATGGCGCGCTGTTTCATCCCGCCCGAGAACTGGTGAGGGTAGTCGTGAACGCGCGACGCCGGCAGTCCGACGACGCCGAAGAGCTCTTCGAGCTTGTCGACCGCCTTCTCCTCGGACCAGTCCGTGTGGGCCTCGGCGACCTCGATCGCCTGCTCGCTGATGCGCGAGAGGGGATTGAGGCTGTTCATCGCCGACTGTGGGATGACCGCGATCTCCTTCCACCGGATCTCGTCGTTGTACTCCTCCTCCGAGTAGTCCTGGATCTCCTCGCCGCGGTACGTCACCGTGCCGCCCGTGATGTCGCCGTTCTGATCGAGGGAGTTGGTGACGGCGCCGGCGAGCGTGCTCTTCCCGCAGCCGCTCTCCCCGACGAGGCCGTAGTACTCGTTGGCGTCGATGGAGATGGAGGCGTCCGTAACGGCCCTGAGGTCGCCGGAACTCGTGCGGTACGTGATGTCGAGATCGTCGATTTCGAGTAGGGGTGCCATGGTGTCGATCAGAACTCCGAGACGTTGGTTTCGTGCACGCGCTCGTACCCGCGCCCGAGCATGAAGATGCACAGCACGGTGAGGGAGATGGCGAAGCCGGAGGTGAGCGACCACCACCAAGCGCTCGCCATGTAGCCCGAGTTGTACGCGTTACGCAGCATGAGCCCCCAGGAGGGAAGCGACAGGTCGGCGAAGCCGAGGAACGACAGCGAGGCGCTGATGATGATGGTGAGGCCGGTCCCGAGCGCGAAGAACAGGACGATCATCCCGCCGAGGTTCGGGAGGATGTGGCGCGTGATGACGTATCGGTCGCTCGCGCCGAGCATCTGCGCGGCCCGGACGTGTTCGCGCTCGCGGATCTGGAGGACCTGCGAGCGGAAGACGCGGGCGTTGTTCCGCCACAGCAGACAGCCGATGACGAGGATCGTGCTCCACGTGCCGACGCCGAAGTACGCCGCGAGCACGATCGCCGTCGGGATGAGCGGGATGCCGAAGACGAAGTCCGTCAGGCGCATGAGGACGTCGTCCACGCGACCGCCGTAGTAGCCGGCGGAGACGCCGATGGTGACGCCGATCAGGACGACCAGAAACCCGCCGAGGAGCCCGGTGAACAACGTCGGCCGGGCGCCGATCAACAGCCTGCTGAACACGTCCTGTCCGCGCGCCGTGGTCCCCAACAGGTGCTCCCCGGACGGGTGGGCGAGCTTGAGTATCTCCCCGCTGCTGGTGATGAACACCTTATCGGGCGGATACGGGGCGATCATCGGACCGAACACGGCCGCCAGGAGGACGAGGACGAACCCCGCGAGGAACACGACGGTGAGCCGATCCGAGAGGTAGAGCCTCAGCGACGAGCGGAGGTTCCGGAACAGGTAGTGATCGCGGAGCCGCCCCGGACGGAGCGCACCGAGCAAGCCGGAGTCGGTCGACCCGCTCGAATCGTTAATCTGCATGAACCCTCATGAAACCCTCATCATTGTTGGGCCACTATAATTCTTTCCTCTATCGAGACGTGTATCCGGTGATTCGCGGTCGACGGGCGGCGAACGCGCCCGGACCGATCGGTCGTTACACCCCGTCGATCAGGAGTTCGGTCTCCGCACGGAGCGCGCCACGACCCGGGTTTCCAACGAAGCGCGACGCGACGGCGTCACCGGCGCAGAAGAGGACGGTCGGCGCCGCGCCGACATCGTAGGACTCGCGGAGCTCGTCGACGTTGTCCGGCCCGTAGACGGCGCCGAGTCCGATCTCGTCGGGAAACAGTCCCTCGCCTCGCAGCGATTCGAGATCCGCACGCACCGCGTCGCACGGGTCGCATTCCTCCCGCCAGCAGTAGACGACGGCCGCCGCGTGCGCGTCGAGGAACCGTCCGATCTCGTCACCGGAGAGCGATACGAATCCGTCCGGGACGTGCGGATCGGAACCGTCGAGTCCGTCGCGCGTGAGCGAGCGCGCGACGTGGAGGCTGGTGGCTCGGTCGACGCTCTCGCACGTCTCGTGGACCGCCACCGCGTCCGCGAGCGTCCGCTCGTCAACATCGGTCGCCGCGACGTCGGCGCCGTCGACGTACGCCTCGCGGAGGTCCGCGAGTGCGTCCTCATCGAGCGCTGCGACCGCCGCTCGCTCGCGCTCGCGGGCCGTCGAGAACGCGTCGCTCAGTCGCACTTCCTCGCCCGACTCTTCGAAGAGGCCGTCGTCGCGGAGTCGCTCGTAGAGGGACGCGGGATCGGTATGAGTTCCCATGCCGCAGTAATACCGACGATCGAATAAACATCTTTCCCGGTCGCGCGCCGCCGGCCGACGCGAACCCGGCCCGAAACCGATCGGGTCGCGCTCAGCCGCAGATATCGGGGACGCAGGGGAAACTATCGGGTTCCTCGCAGGGGGTCGATCCCTCGGGCCAGCGGGGAGTGAGGTCCTTCTCCGGCGGGTAGTGGAGTCGCCCGTCCCCGTCCCACCCCCACCCCGCGTCGCGCAACACCTGCTTCGCCGCCTCCGTGTTGGGCTGCGGCGAGTCCGCGATCTTCGTCAGCGCGTCGTCGCTCTCCGGGCGCCACGGGTGATTCTTTCCCGCGAACGACGAACGCAGCTCGGGGGTACCCGTCCCGCCGTTGAAGTACGCGTTCAGTCGAGTGCGGTTGAGCGTCTGCGAGACGGCGAGGCGGAACTCCCGGAACATCGACGGCGCGAACGAGTGTTGCGCGCGCAGTTCGTACGACACGAACGTGTCCGACGTCACGACGGTCGCTTTATCGCCGAGGGCGTTCTTGATCTGCTCGTTCGTGTCGTTCGTGCTGTTGAGGAGGATGTTGAGACTGCCCGATTCGAGCGCGCGGCGGGCGCTCTGCCGGTCGGAATAGCCCCGGAAGATGAGGTCGCCGGTGACGTCGATGTAGTGGTCCTCGTAGGGTTCCATGGCGAGGATCTGACGGGTCTGAAAGTCCCGGACCTGATAGGGCCCCGAACCGATGATCCGGTCGAACTCGACGTTCATCGGATCCTCCTCGGCGCCGGCGGCCCGCCAGACGTCCTTCGGCAGGACGCCCGACCAGATGGGGACGAACGCCGTCAGCCACGACGGTGCGGGCCGCGACATCTCGACCGTCAGCGTCGTGTCGTCCACCGCCGTCACCGACTCGTAGGGGTACTCGGAGATGACGGCGAAGGTGTCGGCGTTGTCGTTGAGGAAGTCGAGGGTCCACTTGGCGTCCTCCGCGGTGAGTAGACTGCCGTCGTGGAACGTCATCCCCTCGCGGATGTCGAACGTGAAGGTCTGATAGCTGTTCTCGACGGTCCAGTCCTTCGCGGCGCCCGCCGCGAGCTCGTAGTTCCTGTCCCGGTAGAGGAGCGGCATGTACACCGTCCCCACCCACGGCGTCGACGGACGGTTGTTCATGTAGACGACGCTCGGGATGTTCCCCGGCGTCACGTTCGACTTCATCGCGTTCGCCCCGTTGATCGGCTCGGTGTTCCAGAGGAACTCCGGGTTTCGATCGACCGGTCCGGCCTGCCCGACGTCCTGCGCGTTCAGCTGATCGTTGCGGTAGATCGACGAGCCCGTGTTCGTACAGAGGGTCGTGGGCATGACGTCTTCCGAGGCGGTCGAGAGGGCGTCCGTGACGTACTCCCGACGCTTCTCCGTCGACGAGGCGGTACGCTGTTCGTCGAGTTTCTGCGAGAAGTCGCAGTCGGCGTAGTTGATGACGTTCGGATTGCCGTTCGCTCCCGCGTTCTTGATGTGGTAGGAGTAGAGGAGGTTGTCCGGGTCGAGGTTACTGGGGAACTGCGGGGAGAGATCGAGGTGGAAGCTGAACGTGCGGGAATCGCTGTACGCCTCGTTCCACAGCGTCGTCAGTTCCTTGATCGTCACCTCCGCGGGGACGCCTAACACCTCGCTGATCTGCGTGGCGACGTGCTGGTTCGCCTGCTCGATGGCGGACGCACCCGCGACGCCGCCCAGCGACGCCACTGTCAGTGCCGGCACCCGCTCGCCCAAGTCCTCGCTGCTCGACCCGCCACCGCCGCCGCTACACCCGGCGAGGCCCGCCGCACCGGCCGCCCCCAGCGCGCCCAAGTACGTTCGTCGATCGATCCCATCAGAGTCCGGTGAATCGTCAGTCATGATTGAATCCCGTGTGTCGTCGGCTCCACGTCCCGATCCGCTCGCCGGGCCGTCAGAACCGTGATGACCATCCACACACAAGTCGCTCATCATCGAACATAATAAATATGCCGATAGTACCGGTCGGTTCGCCGTTCTCGACCCGCGAGCGGGTCGTTTCGGCCGGGTGAGCCCGACCGAACCGCGGTCACTCGCAGATATCGGGGACGCAGGGGAAGCCGTCGGGCTCCTCGCAGGGAGTCGACCCCTCGGGCCAGCGGGGGGTGAGGTCTTTCTCGGGCGGGTAGTGAAGTCGCCCGTCCCCGTCCCACCCCCACCCCGCGTCGCGCAACACCTGCTTCGCCGCCTCTTCGTTCGGTCGCGGCGAGTCCGCGATCTTCGTCAGCGCGTCGTCGCTCTCCGGGCGCCACGGGTGGTTCTTCCCGACGAACGACGCGTACAGCTCCGGGCTCCCCTCCCCGCGGGTGAACATGCCGTTTATCAGCGCTCGGTCGAGCGCTTGCGAGACGGCGAGGCGGAACTCCCGGAACATCGACGGCGCGAACGAGTGTTGCGCGCGCAGTTCGAAAGACGTGAACGCGTCGCCGGCGACGACCGTCGCCGACTCCGCCATTCCGTCCTCGATCTGCGACCACGTGTCGTTCGTGATGTTGATCAGGAGGTTGAGGCCACCAGTCTGGAAGGCGCGGAACGCGCTTTGGCGCCCCTGATAGCCGCGGATCGTCAGGTCCGCGCCCGCGTCGATGTAGTGGTCCTCGTCAGGCTCCAAAACGAGGATCTGGCGCGGCTGGTACTGGACCACGCGGTAGGGGCCCGAGCCGACGAGCCCCTCGAAGTCGGGGTCCGTCGGGTTCTCCTCGGCGCCGGCGGCCCGCCAGACGTCCTTCGGCAGGACGCCCGACCAGATGGGGACGAACGCCGTCAGCCACGACGGTGCGGGCCGCGACATCTCGACCGTCAGCGTCGTGTCGTCCACGGCGGTGATCGACTCGTAGGGGTACTCGTTGATCGCGGAGAAGCTATCCGTGTTGTCGTCGAGGAATTCGAGGGTCCACTTGGCGTCCTCCGCGGTGAGCGGACTGCCGTCGTGGAAGGTCATCCCCTCGCGGATGTCGAACGTGAAGGTCTGATAGCTGTTCTCGACGGTCCAGTCCTTCGCGGCGCCCGCCGCGAGCTCGTAGTTCCTGTCCCGGTAGAGGAGCGGCATGTACACCGTCCCCACCCACGGCGTCGCGGGCTGGCTCGACATGTAGGTCGCGCTGGCGATGTTCGCGGGCGTGATGTTCGAGACGATGCCGTCCGCCTCGCCGGTCGCCGTCGTGTTCCAGAGGAACTCCGGATTGCGGAGGCTCGCACCGGCCGATCCGGCGTCGCCGGGGTCGAGCTGGTCGGTCCGATAGGCGCCGCCCGTGATCGACGTGCACAGCGTGATCGGAGTGACGTCGGCCGAAGCGGCCGAGAGGGCGTCCGTGACGTGCGATCGCCGTTGCTCCCGGTTCGTCGCGGTGCGTTGAGCGTCCACCTTCCGCGAGAAGTCACAGTCGGCGTAGTTGATGCCGTTCGGGCGCCCGTTCGCCCCCGCGTTCTTGATGTGGTAGGAGTAGAGGAGGTTGTCCGGGTCGAGGACACTCGGGAACGACGGCGAGATCGAGACGGTGAAGTTGAACGTGCGCTGGTCGTTGTACGCCTCCGTCCAGTACGTCGTGATCTCGCGGTTGACGAGTTCCATCGGCACCCCGAGCACCTCCTCGCTCTGCGTCTGGACGTGCTGCATCGCCCGCTCTAAGTCGGACGAGCCCGCCGTTCCGGCGATGATCGCGCCGGGCATCGTCGGCACGCGCTCCCCGAGGTCTTCGTCGCTCGCGCTCTCGCCGCCGCCGCTACACCCGGCGAGGCCCGCCGCGCCGGCCGCCCCCAGCGCGCCCAAGTACGTTCGTCGGTCGATTCCGTCCGTCGTCCGTGTGTCCGCGTTCATGGTGGTGGATACGTCGGTCGGTCGTAGTGCGTCCGGACTCGGTCACCGGCACCGGTCTGCCGGGATCGGATGCGCTCGAGCAGCGCGATCGATCGCTAGATTACAATTAATAATTATAAATCTTCCGCCGACGATCGCGTCCCGGAGTCGGGACGTGACGGAAACGGGAGACGCGACGCTACCGACCGTCGAAACGCGAAACGAGAAGGGGTGGCGCCTCAGGCGCGGACTTCGACGAGGTCCGTCTTGTACTCGGACGGCGGCAGTTCCTCGACGTCGACGATCGTCGGATCGACGCGGACCTTGAGCTGACCTCGGACCTCGGAGACGACGTCCTCGATGATCTCGTCGTCGGCGCGGTCGGTGCCGGTCTCGCGGGCGATCTCGACCTCGATCGGATCCTCGAAGTGGACCTTGTCGGCGTCGGGGGTGAGCACGCGGATGCGCGGGGCCGCACCCTCGACGGCGGAGACGACGTCGCGGATCGCCGACGGGAAGACGTTCATGCCCTTGTAGATGAGCATGTCGTCGGCGCGGCCGATACACTGCATCTTCGGTGCGGTGCGTCCGCAGGCGCACTCGGTGCCGGTGACCCTCGCGTAGTCGCCGGAGCGAAAGCGGACGAGCGGCGTCGCTTCGCGCCGAAGGTGCGTGTAGACGAGTTCGCCTTCCGCACCGTCCTCGAACGACTTCGCCTCGCCCGTCTCCGGGTCGATGAGTTCGACGTGGACGTGGCCCTGCGCGTGGAAGTGCATCCCGTCTTCCTCCTCGCACTCCGCCCACATGCACCCGAGGATGTCGCCGAGACCCATGCCCTCACGGACGAGCGAAGCGTCCCACGTGTCGTAGAACTCCCGGCGGATCTCGGGGTTGGCGATACCGGGACCGGCGCCCCCGATGACCTTGTGCATCGAGAGGTCCGCGGGCGCGACGCCGCAGACGTCCTCGGCGTTCTCGCCGAGGTAGCGTATGTGCGAGGTCGTCGTCCAGAGGACGTCCGCGTTGATGTCCTTGCCGACGGAGAGGAGGCGTTCGGTGCTCTCCCCGCCCGCGGGCACGACGTTCGCGCCGAGTTTCGTCAGCGACTCGAAGTAGGGCGTCCCGCCGGTGACCATCGTCTGTCCGGCGCCGAAGAGCACCGTGTCCTCCGGGCGGACGCCGGCGGTGTAGAACGCCCGCGTCTGCACCTCGTTCCAGTCGCGGCGATCCTGTGCGGTGAGTCCGAAGTACGTCGGCTTCCCGGTCGTCCCCGAGGAGGAAATCGTGCGATTGAGCGCGGACGTCGGTGCCGTCTGGTGTTTCCCGAGCGGTTTCGCGGGCGACTGGACCGCTTGGCAGTCCCGCTCGTCCTGCTTCGTCATGAACGGGAGTTCGCGCAGGTCGTCGAGCGACGTGACGTCGCCGGGGTCGACGCCCCACTCGTCGAACGTGCGCCGGTAGTAGTCGGAGTGCTCGACGAGGTAGTCGAACTGCTTCGGGAGGAGACGCGCGTGCTCGGCGAGCACGTCGTCCCACGGGCGGAGCTCGATCTCGTCGTAGACATCGGCCATGGTGCGACGACTCACGGTCTACGATGATTAACCTATCGGTTACTCCGATTCGCGTACCCGATCGCGTGACCGAAAGGGTCGAAACGGACGAAAATCGTGGATCGCGGGAGTCGACGGCCACATCGTGCGTACGCGTGACGAGCGGGAGATCCGCGAGAGTGGATTTGACCACCACAAAAGTTTATGATTGTTGATCCGGGTATGGGACGTATGGCCGGGAACACGGAGGACCGGAAGATCCAATCCGTCGATCGGACGTGCGACATCCTACAGGAACTCGGCGAGAGCGGCGGGAGTACCGTCTCGGAACTCGCGGAGGGGACGGACCTCACACCGGGAACGGTCCACACGCACCTCTCGACGCTCGCGTCGAACGGCTTCGTCCAGCAGGTCGACGGCGAGTACAAGCTCGGAATGGAGTTCGTCCCGTTCGGCGAGTGGGTGCGGCGCCAGAGCCCGCTGTACCGTGCGGCGAAGACCGAAGTCGACGACCTCGCCCACGAGTACGACGCCGTCGCCCACCTCGTGACGGAGTACCGTGGAAAGACCCTCACCCTCTACGAGATGGCCGGCGAGGAGGCAGTCGGTAAGGAAGTACACACGGCGAAGCGCGGTCGTCCCCAGACGCACATCCACTGCACGGCGGGTGGAAAGGCGATCCTCGCCTACCTGCCGGAGGAGCGAACCCGAGAGATCATCGACGACTGCGGACTCCCGCCGTACACGAGCCACACCGTCACGGACGAGGAGACGCTCTTCGCGGAGCTCGAAACGATCCGGG
This sequence comes from Halarchaeum nitratireducens, assembly GCF_017874695.1. Lineage (NCBI taxonomy): Archaea > Methanobacteriati > Methanobacteriota > Halobacteria > Halobacteriales > Halobacteriaceae > Halarchaeum > Halarchaeum nitratireducens. The sequence goes on from NZ_JAGIKY010000001.1 coordinate 300,605, forward strand.
AGCAGGAGTACGCGATCAACCACGAGGAGGTCGTGCACGGGAACCGCGCGATCGGGGCGCCGGTCCTCGACGACGACGGGACGATCCTCGGATCGATCAGCATGTCCGGTCCGGCGAGCAAGTGGCGCGACGAGCGATTCCAGGACGAGCTCGTGGACGCGGTCGTGCGCGCGGCGAACAGCGTGGAGATCAACATCCACACGGCGGACCGATCGCCTTGATTTGCAGTGGTCAAACGAGGATGAGAGAGGACGCGCCTTCGATTACAGTGATATTGATGTAAACCTAGGCGTTCTATGCCGAGTCGGTGGCCGATCGCGGATAGCACGTGAGCGCGAAAAACCACGGTACTGAGTCACATGACACGGTGAGGCGGGCGTGAGGGAATCCCAATCGGTCCATTTGACACTCTCAAACAACTGCTCGCTCCGTCCCGCGATCGAACGGCGCGTCGCCGACCACATAGATTTATTAACGAATAATGAGTTAGGTCTGGTATGAGAGCCGCACTCTTCTACGGACCGGAAGACATGCGCGTCGAGGACGTCGACGAGCCGAACCCGGGCGAAGGGGAGGTACTCGTGGACGTCGCCGCGTGTGGGATCTGTGGATCCGACCTCCACTTCTACACGGACGGCCTCCACGGCGACGCCGACTATCCGACGACGCTGGGTCACGAGATCGGCGGCACCGTCCTCGAAACCGGCGCCGGCGTCGACATCGAGGTCGGTACCGACGTCGTCCTCAGCCCGCACACGCCCTGCATGGACTGTTGGTGGTGCGAGAACGCGATGTACAACCTCTGTCGGGACCTCGACGCGACGTCCGCGCGACCGGGCGGCTACGCGGAGAGGGTCGTCGAGCGCGCCGACAACGCGCTCGTGCTCCCCGATGGGGTCTCGCCCGCCGACGCCGCCATCGCCCAGCCGATCAGCGTCGGCCTCCACGCCGTCCGTCAGTCGCCCGTCGGTGTCGGTGACAGCGCCGTCGTCGTCGGCGCGGGGCCGATCGGACTCGGTGCGGTGCGGTTCGCCGCCTCCGCGGGCGCCGGCCCCGTCTACGTCTCAGAGCCGCAGGCGTCACGCCGCGACATCGCCGCCGACTTCGGCGCTGACGTGCTCATCGATCCCGAAGAGGAGGACCCCGTGGAGCGGATCCACGAGGAGACCGGGACGGGCGCCGACGTCGCGTTCGAGGCCGTCGGCCACGAGGCCACCCTCGATCAGGCCGTCAGCGCCACGCGCGCCGGTGGTCACACCACGGTCATCGGCGTCTTCGGCGGCGAAGCCGCGTTCGAACCGCAGAAGCTCGTCCGCCACCAGCGCACGGTCGCCGGGTCGACCTCCCATCAGCTCGGCCCGCGCGTCTCCAAGGAGTACGACGTCGTGCTCCGCCAGCTCGCCAGCGGAGAGCTCGACGCCGACGACTACGTCACGTCGCGGATCGACCTCGAAGACGTCGTCGATCGGGGGTTCGAGACGCTGCTCGGCGGGGAGAGCGAGGAGCGAAAGATCCTCGTCTGCCCGTGATCGGGTCCGGTTCAGTCGAGCGAGCCGTCGTGCGTGTCGACGACGTGCGCCGGTAGATCGTCCGCGTCGACGCGCTCTTCGCACCCCGCGACCGGGCACGCCGCGGGGTCGTCGAGCGCCGTCCGTTTGAGGCCGGACTCCGCCTCGGCGAAGACGAACCAGCCGTCGCAGTCCGGACACTGCCGGAGGTGTCGCTCCTCGTCCTGCAAGAAGAACTCGTGGGCCGCCTCACACCGCGGACACTCGACCGTCGTGGCGCGCATGCTCGGGACGGACGCTCCGTGCGCTCAAAACGGTTTGGTCGCGGTCCCGGCGGGAACCGACGGGCGGTCCGAGTGACGCTCAGTCGTAGAAGCCCTCGGTCGGAACCCAGTTCTCCTCGATGGCGTACTCCTCTCGGAGGTCGTCCCAGTTGTCCGGGAACTCGATCTTCTTCGTGACGGGACCGCCGATCGAGGTGCCGGCGATGGCGTTCACCCGTCCGGGGCCGCCGACGGCGATGAGGTTGATGGCGTCCGCATCGGCGTACTGCTGGATCTGTCGTGGCGGGACCTTCCCCGTCTCGCCGCGGGGTTCCTCGTAGCCGTCGAGCGTCCGGTAGGAGTTCTCGACGAGGTACTCCTTGACCTCCTGCTTGCTCAGGTCCTCCTTCTCCAGCTCCTCCGCGTTGTACGGGTTGAAGAAGTGCGTGATCGTCGCGTTGAGGTCCTCGCCGGAGCTCGCGCGCATCGAGGTCGGCGTGTTCTCGATCATGTTTCGCAAGACGTTCTCCGCGTTGTTCTCGTCGGGGAACCACTGGACCCAGCCGTTCGGCCCGGAGAGCGAGATCGTGCTGTCCCCCTCGTCGTAGCCGTTCGTGACGTGGTAGGGCTCCCACGGACTGGCGTCCTGGTTCTCGCCGGCGAGGAAGCTGAACTTGAATGGGTTGCCCATCACGCCCATGTCCTTCTCGCCGGGATAGATCTTCGCGGTGTTCCGGTAGGCGATCCCGAGCGCCCGCGCGATCGTCTGGTTCGCGTGGAAACTCGGCCCGAACGCCCCGGAGCTCGTCTCGATGCCGAGCGCCTCACGAACGGGACCGTTGACGATCCATTGGTAGGCCCACGATCCCGTGCTGACGGAGAACTGAATCGAGTTCGAGTCGGGGTCCGCCAGCGCCCGGATACCGGCCTCCAGCACCGGCATGTAGGTCGGTAGACAGCCCGCCATCACGGCGTTCGACGCCAGCTGCTCGACCGTGATCGCGTTCTCGTTGTTACCGAGGTCGCCGAGGACGTGGTCGCGGGGTTTGTCGGTGCCGCGAAGCATCTCCTCGACCCGCTCGTCGGTCGGCGGGATCACCGGGAGGCCGTCGGTCAGGCCGTCCTCGTACAGCGACTGATTGATCTCCTCTAGCGACTGCTCGTCTGGTGAGTGCTGGGACATGAATATCTCGGGGCGGGGATTACTGCGCGACCGGGTCGGCGCGCTCTTTGTCGTTCAGGGGGCGGGTGAGCTCGTCGATGATACCGTCGAGGACGTCGTCGGTGACCTCGTCGCGGACGCGCTCGAGGTCGGTCGTCTCGCATCGGACCGGGGTCTTCTTGTAGCGCAGCGGACGGCCGCGCTCGACGGCGTTGGACTGATAGTCGAGCTCGAACCCCTCGTCGATGAGTCCGACGCCCGGCGTTCCGGCGTCCTCGATGAACTCGATCCCCCACGTGAGGAACTTCGTGCACGAGCCGCAGTCGCCGATGGCTCCGATGGCGACGTCGACGTCCTCGGCCCACTCGGTGACCGCCGCCTGCTCCTCGTCGTTCTTGATCTGATTGAGGTGCTCGACGTGGTACCACTCGAACGTCGCGTCCGGATAGCGCTCGGCGAGCATCTCCTGGACCGCGGTCAAGAGGGGTTCGGCCGCCGGCTTCCCGTTGTCGTACAGCCCGATGTGCGTCCCATCGAGCGAGTCGACGCGCGGGGTGAGTGGCTTCTGGTCCGTGTCGTTGCCCGTCGAGGAGGGGGTTACGAGACCCATAGTATGGGTACTATACGCACTGACAATATAGTTTTTGGTGACAGATAATGATGTATGCGTGCTGTGGGGTCATTCGGTGGGCCCGTACTCGGCGACGAGCGCCGACCAGCCGTCGGGGTAGTCGATCGGCTCCGTCACCGGCCCTCCGATCGACGGCCCGATGACGGCGTCGCACCGGCCGGTCCGCCCGCCGCCAGCGACGACGCGAACGTACTCGGGACCCCTGATCTGTGGCACCTGCGCGTTCTCGACGCGACCGTGGTAGCCCTCGAGCGCACCCTCCCAGAGGACCCCCTTCTGGAACTCATCAACCGGAATCGCGGAGTTGTCCGCGACGTACCGCTTGACGTCGCGCTTCGAGAGCCCGGCGTCCGCGAGGAGGTCGATGCTCGCGGGACAGAGGACGTACGTGATCGTCTGATCGAAATCGCCGCCCTGCTGCTCGCCGCCGACCATCGCCGGCGGCGTGTTGGCGAGCATCCCGCGGAGGACGGCTTCCGCCTCGGCCGCCGCCGGCTCCCACTGGACGAAGCTGTTCGGTCCGGAGAGCGAGATCGTGCTGTCCCCCTCGTCGTAGCCGGCCGTGACGTGGTAGGGCTCCCACGGGCTGGCCTCCTCGTGTTCCCCGAGGAGGAGGCTGAACTTGAATGGGTTGCCCATCACGCCCATGTCCTTCTCGCCGGGGTGGATCTTCGCGGTGTTCCGGTAGGCGATCCCGAGCGCCCGGGCGATGGCCCGGTTCGCGCGGTAGTTCGGCCCGTACGCGCCCGTCCCGCCGGCGATCCCGACGTCGCCGCGGACGGGGCCGTTGACGATCCACTGGTAGGCCCACCCACCCGTGCTGACGGAGAACTGGATCGAGTTCGAGTCGGGGTCCGCCAGCGCCCGGACGCCGGCCTCCAGCACCGGCATGTGGGTGGGCAGACAGCCCGCCATCACCGCGTTCGACGCCAGCCCCGCGACCGTGATGGGATTGTCGTCGTTCCCGAGGCGACCGATGACCGCGTCGTCGGGCGTGTCGGTGCCGCGTAGCATCTCCGCGACGCGCGCCTCCGTCGGCGGAATCACCGGGAGGCCGTCCGTCATCCCCTGCCGGTAGAGGGTGCGCGAAACCGCCGCTATCGACTCGTCGTCGGCGTCGTCTCGGACCATGTGTCAGTGCCGGCTACTCCGTCGGTCGCCTTCGTCTTTGTGCCGACGCGGGCGAATCCGAGCGGGAGAAAGCTTTTTTGCGCTCTCTCGCGGACCTGCGCGTGGCGACAATGGTACACGACGTTCTCATCATCGGGACGGGACCCGCCGGGTTGGCCGCGGGCACGTACGCCGGCCGGGCCGCGCTCGACACGCTGTTCTTCGAGGCGGAGTCGATCGGCGGCGAACTGGTGAATCGACACGAAGTCGAGTCCTTCCCGGGGTTCCCGGGCGGCGTCGCAGGCACCGACCTGCGCGCGCGACTCGTCGAACAGGTCGAGCAGTACGAGGTCGACGTGGAGCTGGAGGCCGTGGAGGCCGTCGAGCCCGGCGACGGTGACGATCCCCACGTGGTCCGTGCGGGAGGGGAGGCCCACGAGGCGGAGACGGTCATCGTGGCGACGGGGAGCCACTCCGAACGGCTCGGCGTCGACGGCGAGGAGGAGTACGAGGGACGCGGGATCTTCCACTGTGCGACCTGCGACGGACCGCTCTACCGAGGCGAGCGCATCGCGGTCGTCGGCGGCGGGAACCACGCGGCGATCGACGCCGTCTTCCTCACGGACTACGCCTCGGAGGTACTCCTCCTCACGCCCGACGCGGAGCTGTCGGCGGACGCGGCGTTCCGCGATCGGGTGGCGGAGGCGGACGGGCTCACGGTCCGGACGGACGTCGCGGTCACGGAGGTGCTGGGGAGCGACGGCGTCGTGGACGGCCTCGCGGTCGTCGACGCCGAGGGCGAGCCGGAGACGATCGAGATCGGGGGACTGAACGTCAACGTCGGCTCCGTGCCGAACACCGAGTTCCTCGACGGCGCCGTGGCGCTGGACGACGAGGGAGCGGTCGTCGTCGGCCCGGACATGGAGTCCAGCGTTGAGGGCATCTTCGCGGCGGGCGACGTCCGCCAAGACAGCGTCTTCGAGATCGGCGCCGGCGTCGGCGACGGCATCACCGCCGTCGAGTCGGCGAAGGAGTACCTGTAGCGCGGCGGTGAGCGGCGACGGGCCGCCGCGGACGGCGTGACGTGGAGCAGGTGCGACCGCACGACGGTGGACTCGGGTGGGCCATGGGACGCGAGCGCCGGTGCGACGAGGCCGTTTCGCAACCGACCATCGGTGACCGGAAATTATTAGTTATATTCTATCTATGATTGCATCGTTAATCATGTACGACTACATCATCGTCGGCGGTGGGAGCGCGGGGTGCGTGCTCGCCCGCCGACTGACGGCAGACGAGGACGTCGACGTGCTGGTCCTCGAATCGGGCGAGCCGGCGGAGGACCGCGACATGGTCAAGGATCCCACGCGGGTCTGGGACGTCCTCGGCTCCGACCTCGACTGGGAGTTCGAGACCGAGCCCCAACCCGGGCTCAACGGCCGTCGGATCGACTGGCCCCGCGGGAAGGCGCTCGGCGGGTCGAGCGTCATCAACGGCATGGCGTACGTCCGCGGCCACCCCGACGACTACGACCGGTGGGAGGAACTCGGCAACGAGGGGTGGGGGTACGACGAGATGCTCGACTACTTCAAGAAGTCCGAGACCCTGAACGCCGACGGTGACGAGGCGTACCACGGTCACGACGGGCCGCTGAGCGTCTGGCGCGGGTCTCCGAACGAGTTCAGCGAGACGCTCGTCGAGGCCGGGCGGGAGGCGGGGCTCGACGTGAACATGGACTTCAACGGCGAGCAGCAGGCGGGGATCGGCTACTACCACTCCACGATGGACAACGGCCACCGACACAGCGCGGCGGCGGCGTTCATCAAGCCCGTCCTCGATCGCCCGAACCTCCACGTCGAGACGAGCGCGCACGTCACCGAACTCACCTTCGACGGCGACCGGGCGACCGGCGCGGTCTACGAACAGGACGGCGCGACGGAAACCGCGGAAGTCACGGACGACGGCGAGGTCCTCCTCGCCGCCGGGGCGGTCCAGACGCCCCAGCTACTGATGCTCTCGGGCATCGGCCCCGCCGACCACCTCGAAGAGCACGGCATCGACGTCCGTCACGACCTCCCGGGCGTCGGACGGAACCTCCAAGACCACCTGCGCGTGCCGGTCGTCTACGAGAGCTCGGAACCGATCGAGGCCGCCCCGGAGCCCATCGAGACGGCGGACGGCGAGGAACGAGGGACCCGCTACGACCGCTCGATGGTCGGCGCCTTCGAGCGCTCCGATCCGGACCTCCCCGCGCCCGACCTCCAGTACGGGCTCGCGCCTGGCGCGGAGAACGACCCGCAAGCCGGATTCTCGATCATGGTGCTGCCGTTACGGCCGAGCGCGCGCGGGCGCGTCACGCTCCAGTCCGCCGACCCCCACGACGATCCGGTGATGGACCCCGAGTACATGCTGGACGAGGAGGACGTCGAGGACTTCGTCACGGGCATCCGCCGCGCGCGTCGGATCGGCGAGACGGACGCGCTCACGGAGTACCGCGAACGCGAACTCTATCCGGGCGAGGACGCCCAGAGCGACGAGGAGATCGCGGAGTACATCCGGAACAACGCCGTCTCGGGCTACCACCCGACCTGCACGTGCAAGATGGGCGACGACGAGATGGCCGTCGTCGACGACGACCTCCGACTCCACGGCATCGACGGCCTCCGCGTCATCGACGCCTCCGTGATGCCCCGCGTCCCCAGCGGGAACACGAACGCGCCCACCATCGCCGTCGCGGAGAGGGGCGCGGACCTCGTTCGGAACGACTGAACCGACGCGTCGGTACGCTCTCCACGGGCGACGTCCGCGCACGCGTAAACACGGCAATCGTTCGTTATCTTTAACCCGGTTCGCGGTGACGGGGAGGTATGATAGACCTCGACGGAGAGACGGCTATCGTCACCGGCGGCGCACAGGGATTCGGCCGCGAGATCGCGACACGGCTCGGGGAGGCCGGGTGTGACGTCGTGATCGCCGACATCCAGGTGGAGCTCGCGGAGGAGACGGCGGACGACCTCCGCGCGGACGGGGTCGACGTCGAAGTCGTCGAGTGCGACGTCACCGACCCGGCGTCCGCGGAGGCGCTCGTCGAGGCGACGGTCGAGCGCTTCGGGAGCCTCGAAATCCTCGTCAACAACGCCGGCGGGAGCAGCACCGACCACTTCACTGACCTCGACTACGACGAGTGGGAGAGCGGCATCTCGCTCAACCTCTCGGGGCCGTTCAACTGCTCGAAGGCCGCCTCGGCGGAGATGCTGGAGCACGGGAACGGCCGCATCGTCAACATCTCCTCGATGGCGGGGACGAACGTCACCGTCCACGGGAACCCGAGTTACACCGCGGCGAAGTGGGGGCTCATCGGCCTCTCGAAGCACACCGCCCGCGACCTCGGGCCGGACGTCCGCGTGAACGCGGTCTGTCCCGGCGGCTCGCCGAACGGCCCGCTCGAACGCGGCGTCACCTCCGAGGACGTCGCCGACACCGTCCTCTTCCTCGTCTCCGACCTCTCCGAGTACGTCAACGCGACCGCCATCGAACTCGACGGCGGCGGGAGCCTGAACGAGCGCCCGGACTACCTGAGCAAGCCGCCGGAGGAGTGGCCGGAGTTCCTCCAGGACCAGTAAGTCGGCGGGGCTCGGCGGGCGACGCGTCGCGCGCGAAAAAGCGGTGTTCGGGGTCGACCGAGCGGCCGGAGCCGCGTTCAGCGCTCGGTGAGGTTGACGCAGATGTTCTTCGTCTGGAGATAGGAATCGAAGGCTTCCATCCCCATCTCGCGACCGATGCCGCTCTTCTTGAAGCCGCCGAACGGCGCGCCGATCGGGCCGCCGAACCACTGATTGACGTAGACGCTCCCCGCCTCGATCTGCTCGGCGGTGTTGAGCGCGGCCCGGATGTCGTCGGAGAAGACGCCGCCAGTGAGTCCCATCTCGACGTCGTTGGCGATGTCGACGGCCTCGCGGCGCTCCGAGAACGGGATGACGCAGAGCACCGGCCCGAAGATCTCCTCCTGGGCGATCCGCATGTCCGTCTCGACGTCCGAGAAGACCGTCGGTTCGACGAAGTAGCCGTCGCGGTTGAGGGCCTCGCCGCCCGTCTCGATGGTCGCGCCCTCCTCGACGCCGAGGTCGATGTAGTCCATCACCTTCTCGAAGTGCGCCTCGTAGTTGAGGGGGCCCATGTCGGGGTCGTCGATGCCGTCGCCGAGCTCGTAGGCGTCGGCGCGCTCGACGACGAGGTCGAGGAACTCGTCGTAGACGTCCTCGTGGACGATGGCGCGGTCCGCGGCGGCGCAGATCTGCCCGGTGTTCATGAAGATGCCGAGCGCGATGGCGTCGGCGGCCTCCTCCAAGTTCGCGTCGGGGAGGACGACGGCGGGGTTCTTGCCGCCGAGTTCGAGCGTGACGGGCGTGATGTTCGCCGCGGCGGACTCCATGACGGCCGCGCCGGTCTGGACGCTCCCCGTGAAGGAGACGGTGTCGACGTCCTCGTGGCCGGAGAGCGCCGCACCCGGTTCCGCCCCGCCGGTGACGACGTTGATGACGCCGTCGGGCACGCCGGCGTCCTCGAAGAGCTCCGCGAGGTGGATCGCCGAGAGCGGCGTGGTCGGTGCGGGCTTGATGACGACCGTGTTGCCGGCGACGAGCGCGGGTGCGGTCCCCTGCCCCATCAGGTTCAGCGGGGCGTTCCACGGGATGATCTGCGCGCTCACGCCGTAGGGTTCCCGAACGGTGAAGTCGACCTCCTCGCCGCCCGTCGGGATGCTCTTGCCTTCGAGTTTGCCCGCCGCGCCCGCGTAGTATTCGAGGGTCTGCGCGAGGCCCTCGACGGCGCCGCGGGAGTCGGAGAGGGGTTTGCCCTGATCGCGCGTCTCGACCTCCGCGAGGGTCTCCGCGTTCTCGCGGACGACGTCCGCGAGGCGCTCGACGACCTCGCCGCGCTCCGTGGGGGTCTTCGCCTGCCACTCCGGCAGGGCGTCGCGGGCGGCCGCGACCGCGCGGTCGACGTCCTCGCTCGTCCCGGCCGCGAACTCCGCGATGGGTTCCTCCGTCGCGGGGTCAATCGTCTCTCGGTACTCCCCGCCCGCCGATTCGACGAGCTCGCCGCCGATGAACATCCGGTATCGCTCGTTAGTCGCAAGTGACATGATTTGTGGACAACGGCCGACCGTCTCCGCGCTGGTGGGTCCGCTGTTGTCCCCGCGTACGGACGCGACCCAAATAGTTCTATCCATAACGATCCTTATGGTTCGGCGGGCGACGCCGCGGGCGGCGCGTCCCCCACAGTGCGGCGGTCGACCGCCCCCGATGGACCACGGGCGACCGACGATCCGCGACCCGGATCCCCCCAGGAACAATATACGACGATTTATGTGCATAGACGCGCGTGTATCGAGCGTCATGCGAGCAGCCAGATACCACGGCAACCGCGACGTCCGCGTGGAGGACGTCGCGGCGCCCGAACCCGAGGCGGACGAGGTCGTCGTCGACGTCGCGGCCTGCGGCATCTGCGGGTCAGACCTAGCCGAGTACAGCCACGGCCCGCGCGCCGGCGAGGCGTCGCTCCCCTACGTCATGGGCCACGAGTTCGGCGGCACCGTCGTCGAGGCGGGCGCCGACGCGGACGTCGACGTCGGCACGGACGTCGTGGTGAACCCGCTCGTCGCCTGCGAGGACTGCTGGTGTTGCGACGCCGGGATGTACAACCTCTGTCGGGACCTCACCGTCGTCGGCGCACAGCGTCCGGGCGCGTACGCGGAGCGGGTGAGCGCGCCCGCGACGAACGTCGTCCCGCTCCCCGACGGCGTCTCGCCGGAGCTCGCCGCCGTCGCCGAACCGTTCACGGTCGCCTACCACGGCCTGTTGCAGTCACCGATCCGATCGGGCGACGACGTCGCCGTCGTCGGGATGGGGCCGATCGGGCTCGCGACCGTCCAGTTAGCGCGTGATATGGGCGCCGGGTCGGTGTACGCGTCCGGCCACCGCGAGGCACGACGCGCGCTCGCCGCGGAGGGCGGGGCCGACGTCGTCGTCGACCCGCGCGAGACCGACTTCGTCGAGACCGTCCGCGGAGACACCCGGGGCGGGGCCGACGTCTCCTTCGACGTCACCGGGACCGAGTCTGGCTACGCAGACGCGATCGAGGCCGCCCGGCCGGGCGGGCATACGACGCTCGTCGGCGTCTTCGAGGACGAGATCGAGGCGGACGTCATGGCGTACGTGAGCGCCCAGCGGAGCGCGAGCGGGTCCGCCGCCTACCAGACCGGCCCGCGGGCCGCCGAGGAGTTCGGGACCGTCCTCCGGAAGTTCGCCGCGGGCAACCTCGACCCCGAGTCGCTCGTGACGTCGCGGATCGACCTGACGGATATCGAGTCGGAGGGCTTCGAGGCGCTCGCGGACGGCGGATCGGGTGAGGTGAAGGTCCTCGTGCGCCCGTAGCGTGGGAGCCGGGGGACGGCTCGCGGAGCGCCTACGCGTCCACGTCCGCGTCCGCGTCCGCCGGAACGAAGCGGTAGAAGACGCGTTCGAGGTCGGCGGGACCCTCGATGTCGACGACCTTCAGCGTCACCGGATCACCGATGGTGAGGTCGTCGTACTCGGCGTCGTCGATACGCGCCGAGAGGCGGACGTCGACGCCGTCGAGATCGACGATGCCGACGACGAACGGGAGGTCGTCGACTTTCCCGATCGGCGCGCCGGCGCGCATCACCGAGAACGCGTGGAGCGTCCCGGTGTGCGGGAGCGACGCGTACGAGAGGTCATCGCTCGTGCACTCGGGGCAGACGACGCGCGGCGGGAAGTGGAGTTCGCCACAATCGGCACACTCGGTCGTCGTGAGCGACCCGTCGTCGAGGTTCGCGTAGAACTCGTGGATGCGCGTCTCGTCCTCGCTTTGGATCTCGTAGAAGTCGAAGAGCCGCGGGAAGTCCACGCTGTCCGGCAGGCTCGTCGACCCGCGGGGCGGCTCGTCGCTCATCGCGGATCCCTCCCGAGCGTCATGACGCTGTGAACCGACGCGCTCCCGCTGAGGTTGTGGATGAGCCCCGTCTCGGGACCGTCCGGGACCTGTCGGGCAGACTCGACGCGGCCCGTGAACTGCTTGTGGACTTCGAGGGCCTGCGAGACGCCGGTCGCGCCCAACGGGTGGCCACAGCCGAGCAGCCCGCCGCGGGGATTGACGGCGATGTCGCCGTCGAGTTCGCTGCGACCGTCCTCGATGAACTGACCGCCCTCGCCCTTCTCGACCCACCCGAGGTCCTCGTACTCGATGATCTCGCTGATCGAGAAGCAGTCGTGGATCTCGGCGACGTCGAGTTCCTTCACGGGGTCGTCGATCCCGGCCTGCTCGTAGGCCTGCTCGGCGGCGACGGTCGCCTGCGGCCACGCGGAGAACGACGGGACGTTGTTGACCGAGTTGCCCGCCATACATGATTGGCCGCTCCCGGTGATGTACGTCGCCTCGTCCGTGACCTCGCGGGCCTTCTCCTCGCTCATGAGTATGAGGCCGGCCGCGCCATCCGTGACGCCGCTACAGTCGAAGAGGTGCAGGGGCGGCGCGATCGGGTACGAGTCGAGGACGTCGTCGACGTCGATGTCCATCCGGAACTGCGCGTAGGGGTTGTTCGCGGCGTGCGTCTTGTTCTTCACCGCGACCTTCGCCAGTTGCTCTTGGGTCGTCCCGTACTCGTGCATGTGGCGCTGCCCGAGGAACGAGAAGTACGTCGGGGCGTTGAGCCCGTTGACGCCGTCGAACTCGCGGTCGACGACGTTCGACATGCTCGTCTGCATCTCCTCGTCGTGGCCGTCGGGGAGGTTCATCTTCTCAACGCCGATGACGAGCGCGGTGTCGAGTTGGCCCGCGGCGATGGCGAGCCACGCGTAGCGGAGCGCGGCCTGTCCGCTCGCGCACGCGAGCTCCGTCCGGGCGATCATCGAATCGGCCTCGACGCCGAGGAGTTCGGCGACGAGCGGCGCGACGTGCGATTGGAACGCGAAGCGCTCGGGCTGCACGGCGCCGACGAACAGCCCTTCGACGTCCGTCGGGCCGACGTCCGGTACGTCGTCGAACGTCGCTTTCCCGGCCTCCTGCGCGAGGTCCTTCCACGTCGCGTCGCGCTCGCCCCAGTCGGTGTGACCGCCACCGACGATCGCGGCGTTCCGCGTCACGGCGCGGCCTCCGGTGCGTCGTCACCGACCACAGCGTGCCGCTCGTTATCACTCTGCATCAATCGTTACATCACGGAGTATCACAATCAATGTTGCGGTCCGTGGGCGCGTCGACGGTCGCACCGGAGCGAGTAATCGTGAGTGAGCGCGACACTATCGCGGTCGACGGCGCCCACGTAGTTATAGTTTGAGTGGGCGGTTCGCCGGCGCGCGCCGTCGGCCCGTCGTCGTCCGTCGCCAGCACGCCGATCGGCGGCGAACCGTCAGCAGACTCGTTTGGTAATAGGAAACGAACGCTCGTGGGGCGACGGCTTCGACGCACTCCTTTACGAAGATACAGGTGTAATTCGGTCGCGGTCGGGTGGAGACCCCCTGATCCGATCCGTTCGGTCATCGCGTCGATCGCGGAGCGGCTACCGCCGACTCGACGGCGACGACGCGATACGGCCGCGCCGACGACTCGGCGTCTCGTCTGATATACCCAAACGAATTTGGGCGTGCGCGGTGAACGACGGGACGATGACGACGCCAACGATGCAATCGGTCGAGCGGGTCTTCGAGGTCGTCGAGGTGCTCTGGCGCGAGGACGGCGCCGGGCCGGCGGCGGTCGCCGAGGCCCTCGACGTCCATCGGAGCACCGCGCACGGGTACCTGCGCTCGCTCGAAGCCGTCGGCTACGCGGTCAACGACGGCGGGACGTACGAGCTTAGCTACCGGTTTCTCGACATGGGGACGCGTCTCCAGTACCGAAACCGGGTCTTTCAGGCCGCACGCGAGGAGATCTCTCGGCTCTCGCGCGAGACCGAAGAGCTCCCGACGCTCGTCGTCGAGGAGGCGGGGAGCGCGGTCATCCTCCACCAACACCCGGGGGCGAACGCCCTCGAACTCGGGACGTACTCGGGGATGCGGACCCCGCTACACACGACGGCGTCGGGGAAGACGATCCTCGCGCACATGCCCGCGGAGCGCGTCGACGCGATCCTCGACGGCGGCCTCGAACGGGTGACCGAGCGGACCGTGACCGACCCCGATCGGCTCCGCAAGCGACTGGCGACCGTCCGTGAGGACGGGCACGCCGTCGACGTCGACCAGCAGGTCGTGGGAATGGGGACGGTCGCCGTCCCGCTCCACCCCGACGACGACCACGTCGCCAGCCTCGCCATCGCCTGCCCGTCCGAGCGGATCCGGAACGAGTCGTATCAGGACGAACTGCTCGGCGCGCTCAAGGAGTCGCGCAACCGCGTCTCGATCAAGTATCAGTACGGACGATAGGCACCGTCACCTTGATTACCGGTTGCGCGAATGGATGGCACGATGGGACGCGAAATCGACACCGTCGCAGTGCTCGGAGCGGGAAGCATGGGCCACGGGATCGCCGAGGTCGCGGCGATCGCGGGCTACGACGTCACCCTCCGGGACATCGAGGAGTCGTACGTCGAAGACGGGTACGAGCAACTGGAGTGGAGCGTCGGAAAGCTGGCCGAGAAGGGGCAACTCGATCAGGACCCCGACGCGGTCCTCGATCGCGTGCGGACGACGACGGACCTCGAGGCGGCCGTCGGAGACGCGGACCTCGTCGTCGAGGCCATCCCCGAGGACTTGGAGATGAAGCGTGACCTCTTCGCCGACGTCGAGGCGGCCACGGCCGCGGACACGATCCTGGCGACGAACACGTCGAGCCTGCGCGTGACCGACATCGCGGCGGAGACGGAGCACCCCGAGCGCGTCTGCGGGATGCACTTCTTCAACCCGCCGGTGAAGATGGACCTCGTCGAGGTCGTCTCCGGGGAGGAGACGGACGACGACGTCGTCGACGCGGCCTACGGGTTCGTGGAGTCGCTCGATAAGACGCCGGTGCTCGTCCGCAAGGACATCCCGGAGTTCGTCGTGAACAACGTCCTCGTCCCGTTCATGGAGGAGCCCGGCTGGATGCGTGATGCCGGCGAGGCCGACGTCAGACAGGCCGATGCGGCGATGGTGTACCGTCGCGGCTACCCGATGGGCCCGTTCGAACTCGCCGACTTCGGCGGTCTCGACATCTTCGTCCACACCCGCGAGCAGTGGAACGAGCCGGTGCCGGAGTGTTATCGATCGCTCGTCGACGGCGACGACCTCGGGCGAAAGACCGGCGAGGGCTTCTACGACTACGAGGACGGTCCCGGGGTGGATTACGAACCGGGCGACGGCGAGGGCTTCAACACGCTCCGCGTCGAGGCCCGGATGATCAACGAGGCGGCGCGACTCGTCGGGCAGGACGTCGCGGACCCCGAGGACATCGACATCGCCATGCGCCTCGGCGGCGGGCTCCCCGAGGGAACGTGTCGTACCGGCGATAAGCTCGGTCTCGGTCGCGTGCTGGAGAAGCTGGAAACCCTCCACGAGGAGACGGGCGCACCGCGGTACGAGCCCGCCGATTATCTGGTCGAGCTCGTCGAGTCGGGGCACACCGGCGAGGACGCCGGGCGGGGCTTCTACGACTACTCCGACGGCGGCCCGTACCACTACATCCGACACGAGATCGACGAGGACGGCGTGCTCCGCGTCGTCTTCGACCGCGAGGAGCGGCTGAACGCGCTCTCGGACGACATGCTGAACGAGATCGACCGGCTGCTCAAGACCGTCGACACCGACGAGGTCACCTGCGTCACCTTCGAGGGCGCGGGTGATCGCGCGTTCAGCGCGGGCGCGGACATCACGGGCTTCACGACCGCGGACGCGACCGACCTGATGGCGGTCGAGGACGCCGTGGAGACCATCTACGACTTCGAGCGCCCGACGATCGCCAAGATCGACGGCCTCTGTCTCGGCGGCGGTTTCGAGATCACGATGGCCTGCGACATCCGGCTGGCCACGGAGGGGTCGCGACTCGGGAGCCCCGAGATCAACCTCGGCCTCATCCCCGGCGGCGGCGGCACGCAGCGCCTCGTGCGCCTCGTCGGCGAGGCGCGCACGAAGGAGCTCGTCTTCCGCGGCGAACAGATCAGCGCCGAGAAGGCCGTCGACTGGGGCATCCTGAATCGCGCCGTCCCCGAGTCCGAATTCGAGGAGACCGTCGAGGCGTTCGTCTCCGACATCGCGAACGGTCCGCAGACCGCGCTCAAGGTCGCAAAGCAGGTCATCAACGAGGGGCAGGACGCGAGCCTGAAGACCGCCATCGCCATGGAGAGTCAGGCGTTCGGCCTGTTGTCGACGACCGACGACATGCTGGAGGGCGTCGAGGCGTTCACCCACGACCGGGATCCCGACTTCGAGTAGGGCCCCGGATTTCGTGTTACGTGACATAGATAACGTTTATTGTAGTGTATCCGGAACAGGTGGAACTGAATGGACGAAATAGACCGGCTGGAGAACTACTACTTCCACGAGCAGGGCTTCGACACGATCGAGGAGGCCCGCGAGTGGTTCGAGTGGGAGATCCCGGAGACGTTCAACATCGCGCACTACGTCTGTGACCGGTGGGCGGCGGCGAAGAAGAACGGCGTCGCGCTCTACATCGACGACGACGGCGAGGAGCGGACGTACACCTTCCGACAGCTCCGCGGGTACGCGAACCGCTTCGCGAACTACCTCGACGAGCGCGGCGTCGAGGCGGGCGATCGCATCGCCGTCAACGGGACCCAGCGACTCCAGTCGCTCGTCGCGCACCTCGCGGCGTTCAAGCTCGGGGCGGTCACCGTCCCGCTCAGCGTGCTCCTCGGGACCGACGGCCTCCGCTACCGGCTCGACGACTCCGACGCCGTCGCGTTCGTCGTCGACGAGGGCGCGATCGAGACGTTCCGGCCGATCCGTGACGACCTCGACTCGCTCTCGTTCGTCGTGACGAGCGAGGGGTTCGACCGGGGGGACGAGACGTGTTTCTGGGACGCGATCGAAGGGCGGAGCACCGAGTTCGAGACGCGCGCGACCGACCCGGCGGATCCGGCCTGCATCATCTACACGAGCGGGACGACGGGCCAACCGAAGGGCGCGGTCCACGCCCACCGCCACCTGCTCGGCCTCCTCCCGCAGTTCGTCAGCCTCCAGGGCCACGAGACGGGCGACGAGCAGGTCGTGCGGACCATCTCGGAGTGGTCGTGGATCATGTCGCTGAATCAGATGGTGCTCCCGCCGCTGTTCTACGGCATCCCGGTCGTCGGCCGGCCCGAGGGGAAGTTCGACGCCGAGGCCGAGTTCGAGCTCGTCGAGCGTTTCGAGGTGACGCAGTTGAACCTCCCGCCGACCGCCGTCCGGATGATGATGCAGGTCGAGGACGCGGACGAGCGCTACGACCTCACGAGCCTCCAGTCGTTCTCGACGGGGGGGGAGTCCGCCGGCGAGAGCATCATCGATTGGGCGACGACGACCTTCGAGAACGCCGCGTTCGTCGAGGGGTACGGATCCACGGAGGTCGGCGGCCTCATCTCCGACGACCCCGGCTTCGGTATCGATCACCGTATCGACTACTTCGGCGTCCCCTCGGTCGGCCACGAGGTGGCGGTCCTCGACCCCGACACGCGCGAGGAGGTAACGGAGCCCGGCGAGATCGGCGAACTCGCCGTGAGGTACGAGGGCGATCCGATGCTGTTCGTCGAGTACCTCGGGAAGCCGGAGGCGACCGCGGAGAAGGTCCAGGACGGCTGGCTCCTCTCCGAAGACCTCGTCTCTCGGGACGAGGACGGCTACTTCCAGTTCCACGCCCGCGACGACGACCTCATCATCAGCTCCGGCTACCGCTTCGGGCCGGACGAGATCGAGGAGGCGCTCGTCACCCACGACGCCGTCTCCGAGGCCGGCGTCATCGGCGTCCCCCACGAGACGCGCGGCGAGATCCCGAAGGCTTTCATCGTCCTCGCGGACGGCTACGAGGCGTCCGACGACTTACGCGACGACCTCCAGGCGCACGTCAAAGAGCGCCTGGCGAAGTACGAGTACCCGCGCGAACTGGCGTTCGTGCGCACGCTCCCGCGGACGTCGACGGGCAAGATCCGACGGACCGAGCTCCGCCAGGAGGAGGGCATCGAGGAGCCGTAGCGTGACGGTGACGAGACGGTCGATGGCGGCGAAAGAGCTTTGCTGGCCTTCCGCGTCCATCCCGACATGGAGCTCTTAGACGAATCCCCGGTTCCGGCGGAGGTCCGCGAGGCCAAACGCGACGCGCGGGCGTTCGCCCGCGAGCACGTCGAGCCGAACGCGGCGCGCCACTTCGCGGACGGGACGTATCCACGGGAAGTCGTCGAGGCGGCGGTCGAGGCGGATCTCGTGGGGATCGAGATCTCCGAGGCGTACGGCGGCCGGGGCGCGTCGCTGCGAGAGAGCCTCGCCGTCACGGAGGAACTCTTCCGCGCGGACGCCGGGATCGGGATGGCGATCCGCGGGCGGAGTTTCGGGACGAACGTCCTCGAACGCTACGGCACCGACGAGCAAAAAGAGCGCTACTTACCGGGGATCCCGAGCGGCGAGTCGTTCACCGGCATGGCAATCTCCGAGCCCGAGACGGGGAGCGACCTCGCCGGGATGACGACGCGGGCGGAGCGAGAGGGCGACGAGTGGGTCGTCGACGGGGAGAAGTACTGGATCGGAAACGGGATCGACGCCGATTGGGTTCTCACATACGTCAAGACGGAGGAGACGGACGATCGACACGCGAATCACTCGCTCGTCGTCGTCCCGACCGACGCGCCGGGCTACGCGGCCGAGCACATCCCGGAGAAGATCGGGATGCGCGCCTCCCAGCAGGCACACATCGTCTTCGACGACTGTCGCGTGCCGGCGGAGAACCTCGTCGGCGAGCGCGGTGAGGGGTTCCGCATGGTCGCGGAGTTCTTCGATCACGGCCGTATCTCCGCCGCCGGTCACGGGCTCGGAATCGCCGCCGCGGCCATCGAGGAGGCGTGGGCGTTCGTCGACGACCGCGAGGAGTTCGGGCGACCGATCGGCGAGTTCCAGTCCGTCCAGCACGACCTCGCGGACATGCGCACGGAGTTCGAGAGCGCGCGTGCGCTGACGTGGCGCGCGGCAGAGCGGGTCGAGACGGACGAGGCGGCGAGCGACTGGAGCGCGATGGCGAAGACGAAGGCCACGGAGACCGCCGTCGAGTGCGCCGAGACCGGGATGCGACTCCACGGCGGTCGCGGCGTCCTCGACGAACATCGGATCTCGCGGCTCTACCGGGACGCGCGCCTCCCGCTCATCTACGAGGGCGTCAACGAAGTCCAGCGCGACATCGTCTACAAGCGATCGGAGGCCTGAGCGGTCGGCGCGGGCGCGACGGGACCGGGGGCGAACGCCGCACGCGCACGCGACCCCGAGTCGGCGACGACGTGACGCGCGGATCGAAGCGGGAGCGTGGGGGTGAGAAACGAGGGGCACCCGATGCCCGTAGCGGACGCGTTACTGCTCGATCAGTTCGACGGTGTACCCCTCGGGGTCGGTGACGAAGGCCGCGCGCGTCTCGTCGTCGATGTCGAACGGCTCCCGTTCGAGCGTCGCGTCCCACCCACTGACGGCCGTCTCGACGGTCGCGTCGAGGTCGTCGACGCCGACAGAGAGGTGGTTGATGCCCGCGGGAACGACGGGGTCGTCGACCTCGCGGAACTGGATCTCGGCCGGTCCCTCGCCCCCGACGCAGTAGTTGTGCGTCCCCTCGACGGTGAACGCCCGAGTGAAGCGGAGACCGAGCGCGTCCTCGTAGAACCCGCTGGCCGTCTCGATATCGGTGACGTCGACGGCGACGTGGAGCACGTCCATACGACCGCTACGGCGACCGGCGCGAAGAAGTTTGTGATCCGTGTGAACACACTGCATTGAGTGTGCACGCGGCGGACCGCAGCGCTCAGCCACGTACCGCCGGGACCCGACCGAGACGCCGCGAACCCGCATCCAAACGTGATGCGTGAACTCTACCCGAAAACACGATTATCGTTCGTTCGAAACGTGGCGGCACCGATGACAGACGCGTCGATGACCGTGTTGGAGAAACGCGCGGCCGAACCGGGGATGAAGCTCGCAGAGCGGCCGATACCGACTCCGGGGGCGGACGAGGTTCGGATCGCCGTTCGGTCGGTCGGAATCGACGGCGGCGTCGAGGCCCCGCTCTACCGCTGGGACGAGTACTACCACCGTTACGAGTCCCACCTCCCGCAGGTGTTCGGCCACGAGTTCGCGGGCGTCGTCGACGCCGTCGGCGCAGACGTCGTCGATTGGACCGGCGGTGAGCGCGTCGCGGTCGAGCCGCGCGTCTCCTGCGGGCGCTGTCGGAACTGCCGCGAGGGGCGACAGAACCTCTGCACGGAGAAACCGGGGTTCTCGCCACACGGCCGGCGGGCGATCGGGATCGACGTCGACGCGCCGGGCGCGCTCGCCGAATACGTCGTCGTCCCCGCGCGGAACCTCTACGAGCTTCCCGGGAGCGTCACGTTCGACGAGGGCGTCTTCCTCGAACTGCTCGCGATCGGCGTCCACGCCGTCGAGGCGTCGTCGTTCGAGATGGGCGGTCGGGTGGCGATCGCGGGACCGGGATCCGCGGGGTTGAGCGCGCTGCTCGCGGCCCGTGCGGCGGGCGCGAGCGAGATCGTGATGATCGGGGCCGATATCGACGAGGGGACGCGGCTCCCGATCGCCGCCGAGATGGGCGCGACGGCGACGCGGAACGCGACGGAGGGAGCACTCGATCGACCCGTCGACGTGTTCATCGAGGCCTCGGGGCACGAGTCGGCGTTTCGGCTGGCGGAGTCGAGCACTCGACCCGGCGGCGAAATCGTGCAGGTCGGCGTCTTTCATGACGATCGCGTCCCTGTCGCGCTCACGGCGCTGCTCAACGACGAGGTGTCGATCCGGACGGTAAACGGACGCCGACAGTCCGACTGGCGACGCGCGCTCGCGCTGTCGGAGAGCGTCGACCTCTCGCCCGTCGTCGGCCCCGCCTTCGACATGGCCGACTACGAAGCGGGGTTCGCGGCCGAAGCCGAACGCGCGGGCGTCAAAGTCGTCCTCAATCCGTGAACGGCCGCGTCGGGTCCACGCCGAACGACCCGTAGAGATTCGCGTCCGAGTCGGGTACCGGTGGGTCGAGGTCGGTGCGCTCGACGACGTTCGGCACGAGCGTTCGATCGAGGGCGTCGACGTCGGGGGCGTTGACCTCGATCAGGTTCCCGGCCGGGTCGCGGACGTACAGTTGAGCGGTCCGGATCGTCGGCAGGTAGTAGACCGGCGGGTCGCCGTCCACCCAGTCACCGCCCTCGGTGACGTCGAGGTCGTCGAACGCGGCCGCGGAGTGCGCCTCGACCGCCGCGTACACCCCTTCGAGGTCGTCGACGTGGACGCCGAAGTGGTGAAAGGCCGGCGCGTCGGCGTCGGTCTCGACGAGGTGCAACTGGAGGCCGCCGCAGTCGAGCCACTGCACCGGGAGGTCCCAGTCCGGCGTCGGGACGGGTTCCATCCCGAAAACGCCGCCGTAGAAGTCGACCGCCTCGTCGAGGTCGTCGATAGCGATCGTGACGTGCGTGTACGTGGATCTGGTCACGGCAGTACTACCGCACAATTAATAATAAATATTCGTGCGTGTCGGGCGGCGCGCGACTCGTTCTTCGATAGCGGGGCGCGGGGGCGGTCCTCAGAACCCGTAGTCGCGCTGTTCGTGCTGGACGCTCATCCACTTCGTCTGCGTGAACTCGTGGATGACCTCGTCGGCGTTGAACCGACCGATCCCGGAGGCACCGACGCCGCCGAAGGGCATGTGCGGCTCCTCGTTGATCGGCTGGTCGTTGACGTGGATCATCCCCGTCTCGACGCGCTTGGCGATCTCGCGCCCGCGTCCGGTGTCGCCCGCGTAGACGCTGCCGGAGAGGCCGTAGTCGGTGTCGTTGGCGATCTCGACCGCCTCGTCGACGTCGCTCGCGCGGATGACGGGAGCGATGGGACCGAAGTGTTCGTTACACGCCGCCGGCATGTCGTTCGTCACGCCGGAGAGCACGGTCGGTTCGACGACGAGCGAGTCCGCGACGTCGTCGAGGTCGTGGACGCCGCCGCCGGCTTCGAGGGTCGCGCCCGCGTCGATCGTGTCCTCGACGAAGCCGAGGACGGAGTCGCGCTGGGACTCGTTGACGATCGGGCCGACGATCGTCTCCGGGTCGTGGGCGCTCCCGGTGGGGACGTGCTCGGCCATCCCCGCGAGCTTCTCGACGTACTCGTCGTAGACGTCGTCGACGACCACGTGGCGGTTGATCGAGATGCAGATCTGCCCGGAGTGGATGAACGAACCGAACGCCCCGGCCTCGACGGCGTCGTCGACGTCCGCGTCCCCGGCGACGATGTGCGCGTTGTTCCCGCCGAGCTCCATCGCGGGGAGCGCGAGGTTCCGTCCCGCCGTCGCCGCGACCTCGCGGCCGACCGCCGTGCTCCCCGTGAACGCGACGACGTCCGCGTCCGGGTGGCCCGCCATCCGGTCGCCGATGGCGGAGCCGCGCCCCGTGACGACGTTCAGGACGCCGTCGGGGAGACCCGCGGCCTCGAACAGCGCGGCGACGAGCAGGCCGCCCGTGACCGGCGTCTCGGAGGCGGGCTTGAGTACGACGGCGTTCCCCGTGGCGATCGCGGGCGCGACCGCGCGCGTCGTGAGCACCAGAGGGAAGTTCCACGGCGTGATGACGGAGACGACCCCCTCGGGCTTCCGCTCGACGATGTTCTCCTTCGCCGGGACGTTCGAGTCGGCGTGTTCGCCCTTCATTCGCGACGGGAACGTCGCGGCCTCGCCCAGCGACGCGACCGTGTTCTCCGTCTCGATGCTCGCCTTCGCGGTCGAGGACCCGCCTTCCGCCGTGAGGAGACCGACGGTGCCGTCGAACGACGATTCGAGGGCGTCCATCGCGTCGAGGACGACGCGCTGTCGGCGGCCGGGACTCGCCGCCTCCCACTCGGGTTGCGCCGCCGCGGCCGCCTCGTACGCGGCCTCGACGTCCGCTTCCGTCGACGCGGGGACGTCGAAGAGGTGTTCTCGCGTCGAGGGGTTCTCGACGGCGAGCGTCCCGCCATCCGACGCCGCCGTCCACTCCCCGTCGATGTACTGTCGTGACCACTCGCGCTCCGAGATCGCTGGGTCCATGCCGACGGCGATACGGTCAGCACGAGTATATAGGTTCGCGTCAACGAAGGGCACACGTTTCGGCCGCGGTTTCGCAGACGAGTAATGCGAAACTATATTCTGTTCTCTATATATTTCGAGAATATAAGACCCGCATCTCGATCCGCGTCCGAGTTCGCAGATCGCGACTAGATCACGCGGTAAGACGGAGTGTTCCGAGAGAAGGTCTCTCGGCGCGCAATGCATGCCGTAGTCGACTAAAAGCGCGATCGCCGCGGCCACCGAACCCGATTAAGTGCCGCTCGGTGAAGATCAAACGGGTATCACAACTTTCCTACTAGATGTAGAAATAGTTCACTCGCGTATCTGTTATCGGACCGAGTAGACGGTCGACAGCGGACGACGGTGGGTGGTCGCTCCCGCTGGCGGCGCGTCGGCCCGGACGAGTGTCGAACGGCAAGACGGGCGTCCGACGATGCCCGGGCGCTTAAGTCCTCGAACGTCGAAATCGGGGTGAATGGAGACGCGCGGACACCTCGGTGTCGTATTGACGGTGATCGCCAGCGTGGGGATCGTGCTCCTCGGGGCGGACCTGATCGCCCCGACGCTGACCGTCGGGGCGGCACTCGCCGGCTGTCTCGCGCTCGGGGCCTGTTGCGCGCCGCTCCCGAACGCGCTCGAATCACTCACGGGGACGCGGCGCCGCGGCTACCTCCACAGCATCCTCGCGCCCGTCGCGTTCGCACCGGTGTGCTACCTGCTCGTCCTCGGCGCGGGCACGCAGGTCCGAACGGTCGTCGACACGGCGATCGGGATGGCGACGTGGGGGACGATCGCGCTCGGCGTCGCCGGGACGGTCGGCGGGTCGTGGCTAGTCCACATCGCCGTCGACGGCGGGGCGCAAGGCGACGGTCGATTCGTCCTCCGGCCGTTCGCGCCCGTCTCGGACCGCTCGGTCGCGGCCGGCCTCTATCGGAGCGACTCCCCCGTGGTCAACGCGAGCGCGCTGCTCGTCGGATCGCTCACGACCGGACTCCTCGGCGTCGTCTTCTGCCTGCGCGCGCTGCTCGGCTGAGCCGACTCACGTCGCGTCGGAGTCGGGAGAGTAATGGCGTCCCCAGCGATACCTGCGGACGATGGGAACGTCATCGGACCTCCTCGCCGCGGTGAAAGTCGACCTCGTGCGACTGCTCGGGGCGTGGCTCGATCTCGTCTTCGATCGTCCGACGGACGAGTACGCGGCCCGCGGGTGGCGACCCGAGGGTACGGCGAAGCGGATCGCCTTCTGGTGTTGGAGCGCCGCGGGCGTCCTCCTGATCGCCGCAAGCTATCCGTTCGTCCTCCTCGGGTTCTGGATCCGCTACGTCGCACACCGACTCGACCGGATCGTCGCCGGACTGGGCGTCCTCGTGATCGTCGGCGTCGTCGCGCTCGTCTGGGGCGGCTTGAGCGCGCTCGCGTGGGACCGCCTACCGACCGCCGGGTTCCGCGCCGTCCTCGCCGCGAGCGTCGTCGCCACCGTCTCCGTCGGGCTCTGCTGGGCGTTCGCGCGCCACCGCTCACGAGCCCTGACGCTCGTCTTCGCCTACCCCTTCGGCGTCGCGGCCGTCTTCCTCCCGCCCGTGACGGCCGCGCTCTTCTCGCCGACGCTCGGGACCGTCGTCCTCCCCGGGAGCACGTCGCTGGCCGCGTGGCTTCTTGATAACGTCCTCGGCGTCGCGGGACTCGCGGCGACGATCAGGGCGCGCTTCGACCTCGCCGGCTTCGCGTTCGTCGGTATGTGGTTCGGGCTCGCCGTCCCGGTCGGATGGGCGCTCGGCCTGTTGGTGCGACTGGCCGACGTCGTCCGGCCACAGGAACAGTCACGGCCGCGGCGATAGGCCGCACGGCACGGCGCGCGGACCGCGCTCGCTACTCGCTCGCGTCGTCCGCCACCGCCTCCGCGTCCTCGATCAGCGGCGCATCGTCGCTGGCGTCGCCCGCCCCCGAGTCCGAATCGGCGGCGTCCAGCCCGTCGGCGTCGCGCGTCTCGCTCGCGGCGTCAGCGCGCGCATCGTCCGCGCCGTCGTTCGATGCGGATTCGCCCTCGCGTGCCGCCTGCACGTCGAGCGCGCGCCGTTGGAGGGCGTCGATCCGCGGCACGTCCGTGACGTTCGAGAAGATGACGACGGCTTCGAGCGTCGAGGACCGCGGGCGCGGGTCGTCGCCGGCGAGGATCTCGACGGTGTCGGCCTCGGCTTCGAGCCACTGGCGCGCGCTCTCGAAGCCGCGCCGCGAGAGTTCGCTCGGCGGCCCGGAGAGGACGACGAGCGCGCGCTCCGCGCTCGACACCTCACAGGGGATCGTGAGGCGCGTGTTCGCGGCGCGCTGGACGAGCGACTTCACCTTCGCGGCGTCCGTCGCCTCGTCGTCGTCGGTGCTCCGACTGAACCACGCCAACAGGCGACCGAGGAAGCCGCGCTCGTCCGGTTCGACGTCCGTCGCGGCGTAGCCGATCGAGGAGACGCCCCCGGGGTCGAGCGTGCGGATGAGGTCGCTCGAGTCCATCGCGTTCTCCGCGACGACCGGCGAGTCGAGTTCGCCGGCGGCGAACAGCGTGGCGACGCGCGTCGCCAGCGCGCGGATCTCCGGGTCGTCGTCGCGCTCGGGATCGCCCGGCCACGTCTCGCGGTCGAAGGCGAGCGTGCTGTCGGCGGTCGGCACGATCGAGCGGAGCGCGCGCGCGGCGTTCAGCGCCGCCGTCCCGCCGTCGTCGTCGGCCGGGAGCGCGCCGAGGACGTAGAGCGGTTCGTCGTACAGCCCCTGTAGCTCCTCGACGAGGACCGACCCGGCACCGCTCCCGGTCGCGCTCCCGAGGTCCGCGACGAGGAGCACGCCGTCCGACTCGTGGATGGCGATCGAGTCGAGCGCGCGTCGGAACTCGGGGAGATCGGCCCCCGCGACGTCGGCGGCGAGTTCGAGGTCGCCCTCGACGCCCTCGGCGGTGACGCGCTCGTGGGTGTCGCCGAGGAGGACGCGCTGGTCCTCGGGGACGGCGTCGAACCCGTCCGCGGGCGTTCGGGCGATGTCGCAGACGAGGGCGTTCCCGCGGGTGAAGGCCCGACCGGTGTCAGCCTCGACTTCGAGGATCCGATCGACCATCCGACTCCCGACCGCGCCGACGCCGACGAGTGCGAGCTTCATCGACTAGACGACGGGGTCGAGGTCGTTGTTGTCGTCCGTGATCAGGTCGTTGATCTGCTCCTCGCGTACGGCCTCCTGTTCGGCGATCTTCTCCTGGGCGTCGACTGCCTGGTTCTGGATCTGGTCGATCCGCGGCGCCTCGGTGACGTTCGAGAGGAGGACGGCGGCGGAGAGGCGCGGCGAGTTCTCGCGCGGGTCGTCGCCCACGAGCACCTCGACCGTATCGGCCTCCTGTTCGAGCCACTGGCGCGCGCTCTCGATGCCCTTCCGGGAGAACTCGCTCGGCGGCCCGGAGATGACGGCGAGCGCGCGGTCCGCGCTCGACACCTCGCCGGGGAGGGTCAGCCGGGAGTTGACGGCGCGCCGGACGAGCCCCTTGATCTTCGTCGCCTGGCTCCCGTCGTCGCGGTTGACGCGCTGGGAGTCGGAGCTCCAGCGATCGAGGAGGCCCTCGGAGGTGTCCTCGACCTGCGTCGCGGCGTAGCCGATCGAGGAGACGCCACCCGTGTCGAGCGTGCGGATGATGTCGCTCGAGTCCATCGCGTTCTCCGCGACGTCCGAGTCGTCCGTCTCGCCGGCCGCGAGGAGGGTGACGAGGCGCGCCGCGAGCTCGCGGTTCATCTGCTCGTATCCCTCTTCGATGGTCTGCTCGCGGGCCCGCCACGCGTCGTTGTCGAAGCCGATGAAGTTGTCCACCTTCGAGACGAACGACTGGAGCGAGCGCGCGGCGTTCAGCGCCGGGCGGCCGCCCTCGTACTCGCCGGGGAGGACGCCGAGTGCGTACACCGGCTCGTCGTACATCTCCTGGAGCGCGTCGATGACGACGGGACCGCCGCCGCTACCCGACCCGCCGCCGAGGCCCGCGACGACGAGGATCGCGTCAACCGTGTGGATCTCGACGTCGTCGAACGCCCGCCGGATCTCGTCGAGGTCCGCCTTCGCCACCTCGGCGCCGATTTCGACGTCACCGCCGACGCCGTGGCCCTTTGCCTTCTGGTTCGTGTCGCCGATCAGGACGCGGCGCTCCTCGGGGATGTAGTCTGGCTTCGCCAGGTCCGTGCGCGCCGTGTTGATCGCGTGCACGTGACGACAGAGGTTCCGGTCGGTGCGGGACTCGAACTCCAGCATTCGGTCCACGATCTTGCTGCCGGCGTTCCCGACGCCGATCGTAGCGAGCTTCATAGCTATCGTGTTACCCGGACTCGTCTCGGACGGATAAATCCGCCGTGTGTTTCGGTGACGCGACGACCCGCATCGCCGAGGCCGGTGAGGGCGCGCCGGTTCACCAGCGTCGCGGGACGCGCTCCCGACGCCGGTGTTTCCCCCGAGAGAGGGAGAAGACGGCGGCGGCGACGCCAGCAGGGCGGAGCTCGCGGCGACGACGATCGCCCCGGCGAGCGCGTTGCCCCCGCTGATCGTCCGTGCGCCGGTGGCGATACGAGCGGCGAACCGAGGAGTTCGCGGGGGAACGCGGTCGCGCGGATACAGGGCCCGAGACAGCCGACGACGAGCAACAGCAGGGAGTACGACCCGCTGCGCATTAGCGCGGGCCCCCGTCGCCCGGGTCCCCGTTCGGGGAACGCCCCAGCACCGAGGCGTCGTGACGGACCGGCGACCGGTCGCGTCACGACGCTCCCGATCGGTGAGGAGGCCGGCGGCGGGACGGGGGATGGCGGAGTGGCAGAGTAACCGCGCGAGGGGAAGCGGTGCGGCGGGGGTCGTGGTACGGCGACGCGAAGGGGTAGACGTGGCCGCGTGACGACGTTTGAAGGCGACAGGCCGAGAAGTGCGCGTATGGCCATCGAGATGCCGCGACTTGGGCTCGGAACGTACACCGACGACGATCAGGAGGGGCGCTACGACGCCGTGAAGACGGCACTCGACGTCGGCTATCGCCACGTCGACACCGCGCAGGTCTACGAGAACGAGGAGTACGTCGGCGCCGCCATCGCGGACTCGCCCGTCGAACGCGACGACGTCTTCCTCGCCACCAAGACCGTCCACAACACCGTCCCGGAATCGACCGACCTCGTTCGGGACGCCATCGAGGGCTGTCTGGATCGCCTCGGCGTCGACAGCGTCGAACTCTGTTACGTCCACTGGCCGGTCGGCGTCTACGACGCGGAGTCGGTCCTCACGACGTACCAGGAGGCCTACGACGACGGGTTGATCGACAACATCGGCGTCTCGAACTTCACGCCCGAACACTTGGCGGAGGCCCGCGAGATCCTCGACGCCCCCATCGCCGCCCACCAGTTCGAGATGCACCCGCTGCTCCCGCAGGAAGAGCTCCGGGCGGACGCCCGCGAACACGACTACTGGGCGGTCGCGTACTCCCCGCTCGCACAGGGGAGGGTCGCGGACCTCGATCCCGTCGTCGACGCCGCCGACGCGCACGACGTCAGTCCGTACCAGGTGGCGCTCGCGTGGCTCCTCTCGAAAGAGAACGTCGCGGCCGTCCCGCGCGCGACCGGCCGCGAGCACATCGCCGACAACCTCGCCGCCCGAGCCCTCGATCTGAGCGACGACGAGCTCGACGCCATCGACGCCGTCGAGGACCGCGAACGCTGTATCGATCCCGAGTGGGCGCCCTGGAACTGACCACGCGCCCGACGAGACGAGCGTGACGCGGGCGAGCGCGGCGTCGTCCGCCCGGACCGGCGTCCGCGCCCCGCTCCCGATGCGAAGCTTTATCGGCCGCGTCGGCGGAACGCGGATGTGCGGTTCCGACAGCGTACGGCGGCCCTCGTCGCCCGGCTCCGATCCGGATTCGACGCGCGGTTCGGCGTCGACCGGCGCGGACTCGCCGCCTTCCGTCTCGCGCTCGGCGCGCTCCTCTGTCTCGACCTGCTCCTGCGCGCGCGGAGCCTCCGCGCGTTCTACACGGACGCCGGCGTCCTCCCCCGCGGGACGCTCCACGCCCTCTACCCGACGCTGTCGCGGCTCTCGATCCACGCCCTCTCCGGGGCGCTGTGGGTCGAGGTCGCGCTGTTCGCGCTCGCGGCCGCGTTCGCGCTCGCGGTGCTCCTCGGCTACCACACGCGCCTCGCCCTCCTCTGCTCGTTCGTCCTCCTCGTCTCCCTCCACGCGCGCAACCCGCTCGTGCTGAACGGCGGTGACTCGCTCCTCCGCCGGCTGACGTTCTGGGGGCTCCTTCTCCCGCTCGGTTCACGCTGGTCGCTCGACGCGCTGGCGCGCGTCCGTGCGGGGGTCCGCGACGCCCGCCCGACCCGCGTCGCCACGGCGGCGTCGGCGGCGCTTCTCCTCCAAGTCGTCCTCGTCTACGCCGTCACGGCGCTGTTCAAACACCACGGAACGCTCTGGGGACGCGGGCTCGCCGTCCGCTACGTCTTCGACCTCCGCGAGTTCACCGTCTTCCTCGGACCCGCGCTCGCCGGGCACGCGCTCCCGCTCACGGTTGCGAACGACGCGTGGCTCGCGCTCCTGACGTGCGCGCCGCTCCTCGTCCTCGCGACCGGGCGGATCCGCGCCGCGCTCGTCGGCGCGTTCGCCCTCGCGCACGTCGGCCTGCTCTGTACGATCGGCGTCGGGATCTTCCCGCTCGTCGATCTCGTCGCGCTCCTCCCCTTCGTCCCGTCGTTCGTGTGGGACGGCGTGGAGCGGCGTCTCGATCGCTCACGGCTCCCGGCGGTCACCGGCGCGCTCGCCGATCGCCTCCCGACGCCGCGCGCCGTCGCGCCGGCCCTCCCCGCGGGGGCGAGGCGCGCCGCACGTCGCGGGCTCGCCGTCGTCGTCTGCGTCCTCCTCGTCGCCATGTGCGCGTGGAACGCCGCGTCGCTCGGCTACGCCGACCTCGGAACCGAGGGGCGCGTCGACCCCGGCCAGTACGGCTGGAACATGTTCGCGCCCGACCCCGTCACGACCGAGGTGTGGTACGTCGCGCCCGCCGAGACGACGGGCGGCGAGCGCGTCGACGCGATCACGGGCGAAGCGGTATCGTGGGCACCCCCGCCGTCGTTCGAGCGCCAGTATCCGACGGCGCGCTGGCGCAAGCTCCTTCGGAACGCCCACAAGCGCGATCTCGCGGGCGTCCAGCGGGCGTACGCCGGCTACCTCTGCACGCGCTGGAACGCCGCGCACGCCGACGACCTCGAACGGATAGCCGTCGCGGTCGCGGTGCAAGACGCGAGGCTCGACGGGCCGGAGCCCGTGACGCACGAGGTTCGATGGCGGGGGACGTGTGCGGCCGCGGGCGCTTCAGCGGCGGGCGTCGCGTAGGCCAGCCGAAAGCGAGACGCGCACTGCAGGCGGCTCGCCCGTAACGTCCCGCCAGCCCGGCGTGGCGGCCCGTCAGCGCCGAACGCCCGCTACCGCGACTGGCCGTAGTCGAGCGCGGCGTCGTCGGCGGCGTCGAGGAGGATGTCGGCGCAGCGGTTCCAGTACTCGGGGGTGTGGCCGGCGTTGTGGGGTGTGACGAGGCAGTTTTCGAGCGTCCACAGCGGGTGGTCGGCGGGGAGCGGTTCGGGGTCGGTGACGTCGAGGGCGGCGCTCCGGATGTCGTTGCCGCGCAGCGCGCTCACGAGCGCGTCCGTGTCGATCACGGGGCCGCGCGCGACGTTGACGACCATCGCGTCCGTGGGGAGCGTGAGGAAGGCCTCCTCGTCCACAAGCCCCTCGGTGGTGTCGGTGAGCGGACAGGCGAGCACGAGGTAGTCGCTGCGCGCGAAGGCGTCGAGCAGCGCCGTCTCCTCGAAACCGATGACGTCGTCGGCGTTCCCGCCCTTCGCGGGCGTGTAGCGCACGCCGATCGTCTCGACGTCGAAGGCCCCGAAGCGGTCGATGATCGTCTCGCCGATCGGTCCCATCCCGACGACCGTCGCGGTCGAGCCCGCGAGTTCGCCGCCCTGATAGTGGTTCCACTCGCTGCGCTCGTGTTGGGCCCACCCCCGACGGAGGTTCCGGACGTCCGCGAGGACGTACCCCAGCACCTGCTCGGCGATGTTCGGCCCGTGCACGCCCGAGGCGTTCGCGACCGTCACGCCCGCCTCCTCCAGCGCGTCGAGGGGGAGGTGGTCGGTACCGGCGAACGTGCAGACGAAGAGGTCGAGGCTGTCGGACGCCGCGACGACGTCCGGGTCGATCCGGAAGCCGGTCGCCACCGTCGCCTCCATCAGGAGCTCGCGCTCCTCGCTCGGCGTGCGCGCGAGCGCGACGTCCGCCTCGGGGAGGCGCTCGCGGATCGCCTCGGCGTAATCCGCCGGATTGAGCCCGTGGATCTTCTGCCGCAGGACGACCACGTCCGTCATCGCCCCGCCCCCGTCGCCGTCGGTCGTCGTGCGCTTCGCCGTCGCGCCGCCGTGTCGGCCGTCGCTACCATCGGTACCGGCGGTGTTCTGTCGCGCGCCCCATAAAGGACGCCGATGCGCGACGACGGGTCAGGCGTCGAGGACGTGGACGTTCCCCATCATGCCCGCCGGGAGGTGAGGGATGCAGTAGTAGTGGTACCAGCCGGGCCGCTCGAAGCGGTGCTCGTAGCGCTCGCCGGGCGGGACGACGCCGCCGCCGTTGACCTCGTCGATGAACGACCGGGTGGCGGCGACCTCGCCGTCGAACGACCCCGAGGAGAAGAAGCTGGCACCGGCCGGGAGGCGCGGGTCGTGCGAGTGCGCGGCGTCGCCGCCGACGCCGAGGAGCTCCTCAACGCGCTCGTGGTCGTACGTCGCGGCCGTGACCGTGTGGTTGCGTGCGCCCGTGTTCTCCCAGACGACGGTGTCGCCGGCGACGACTTCGACCGTCGGGACGTCGCTGGGAACCCAGTCCGGTGCGTCGTCGGGGACGGTCGCCGTCGAGTGCGGGACGTACGCGTCGGAGGTCATCGCCACGTCGTAGTCGCCCTCGGTGCCGCCGAGACAGCCGGCCGTCGTCGCGCCGAGGGCGACTGCCGCGCCGCTTGCGAGGAACGCGCGCCGATCCATACCCGATGGTTGGGGCGACGGCGGACTAATACTCCCCGGTCCGCCGTCTTCAGCGGGACGGGATGGAGCGAGGCGGGACGAGTCGGGGCGGGCGACGGCGGCGCGACGACGAACCTGACAGGCATATATAGGCGCGTGTCCCTACGTCCGACCATGGAAACGTCGACGTCCGGACGCTCGCTCGCCGCGCTCCCGCGGCGCGTCGGGGGCTTCTTCGTCCGCCACGTCCGCGGGTTCGCCGCGCTCACGCTCGTCGTCACGTCCCTCCTCGTGCTCCTCGGCGAATACACCGCCGCGGCCGGTGCCGGCGCGACCTGCAACAACACCTACCCCGGGTGCGCCGGGCAGTTCTCGCCCGTCGGCCTCTCGATCCCGCAGTTCATCGAGTGGTTCCACCGCCTCGTCGCCATGGGGGTCGGCTACGTCATCGTCGGGAACGCCGTCCTACTCTGGTGGGCGTACCGCGGTACGCGCGCCTCCCGCAGCGCGTGGCTCGCCACGCTCCTCCTCCCCGTGCAGGTGGCCTTCGGCGCGCTCACCGTCACCGTCGCCGGCCTCGTGCCCGGCGGCTACGCGCCCCCGACCCAGCTCGTCCACCTGACGACCGCTCTCGCGATCTTCGTCGCGCTCGTCGCCACGCTCGTCTGGATCGACGCCGAACGCGGGCGCGGCGCGAGCGCCACGCGGTTCCGCTACGCCGCGTTCGGTGGTCTCGCCCTCCCGATCCTCCAGGCGGTCTTCGCCCGCGATCTGTTCGTCACCTTCTGGCCGAGCGTCCAGACCGCCTACCACCTCTTCGGCATCCTCGGACTCGCCGTCCTGATCGCGCTCGTCCTCTGGGCTCTCGACGCCGGCGAAGCGAGCATCGCCGCCTACGGCGCGGTCGGCGCGGTGGCGACGCTCGCGAACACGTACCTCGTCGCCGGCCTCTTCCTCGTCACCGCGCGCGTCGAGGCGGTGACGTACGTCCTGCTCGTCGTCCAGTTCTGCTGTTTCGCGCTACTCGCACGCGCCGCGAGAAACGCGAGCGCGTCCGCCGACCGCGGCCGCGCGACGCACCACCGCGCCTAGCGGCCCGGTCAGAAGGGGAATCGGTCCTAAACTAGAGCGACTCGTCGGCCGCGACCGGCTCCGCGAACGCCACCGTCTCCTTCACGTCCGTGATCTCGACGTTGAGCTGATCGCCGGGCTCCGTCCCCGGGACGATGACGATGAAGCCGCGTTCGACCTTGGCGATGCCGTCGCCCTGATCGCCGAGGGTGTCGATCGTCACCGTCCGTATGTCCCCCTCGCTGACCGGGGGCTGTTGGGTCCGTCGACCGCTCGAATCGCCGTCGGTCCGCGAGCGCGAGGAGCGCGAAGAGCGTGAGGAAGACGAGTCGGACGTCGCGTCCCGCGATTCCTCGTCGGTCCCGTCTGCGTTCGCCGCCGTCTCGCCGGCCGCCGCGAGGAGCGCGACGCGGTACGGCTCGTCGGTCGAGAGCGAGCCGTCCTCGACGAGCGATTTCGGGATCGACACCGCGTATCCGTCGTCCCCGTCGGCCTCGATTTCCGCCTCGAACAACAGTCGAATCGAATCAGATATCTCTGCCATTGTCTCGTCTACGGCGTCGGAGGATAAAATCCCCGGGATCGACGGGTGCCGATCGAGCCCCCGAGGCGATCCCGGGCGGGCCGCCACGACTATCGGCCACGGTATTCAAACATCCGGGCTCGCAAGTGTCGGCATGAACGAATCGCCGGGGTCGTCCTCCCGCGGGCTGGCGTGGGTGCCGATCTCCCTGCTCGGCCTCCTGCTCCTGTCCGTGCCCCTCTACGACATGTGGGAGGACACCACGGCGCTCTCCTGGGCCGTCACGACGACGGCGATCGAGAACGCCCCGCTAATCTGCCTCTCGCTCGGGCTCGTCTACGGCGGCGTCCGGCTCGGGCGAGCGGGGTGGGAGCCGGAGTACGTCTGGATGGGCACGAAGTGGAACGTCGGCGTCGCGGCCGGCATCGCGCTCCTCTACGGGCTCGTCATCGGCCTCCAGCTGTGGGCGATGGGCAGCCTCAAGCCGTGGATCCTCGCGCTCGACGGCGTCCTCTTCGGCTCCATCGCCGCGTTCGGTGCCGGCGTCTACAGCGCCCGACGGCGCCGGACCGAGGTCGATCTCGAACGGAGCCGCGAGGAGTACCGGACGCTCACGAACGACGTGCTCGACACCTCGGAGGTCGCCACGTTCGTGCTCGACGCCGACTGTCGCGTCGTCTGGATCAACGAGGCGACCGCGGAGTACTTCGGCCTCGATCGTACCGCCATCGTCGGGCGCGACAAGCGCGAGCTCATCGACGAGCGGATCGCAGATCGCATCGAGCGCCCCGAGCGCTTCCGCGATCGCCTCTTCGAGGCGTACGAACGCAACGACGAGACCGTCGAGTTCGAGTGCCACATGACCCCCGGTCCCGACCGCGAGGAGCGGTGGCTGAAACACTGGAGTAAACCGATCGAGAGCGGACGCTACGAGGGGGGACGCATCGAGCACTACACGGACATCACGGCGACGAAACGCCGCGAGCAAGAGCTCGACGCCCGAGAGCGGACGCTGCGCGAGATGTACGAGGTCATCTCCGATCCCGAACGTGACTTCGACGCGAAGGTCGAGGCCCTCGTGGACATCGGACGCGACCTCTTCGACGCCGAGTACGGCTCGTTCGCGCGGATCGACACGGACTCCGGCGAGTATCGGATCGAGGCCGTCCGGTGCGAGGACGCCGACATCGGGGCCGGGGACGTCGTCCCGCTGGCCCAGACGCACTGCCAGCGTCTCGTCGAGGCGGGCCGGACCGTGCAGTTCGAGGCCCGGCCGTTCGACGTCCCCGAGCGGGACTACGGGACTGACGCGGGGTTCGAAACGTACGTCGGGACGCCGGTCTACGTCGGCGAGACGCTCTACGGGTCGCTGTGTTTCCTCGACCGCGAGGAGGCCGAACCGTTCGACGACTGGCAGCTGACGATGGTCGAGCTGATGGGCAACTGGATCGGCTACGAGCTCGATCGGAAGACCCTCTTGGAGGAGCGACGCCGGCGCCTCCGGGAGGAGGAGTCGAAGTTCGAGGAGGTCGTCGAGGACGTCGACAACTACGCCATCTTCGCTCTCGACGCCGAGGGACAGGTCGTCTCGTGGAACGAGGGGGCCGCCCAGATCAAGGGGTACGCCGAGGACGAGATCCTCGGCGAACACATCTCGATCTTCTACCCGGAGGAGGACGTCGCGGACGGCCTTCCCGGGGAGCTCCTCGCCGAGGCGCGCGAGACGGGCCGCGCGCATCACGAGGGATGGCGCGTCCGCGAGGACGGCACGCGCTTCTGGGCGGACGTGACGATCGCCGCGCGGCGCGACGCCGACGGCGACCTCCAGGGGTACACGAAGATCGTCGAGGACATGACCGACCGGCGCGAGCGCGAGCGCGCCCTCGAACACGAGCGCGAGCGCCTGGAGTTCATGAACCGGATCATCCGACACAACATCCTGAACGGACTGAACCTCGTCGACGCCCGCGCCGGTCTGCTCGCCGACGAGTACGTCACGGACGACGCGGCGATCGACCACCTCCGAACGATCCGCGAGCGCGTCGACGACCTCGGGGCGGTCATCGACACGATGCGGACGTTCATGGACGCGGTCGTCAATCAGAGCGATCACGAGACCCACCCGGTGTCGCTTCGGGACGCCCTCGACGAGAAGCTCGCACTCGCGCGCGACACGCATCCGGACGCGGTGTTCACGGCCCACGACCTCCCGGACCCCGAGACGACCGTCGTCGGCGACGACCTCGTCGGCGAGGTGTTCGAGAACGTCCTCTCGAACGCCGTCGTCCACAACGACGCCGAGACGCCCGAGGTCGACGTGTGGACGACACGAACGACGTGTTCGGCGCAGGTCGACGCCGAGACGGGCGAGGTCCTCCCGGACTTCGACGCCGGCCGCGCGGACGTGGACGTGACGGAGACCGAGCGCCCCGCGATCGCCGTCCACATCGCCGACAACGGCCCCGGCATCCCCGACGACGAGAAGGAGAGCGTCGTCCGGAAGGGCGTCTCGGAGCTCAACGATCCCGGGAACGGGTTCGGACTCTACCTCGTGAAGGAGATGATGCACGCCTACGGCGGCTCGGTCGGCGTCCGCGACAACGACGCGCGCGACGACGCGCGCGGCGCCGTCTTCGATCTCGTCTTCCCGCTCGCCGAGGAGGCGGTCGCGGACGCACGCTCCACCGAGTGAGGACGAATCGGGGCACTCGGCACGCGCCGCGCGGGGTGTGAGCGCGGTCGCGGCGAAATCACTACGGTGTCGGCCGATCGATCGACGAGCGATGAGCGACGATCCCAGCGGCCGCGACGCGGACGTCGAGCGAACGCAACTCGCGGCGGAGCGGACGCGCCTCGCCCGCGAGCGAACCACGCTCGCGCACATCCGGACGGGGTTCGCCTCCTTTCTCTTCGGCACCGCGGTCCTCGGCCTCTTCGACCGACCCACGGCGGTCCCGCTCGGCGGCGCGTTCGTCCTCGTCGGCGTCGCGTTCCTCGCGACCGGGTGGGTGTCGTACGCGCGGAGCAACCGACGGACGCGCGCCCTCCTCGACGACCTCGAACGGCCGTTCCGTCGCCGCCGCAGGCGGTGAGGCGGCATACGGCTTCGGCCGTTCACTCAGCCCGCGGCGAGTCGCTAGCGCTCACCGCCGCGCGGCTCACGGCTTCGGCCGCTCACTCCGTCCGCGACGGGTCGCTAGCGCTCACCGCCGCGCGTACTTCCCCAGCGCGCTCCCGGATCGCCGCGAGGTCGCCCGCGTCGCGCTTGTCGTCGAGGTGCGAGTAGACGAGCCCCATCCGGTGGTTCGATCGGAGGTCGTCCTCGTTCTCGGCGAGGAAGTCCCAGTAGAGCGCGTTGAACGGACAGGCGTCCGCGCCGGTCGTCGCGTCCGGGTCGTAGGCACACCCCGCGCAGTAATCCCCCATCCGGTCCAGGTAGTTCGCCGACGCCGCGTACGGCTTCGTGGCGAAGAGGTCGCCCGCGTACTGGCCCATCTCGACCGTGTTCGGCGTCGACACCCAGTGATAGCCGTCGACGAAGGCGACGTGGAACCACCGATTGAGCGCGTGCGGATCGACGCCGTAGAGCAACGCGAAGTTCGAGAGCACCATCAGCCGCTGGATGTGGTGTGCGTACCCGCGACGGCGGACGCCCGCGACGGCCTCGGCCACGCACGCCATGTCGGTGTCGCCGTCCCAATAGACTGGTGGGAGATCGCGCGTCGCGTCGAGGCGGTTCGCGTCGGCGAGGTCGGGCATCCCGACCCGGTAGGCGTGGCGGACGAACTCGCGCCACCCCAGGACTTGGCGGACGAACCCCTCGACGCTCTCGATCGGGACGTCGCCGCGGGCCTCGTAGGCCTCGACGGCGGCGTCGACGACCTCGCGCGGGCCGAGGAGTCCGAGGTTCAGCGGCGCGGAGAGGAGCGCGTGATCGAGCGTCGGTTCGCCCGCGACCATCGCGTCCTCGTACGGGCCGAAGTCGGGGAGTCGACGGGCAACGAAGTCGTCGAGCGCCGCGAGCGCGCCCTCGCGCGTCACCGGCCAACCGAACGGCGCCGGGTCCGCCCACGACTCGGCGTTCGCGTCCGCGTAGTCGTCCTGCACCGCCCGCGTCGTCGCGTCCGGGTCGAACGTCGGGACGTCGGGCGGTTCGTAGTCCTCGGGCGGCGTCTCGCGGTTCGACTCGTCGTAGTTCCACTCCCCGCCGACTGGGTCGTCGCCGTCCATCAGCACGCCGGTCTCGCGGCGCATGTGCCTGTAGAAATCCTCGTGGCGGAGTGTTCCGCCCTCGTGCCAGTCGTCGAAGTCGGCGGGCGAACAGCAGAACGTCTCGTTCTCGACGACGGTCAGCGTCCCGCCGCGGGCCGTCACGAGATCGCGGAGGCGGTCGGCCGCGCCGTGACTCGACGGGCGCATCACGACGAGGGCATCGCCGGGACGGGCGTCGAAGTGCGCGTCGAGGCCGCCGCCGAACGTCTCGGTCTCGTGATACGCCACGTCGCGGCCGTCGTCGCGGAGCGCGTCGCGGAAGTGGCGCATCGCGCTGGCGACGAGCGTCCGTTTGTGCGGGTGGTAGGCGTGGCGGGTGGCGAACGCGCGCGCTTCGATCATGAGGACGCGTTCGTCGGGACGGGCGACGAGCGGGCCGGCGCGGCGAGTGAGTTGATCGCCGAGAACGAGGACGGTCACGAGTGCGTCGTCGCGGGGGACGCGGATGGCCGTTACGGTCGTTACGGTCGTTACGGTTCGGCGACGAGCGGTGCTTCGAGTTTGGTGACGTCGATCCGGACCGTCCGCCCGTCGTCCTCGACGGCCGTGACCTGCCCGGCGACGACGAGGGCCGTGTTCGGCGTGGGCCCGATGACGATCGGATCGCCGACCTCGACGTCGACGGCCTCGGTGAACTCGATTTCGGCCGCGCACTCGTCGGGGTGGTTCACTTCGAGGAAGTCGATTCGCTCGACGGTGACCGCGATGCGGTCGTAGTCGCTCGCGACCGTGAGCGCCTCGGCGTCGGCCTCGTCGAGGTCCTGCTGGTCGAGCGCCTCGTAGGCGTTCGTCGTCGGCTTGTACCCCCCGCGCGGGCCGGGAATCCCCTCGACGAGGTCGAGGGCCTTCAGCGTCTGCATCTGGTTGCGTATCGTCCCGGGGTGGCGATCGACCGCCTCCGCGATCTCCTCCCCCGTCATCGGGGACTCAGTAGACTGATAGCCGTCGATGAGCGCGGTGAGAATCGCCTGCTGCGAGTCAGTCAAATCCATCGATTCTTACAGACCGTAGGGCGTATCCGGGCATATACGTTTGGATACACCCCCTATCGATCGCTAGCGTCTCGCACCCGGGGGCGGCGACGAGTGAAAAGCGCTAACTCCGCGTCACGCCACGATACACCGTGCCCTCGAATCGCCTCACGGTGTCGCTCGACGAGGAGTCCGCCGACGCGCTCGGGGACCTCACGGACCGCGCGGAGACCTCGCAGAGCGAGATCGTCCGCCGAGCGCTGACGTTCTACGCGGCGAACTTCGACGCGGTCGACGGGGCGGCCGACGCCCGCCTCGACGCCTACCATCGGATGCTCTCGACCGGCGAACACGTCCTGCTCGACGTCGACTTCCTCCACTGCTTCCTCGACTACGTGGAGGGCGAGTCCGGCGACCCCGACCCGGCGTTCCTCGACGCGATCGATCGGGTCGCGGCGTACCACGCCCGGGAGTACGGCGAGCGGTTCACGACGCTCGGCGACCTCCTCCACTGGCTCGACTTCTGTGGCTTCCTCACCGTCCGCGACTCCGACGGCCCGACCTACCACGTCGTCTTCCCGACGGCGTCGATCAAGTGGTTCATGCTCCGCTTTCTCACGCACAGCGTCCGCGACCTCCCGTTCGACGTCGACGTCGAGGAGGGCGTCTCGAAGGCGATCGTCACGGCCGTCGACGCCGAGGACTGACGCGATCGCTCACACTCGTTCATACGGACTCATACGTCGTGTGAACGCACGCGCGTCTCCGGTGTCGACGTGTTCTCCGGTCTTACAAAGGTCTATACCGATCGCTGGTCGTTCGTGTGGTGTGATGTCTCACGCATGAACGGTATCGAACGACTACGGTCCGTCGGACCGGGAGCGATGGTCGCCGCCGCGTTCATCGGTCCCGGGACGGTGACGACGGCGAGCGTCACGGGCGCGCGCTTCGGGTACGCGCTCCTCTGGACCATCGCGTTCTCGATCGCGGCGACGATCGTACTTCAGGAGATGAGCGCGCGCCTCGGCCTCGTCTCGCGCGAAGGGCTCGGCGAGGCCCTCCGCGGGCAGTTCGACAACCCCGTTCCCTCCTACGTCAGCGTCGCGCTCGTCGTCAGCGCCATCGGTATCGGCACCGCGGCCTACGAGGCTGGAAACATATTGGGCGGCGCCGCCGGCCTCGCCACCCTCAGCGGGATCCCCGCGACCGTCTGGGGCCCCGTGATGGGGCTCGTCGCCGGCGCGCTGCTCTTCACGGGTCGGTACGAACTCATCGAGCGCGTCCTCGTCGGCCTCGTCGCCCTGATGGCCGTCGCGTTCGTCGTCGACGCCATCCTCATCGGGCCGGACGTCGGCGCGCTCGTCGCGGGGTTCGCCCCGCGCGTTCCCGGGGACTCGCTCGTCCTCGCCACGGGCCTCATCGGAACGACCGTCGTCGGCTACAACCTCTTCTTGCACGCGAGCAACGTCCAAGAGCGCTGGAGTGGGCCGAGCGACCTCCCGGACTGCCGGGCGGACACCGTCCTCTCCATCGTCGTCGGCGGCCTGATCACGATGGCGATCCTCGTCACCGCGGCCGCGGCGTTCCCCCGCGGGACCGCGATCTCGGACGTCGGCGTGATGGCCCAGCAGCTCG
Organism: Halarchaeum nitratireducens; assembly: GCF_017874695.1. Lineage (NCBI taxonomy): Archaea > Methanobacteriati > Methanobacteriota > Halobacteria > Halobacteriales > Halobacteriaceae > Halarchaeum > Halarchaeum nitratireducens. The sequence goes on from NZ_JAGIKY010000001.1 coordinate 341,065, forward strand.
AACCGCTCGCCGGCCCGTGGGCGAAATACCTCTTCAGCGTCGGTCTCTTCGCCGCCGGGTTCACGAGCGCGACCACCGCGCCGCTCGCCGGCGCGTACGCCACCGCGGGCGCGCTCGGCTGGGAGACCGATATCGACTCGCCGCGCTTTCGCGCCATCTGGGGCACCATCATCGCCGTCGGCATCGTCGCCTCGCTCGTCGGCGGGAGCCCCGTGCAGGTCATCGTCTTCGCACAGGTCGTCAACGGTATCCTCCTCCCCATCGTCGCTCTCTTCCTCATCTACGCGATGAACGATCGAGACGTCCTCGGCGACTACACGAACAGCGCGGCCGGGAACGTCGTCGGCGGGCTCGTCACGCTCGTCGTCGTCTGGCTCGGCGTCCGAACGCTCCTCTCCGTCGCGGGGGTGCTGTAGATGGCCGAGACGCCCGCGACGCGCGTCGGAGTCGACGTCGGCGGCACCTTCACGGACGTCGTCCTCCACACCGCCGACGGCGACCTCGTGACGGCGAAGGTCCCGAGCACGGCCGACCAGAGCGTCGGCGTCGTTCGCGGGATCGAGGAAGTCTGCGAGCGCGCCGGCGTCGACCCCGCTGACGTCGAGGCGTTCGCGCACGCGATGACCGTCTCGACGAACGCGCTCCTCGAAGGCGACGGCGCGCGGAGCGCACTCGTCACGACCGCGGGCTTCCGCGACGTCCTCGAACTCCGCCGACAGGATCGACCGAGCCTCTACGACCTCGACGCGTCGAAGCCCGACCCACTCGTCCCGCGCCGCCGCCGCTTCGAGGTCGACGAACGGGTCACCGTCGACGGCATCGAGACGCCCGTCGACGAATCGGAGGTGCGCGCGCTCGCGGACGGGATCCGTGACTGCGACGCTGAGAGCGTCGCTGTCTCCCTCCTTCACGCCTATCGGCATCCGGAGAACGAGCGGACCGTCGCGTCGATCCTCCGCGAGGAACTCGACGTCCCCGTCTCGGCCTCGCACGAGGTGCTCGCGGAGTTCCGCGAGTACGAACGCACCTCGACGACGGCCGTCGACGCCTACGTCACGCCCGCCATCGACGCCTATCTCGGTCGACTCGAGGACGAGGTCGCGGAGCGCGGCGTGCCGACGCCGCGCGTGATGCAGTCGAACGGCGGTATCGCGGCCGCGGAGACGGTCCGCGAGCACGCAGTCACGACGGCGCTCTCCGGGCCGGCCGCCGGCGTCGTCGGCGCGATCGACACCGCGACGGACGTAACGGAAAACGCGGGACTCGTCACGTTCGACATGGGCGGAACGTCGAGCGACGTCTCGCTCGTGCGCGACGGCGAGGCCGAGCGCACCACGGACGCGGCCATCGCCGGCCACCCGATCGGCGTCCCGATGGTCGACGTGACGACCGTCGGTGCCGGCGGCGGGTCCGTCGCGTGGGTGGACGAGGGCGGCGCGCTGCGCGTCGGCCCGAGATCCGCCGGTGCCGAACCCGGCCCCGCCTGCTACGGCAAGGGGGGCACCGAACCCACCGTCACGGACGTGAACGTCGTGCTGGGGTACATCGGTCCCGACGCGTCGCTCGGCGGCGACCTCGAGCTCGACGTTGAGGCCGCACACGACGCGCTCGCCCGTCTCGCCGACGACGCCGACCTCGACGGCCCACGGGCTGCCGCCCGCGGCGTCTATCGCGTCGCCAACGCAAACATGACGCGGGCGATTCGCCGCGTCACCGTCGAACGCGGCCACGACCCTCGGAACTTCGCACTCGTCGCCTTCGGCGGAGCCGGCCCGATGCACGCCGGTGCGCTCGCCGCCGATCTCGACGTCGACACAGTCGTCGTTCCGCGCGCCTGCGGCGTCCTCTCCGCGTACGGGTTGCTCGCCGCCGACGAGAAACACGACGCCGCGCGCACCCACCAAGTCGCGCTCGACGACGCCGACCCCGCGACCATCGAGGCCGCGTACGACGACCTCATTGAGGAGGTGCTCTCGGACGTCGCCGATCCCGAGGTCGCGACCGTGACGCGCGCCGTCGACTGCCGCTACGCCGGGCAGAGCTTCGAGCAGACCGTTTCAGTGCCCGAATTCGACCCCGCGGCCGTCGCCGAGCGATTCCACGCGGCCCACGAGGACGCACACGGCTACCGGCTCGACGACCCCGTCGAGGTCGTCACACTCCGCGCGAGCGCGACCGTCGAACGCGACCCGCTCGACGTCGCGTACGCCGGCGCTGGCGACCCGGTCACCGGCACTCGCGAGGCGTTCTTCGACGGCGACTACCGGGAGACAACGGTGTACGACCGCGCGGCGCTCACCCCCGCGGCCGAGTTCGGCGGGCCCGCGGTCCTCGACGGCCGCGAGAGCACCGTCGTCGTTCCGCCGGGCTGGACGGGACGCGTGACGTCGGACGGCACCGTCGTCCTCGAACGGGGTGAGCGCGAATGAGCGAGCGCGACCTGGACCCCGTCACCCTCGAAGTCGTCCGCAATCAGTTCGAGAGCCTCGCCGAGGAGATGGGGCAGGTGCTCATCCGCGGGGCGTACTCGCCGAACATCAAGGAGCGCGAGGACTGTTCGACGGCGCTCTTCGACGCCGACGGGCGGCTCGTCGCGCAGGCCGAGCACATCCCCGTCCACCTCGGCGCGATGCCGCGGGCCGTCGAGGCCGTCCGCGACTACGACCCCGGGCCCGGCGATGTCTACGTCCTCAACGACCCCTTCGAGGGCGGCACCCACCTCCCGGACGTCACGATGGTCTCCCCGGTCGGGATCGACGGCGAAGTCATGGGATACGCGGTCTCCCGCGCCCACCACGCCGACGTCGGCGGGATGACGCCCGGGAGCATGCCCGCCGGCGCGCGCGAGATCTTCCAGGAGGGCCTTCGCCTCCCGCCGACCCGCCTCGTTGAGGGCGGAGAGGTCGTCGAGGACGTGATGGACCTGCTCCTCGCCAACGTGCGCGACCCCGGCGAGCGCCGCGCCGACTTCCGCGCACAGATCGCCGCGAACGACCGCGCCGAGGAGCGACTGGCCGAGCTCGTCGCCGACCACGGCCGCGACGAGATCCGCGCCGCCTTCGACGCCGTCATCGGCTACTCGCGCGACCGCGTGCGCGCCGAGCTCCGCGACCTCCCCGACGGCACGTATCGCGCCCGGGACGCGCTCGAAGGCGACGGCCTCACCGACGACGAGATCCCCATCGCGGTGGCCGTCACGATCGACGGCGACGCGGTCACGGTCGACTTCGCGGGCACGGCGGACCAGGTCGACGGGAACGTCAACGCGCCGCTCGCGGTCGCCACCTCCGCCGTCTACTTCGTCTTCCGCTGCCTCACCGATCCCGAGATCCCGCCCAATCAGGGGTGTTACGACCCGATCTCGGTCGAGGTCCCCTCGGGGTCCGTCCTCGATCCCGACCCGCCCGCGGCCGTCGTCGGCGGCAACGTCGAGACGAGCCAGCGCGTCACGGACGTCGTCTTCGCCGCGCTCGCCGACGCCGTTCCCGAGCGCGTCCCCGCGGGGGGGCAGGGAACGATGAACAACCTCACGATCGGCGATCGGACCGGCGACGGCTTCGCGTACTACGAGACCATCGGCGGCGGGGCCGGCGCGCGCCCGACCGGCGACGGCCTCGACGGCGTGCAGGTCGGGATGACGAACACGCTCAACACGCCCGTCGAAGCCCTCGAAAACGAGTACCCGCTCCGGGTCGAGGAGTACGCGCTCCGTCCCGACAGCGGCGGTGACGGCGAACACCGCGGCGGCCTCGGCGTCGTCCGCACCGTCACCGTCGAGACGGACGCCACCGTCTCGCTCCTCACCGAACGTCGGCGGCGCGCCCCGCGCGGTCTCGCCGGCGGCGCGGACGGCGCGACCGGCGAGAACCGTATCGACGGCGAGTCGGTGCCCGCGAAGACCGTGCGCGACGTCGCGGCGGGAACGACGGTCTCGATCCGAACGCCGGGCGGCGGCGGCCACGGCGACCCCGCGAAGCGCGACCCGGACGCCCGCGCCGACGACGTGGCCGACGGGACGGTCACGGACACCGATCGGGACACCTAGACACTCGCGTCGTCTCCGCGGCGCGAGACCTCCTAGATCCCGATCAGCGTCCGCGTGGCGCGTTGGCGCCTCGGCAAACCTTTTTCCGCTCCCTCCGCGATCCTCCGAGCGAGAGCCCTCCACGGCTCGGATACCGACAATGTCCATGGAACTCGACGAGTTCGTCACCGCGAACGAACCCGACGAGAGCGGCGAACAGTTCGAACTGGAGAACGGGAAGCTCCTCGACATCGCGGTCGACGGCACCGTGATCACGAAGGCGGGCGCGATGGTCGCCTTCGACGGCGATCTCTCCTTCACGGGGAAGTCCTCCGCCGAGGGCGGTGTCACGGGCTTCCTGAAGGAGAAGGCGACGAGCGAGGGGACGCCCGTCATGGAAGTCTCGGGACGGGGCCACCTCTACGTCGCCGATCAGGGCAAGGAGATCCAACTGCTCGAACTCGACGCCGACGAGGCCATCTCCGTGAACGGTGCGGACGTGCTCGCCTTCGAGGACCGCGTCGACTACGAGATCGGCGTCACCGGGAGCCTCGGCGGGGCCTCCGCCGCCGGGCTGACGAACGTCTTCCTCTCCGGGCCGGGGACGGTCGCCATCACCACGCACGGTGACCCCCTCGTCCTCACGCCGCCCGTCCGCACCGACCCCGACGCCACCGTCGCGTGGAGCCGCGACCTCTCCCCGAGCGTCGAGTCGAATCGGAGCCTCAGCGACCTCGTCGGGAGCTCCTCCGACGAGCGCTATCAGCTCGTCTTCGAGGGCGACGCCGGCTTCGTCGTCGTCCAGCCCTACGAGGAGCTCGGACCGCAGGTCTGATCGGGGCCGTCACCCGGTCTCAGTCTCGTCCTCGTCCCCGTCCCGCTCCTCGGGCTCGGCGTCGGCCTCGCAGACGACGTCGACGACGACCTGACGCTCGCCGTCCGCGTCGTAGCAGTACGTCTCGTCGGGCGACTCGTCCGCCGTCGCGCGATGCGAACCGTCACAGAAGGGATGCTCGTCGGAGAGGCCGCAGCGACAGACCGCGATATCGCCCTTCTCGGGGTCGATGTCGTCGGCGTCGAGTTTCACGGGACCGTGCGCGTCGCGTTCGACGAGGCGGGACATGCGCGAAGGGAGACGGCGCGGACACAAGACGTCGGCGCTCCGAGCGGCGTTACGCGGACGTCGGCGCTACCTCGACGCTCGCCGTCCCGGCGCGCACGAGGGGATCGGCGACGTCCGCGTGGAGGTAGGCGACGCCGCGGCGGACGCCGTCCTCGACGGTGAGTACCGTCTCGACGCTGGCGCCGTCGCCGCGGACGACGACGGCGTCGCCGTCGGCGAGGCCGAGCGCGTCGGCGTCCGCGGGGTTGAGGTGGAGCAGTTCGTCCGCGGTCGCGTCGGCCGCCCCGAAGCCGCCGGCGCGGGAGCCGACGACGAGCGCCAGTCCATCCGCGTCGACCTCGACGTCCGTCTCGACGGGCGCGAAGGCGGCGCGGCCGTCGGGCGTGGCGAAGCGCTCGCGGTAGTCGTCGCCCCACCGCTCGCCGACGGTGACGTCGGCGTGGATCGGGCTCACCGCGCGGAGCTCGGCGAAGGCCTCGCGCGGGCCGTCGTACTCGAAGCCGTCGCCCACGAGGCGCCGTCCGAGGGCGCAGAGCGTCTCGAAGTCCGGTCGGGCGTCGCCCGGTGGGTCGGCCACGGCGGCGAGCGCCTGCACGCGGCGATCGAGGTTCGTGACCGTCCCCGTCTTCTCCACGCCGACGGCGGCGGGGAGGACGACGTCGGCGTGCGCGGTCGTCTCCGTCTCGTAGACGTCGACGACGACGAGCGTGTCGAGGGCGTCGAGGCGCGCCGCCGTCCAATCGGCATCGCGCTTCGAGATCGCGGGGTTCTCGCCGACGACGAGCGCCCCGTGGATCGACTCGCCGAACGCGGCGAGCGCCTCCTTCTCGTTCAGTCCCGGGGTCTCGGGGACGTCGGCGCCCCAGACGTCGGCGACGCGCTCGCGGGCCGCGGGATCCGTGAGGTCGGCGTGACCCGGGAGTTCGTCCGGCCGACAGCCGACGTCGGTCGCGCCCTGCTCGTTGTTCAGCCCGCGGAAGAGCGCGAAGCCCGCGCCGGTTCGCCCGACGTCGCCCGTGAGACAGAGCAGATCGCAGAGCGCGCGCGCCGTCGCGCCGCCGTCCGCCTCGACGCCCGTGCCGGCGATGACCGCGACGCCGTCGGCGGCGGCGATCCGCTCGCTGAGGTCGCGCACGTCGCCCGCGAGGACGTCCGTCGCCGCCGCGGCCCGCACGGCGTCGACGTCCGAGAGGGACTCCCGGTAGCCGTCGAACCCGGTCGTGCGTTCGGCGACGAACGACGCGTCGACGGCGTCGTGCTCGATGAGTTCCGCGGCGACCGCGTGGAAGAACAGCGCGTCCGTCCCCGGTCGGGGCGCGAGGTGGACGTCCGCCGCGCGCGTCGTCTCGTTCGCCCGCGGGTCGACGTGAACGACGTCGGCGTCGCCGCCGCGAACGAATGCGTTGAACGCGACGGGCTGTTGGACGGCCGGGTTCGCGCCGACGACGAGGACGAGGTCGCTGTCAACGAGCTCGTCCATGCCGAACGTCGAGGCCGGATAGCCGAAGCGATCGGCGAGCGCCTCGGCGGCGTTGTCGTGACAGAGTCGGGCGCGGTTGTCGACGGTGTTCGATCCGACCGTCCGCGCGAGCTTCTGTAAGAGGTAGTTCTCCTCGTTCGAGCAGTGTGGCGCGCCGAAGAACGCGAGCGCGTCGGGGTCGCGCGCGTCCGCGACGGCGGCGAGACCGTCGGCCGCGCGATCGAGCGCCGTCGTCCAGTCCGTCGGAACGAGCGCACCGTCCTCACGAACGAGCGGTCGGGTGAGTCGGTCGGGGTCGTCGACGCTCTCGAAGGCGTTGACGCCCTTCGCGCAGAGCCGGCCGTTCGGGTTCGCGGGGCCGGCGGCGCCGCGCGCCCGGCCGCCCGCACCCGCCCCGTCGGCCGGCGTGAGGTGACAGCCGACCGCACAGAGCGGGCAGACGGTCGTTCCCGCGGTCTCCGATCGGTCGCTCGCGTCGTCCGTGCCCGCCTCGTGCATCACCTAGGTGTTACGGCGGCCGAGACCCTTCAGTATCTCGACGACGTATCCGAGACCGGCGCGGGCCTCGCTGCTTCGCAACGCGCCGAGCGCGCCGAAGAGACCCATCGGCTCGGACTCCTCCTCGGCCTCACCGACGGCACCGAGGACGTCGTTGAGGGCGTTCGCGGTCGTCTCGTCGGCGTCGAGGGCGGAGAACGTCGCCGCGAGTTCGAGGAGCGCGTCGAGCTGACCGGTCTGCTTCAGCGCCATCAGGTCGTCGAGGACGTCCGCGAGCTCCTCGGCGTTCTCCCCGACGGTGTTAGCGAGTCGCTCGGCATCGTCCTCGTCGAGCGGTTCCGCGAGCGTCCCCGCGAGTTCGAGGAACATCGTGAGGTGGCCCTCCTGCTGGAGGCGCACCACGTCGTCGACGACCTCGGCGAATCCCTCGGAGTTATCACCGAACGACTCGGCGAGCGCGACGGTCCCCTCGGTGCTGATGGCGTCGCCCGCCTTCACGAGCGTCACCATCGAGTCGGTGACGTAGTCGACCTCCGCGTCGTCCGCGCTGGAGATGACGAGGATCGCGGTTTCGAGGACGTTCTCCAGTTCGTCCGTGTACTCCGCGGCGTCCGCGTAGTCGCCGCCGTACTCCTCGAGGACCGATTCGAGGGCGTCGCGGCCCTCCTGCGGTCGTTCGGGCTCCGTGTTCGTCGCGCTCTCCGGAACCTCGCGGACCGGTTGGGCCATCAGTCGTCACCCCGGGCGGGTTCGACGCTCCCGGGTCGGCTCGTCGACTGCTGACCCTCGACGGGGCTGATGCGAACGGCGGTCGCCTTGAACTCCGGCGTCTTCGCCTCGGGGTCGAGGCGCTCGGAGTCGGTGAGCGTGTTGACCGCCGTCTCCGCGAAGTGGATCGGGGCGAAGACGGTGTCCTCGCCGATGCGCTCGGTCACCTGCGCGGTGACGACGATCTCGCCCTTGTCGGACTCGATGCGGACCGGGTCGCCGTTCTCGATACCGTAGGCGGCGGCGGTGTCGGGGTTGATCTCGACGAAGTCCCGGTCGTTGTACTTCATGATCCCCTCCTCGGGGTGCGTCATCGTTCCCGTGTGGTACTGGTAGAGGACGCGCCCCGTGGTGAGCGTGAGCGGGAGCTCCTCGGTCTGCGGCGCCATCGGCTCCGCGTAGCCGACCGGCGTGAGGTTCGCCTTGCCGCTCTCCGTGTTGAACTCCTCCGTGTAGAGGCGCTCGGTCCCGGGGTGGTCTTCGTCCCAGCACGGCCACTGGATGCCGCCCTCCTCCTCGATACGCTCGTGGCTGATCCCGCCGTAGATGGGCGTGAGCGAGCGCATCTCCTCGTTGATCTCGTTGGTGTCCGCGTAGTCCCACTCGCGGCCCATGCGGTTTGCGAGCTCCTGGAGGATCTCCCAGTCGGCCTTCGCGTTGCCCTTCTTTTCGAGGACCTGATTGACCTTCTGGACGCGGCGGTCCGTGTTGGCGAACGTCCCCTCCTTTTCGAGGAAGGAGACGGCGGGCAGGACGACGTCGGCGTACTTCGCGGTCTCGTTCATGAAGAGGTCCTGCACGACGAGGAACTCCATCTCCTCGAGCACTTCGTCGGCGTGCTTCTTGCCGGGCTCGGAGAGCGAGGGGTTCTCGCCGATACAGAACATCCCGCGGAGCTCGCCGTCGTCGAAGGCGTTGAACATCTCCGTCGTGTAGTAGCCCCGCTCGGCCGGGATCTCGCAGTCCCACGCCTCCTCGAACTTCGCGCGGATCTCGTCGTCCGCGACCTTCTGGTAGCCGGGGAAGTTGTCCGGCAGGGGTCCCATGTCGCCACCGCCGCCCTGCACGTTGTTCTGACCGCGGAACGGCGAGACGCCGGTGCCGGGCTTCCCGACGTTCCCGGTGATCGCGGCGAGGTTGGCGAGCGACGCGACGTTGTCCGTCCCGTGCGAGTGCTCGGTGATGCCGAGCGTCCAGCCGAAGACGGTGCGGTCGGCCTCGGCGATGGCCTCCGCGGCGGAGACGATCTCCTCGGGAGAGGCGCCCGTGACCTCCTCGACGTAGTCGAGGGTGAACTCGTCGACGGCCTCCTTGACCTCCTCGAAGCCCTCGGTGCGCTCCGCGACGAACTCCTCGTCGTAGAGGTCGTTCTCGATGATGTAGCGCGTGAGACCGTTGACCCAGACGGTGTCGTAGCCCGGGCGGATCGAGGTGTACTGATCGGCGTACTCGGCGATCTGCGTCTCGCGCGGGTCGAAGACGATCAGGTCGCCGCCCTCCTTGACGTGCTGCTTGACGCGCGTGCCGAGCACGGGGTGGGCCTCGGTCGTGTTCGATCCGGTGAGGAAGATCAGGTCCGCCTCCTCGAAGTCCTTCACGCTGATCGACGCCGCGCCGTAGCCGTACGTCTTGGCGAGGCCGGCGACCGTCGAGGAGTGACAGAGGCGGTTGCAGTTGTCGACGGTGTTCGTGCCGAGGACCTGGCGGGCGAACTTGCCCATCAGGTAGTTCTCCTCGTTCGTCGCCTTCGAGGACGCGATGACGCTCATCGCCTCGTTGCCGTACTCGTCGATGATGTCCCGGAACCCCTCGACGGTCCGCGAGAGGGCTTCCTCCCAGGTCGCCTCGCGCCACTCGCCGTTCTCGTCGCGGACGAGCGGGTCGGTGAGGCGCTGATCGGAGTTGGCGAAGTTGTAGGAGAACTTCCCCTTCACGCACGTCGAGATGTCGTTGACGGGGGACTCCTCGGGGTCGGCCGCGCGCGTCGCCAGCACCTCCTCGCCGTCCGTGTAGACGTCGAAGCGACAGCCGACGGCGCAGTAGCCACACGTCGTGCTGTCGACCGTGAGCTCGCCCAGTCGCTTGTCGCTGATCTGCTGGGCGATGTCGAAGAGCTTGCCCTCCGGCATCGAGCCGGCGGCCATCCCCTCCGCGAAGTGCTCGACGTTCCTGTTCGCCTGTTCCTTGGCGCGCTGCATGAATCCAGCGACGCCCTCCTTTCGCTCGTTGTTACTACTCATAGCCAGTCACCGGGGTTCTCGTCCGTTCGCGCCTCGCTCGTGAGGTCCTTCGGTTCGTCGCGCTTCATCCGCGTCATCGGCCCCTTCTTCTCCTTGCCCGTGCTCTCCAGGGACTTCCCGATCGAGTTCTTCTGACTGAAGCCGGGCAGCGGGATCGTCGCCGCGTCCGTGATCCCCTGCTCGACGAGGCTCCCCGTCGGGCAGACCGTCACGCAGTGCCCGCAGGAGACGCACGTCGAGTCCTCCATCGTCTCCGAGCCGTTCTGGAAGCCGATTCGGGTGTCCGCGCCGTGGCCCTCCATCCGCAGGACGCCCTCGACCTGCACGTCGTTACAGGCCTCCACGCAGCGGTTACAGAGGATGCACTTGTTGCGGTCGATCTGGATGAAGTCGCTCGAATCGTCGAGGGGCTCGTACGCCTCCCGGTCGTCGAAGACGCCGTATCGGGGCTCCTCGACGTCGTTGTCGATCGCCGCGTCCTGCAGTTCGCAGCGGCCGTTCTTCCCGCAGGTCGTACAGCGGAGGTTGTGATCGGAGAGGACGAGGTCGAGGTTGACGTCGCGGGCCTCCGTGGCCGCCTCGTCGTCCGTCGAAATCGTGAGGCCGTCTTCGGCGGGGAAGCTACACGACGGCACCATCCCGTGCTCGTCGGTCTCGACCATGCAGGTCCGACACTCGCTGCGCGGGCCGATCTTCTCCGCCTCGGGGCTGTCCCGATCGTAGTAGCAGAGCGCGGGGACCTCGCCCGCCGTCTCCGCGGCCTCGATGGCCTCGATGATCGTCGAGCCCTCCGGGACGACGATGTCCTGCCCGTCGACCGTCACGGTCGCCTCCTCGGCGCTCTTCACGTCGGGGTCCGTCGCCGTCCCCGGCGCGATCGTCTCGGTCAGTGGCGGTGCGTCTGCTCTGTCTGCGTGTTCCGAACTCATCTACTGTGTCCCTCCGACCGCACACGTGCCGCTCGGGCAGTCCCCGTCGGCGTGCGCCTCGAACGCGTCGTCGAACTCCCGCATCGCCGTCCGCACCGTGCGGGGAACGTCGCGCCCGAACGCGCAGATACTCGTCGACTCCATCACGCCCATCAGCTCCGTCATCCCGCCCTCGTCGTACGTGCCGTCGTAGACGTCGCGGAGCTTCTCCGTGAGCTGCGTCGTCCCCTCGCGACAGGGCACGCAGCGCCCGCAGTTCGTCTCCGAGGCGACATTAGTCCGCTGGCCGACGAACGCGACCGGACAGCGGTCCTCGCCGAGGACCTCGACGACGCCCTCGGTGCCGAGGTCCGCCTCGTCGAGGTCCTCGGGGGCGAGGCCGACGTCGAGATCGGTCGTGATCCCGCCGAACTTTCCGCCGACGCAGGCGGCCGTGAAGTCGTCGACGCCCGCGGCGGCCGTCGCGCTCGCGACGGTGTCCGACTCGGCGAGTTCGACGGTCGTCGCGTCGGCCACGTCGCCCGTCACGGAGACGACGCGCGTCTCGGGAGCGTCGCCGTGGATCGCGCCCGCGAGGTGCGCGTACGTACGCGCGGTGTGGACGACCGTCGGGTTGCCGTAGATCCCCTCGACCTCGGGGCCCGGGGGACGCAGGCGCGCCTCCAGACGGTGGTTGCCCTCGATGGCCTCGATCGCCATCGTCGGCTCCGCGGCGCGATAGACGTCGGGGCCGGCGACGACTTCGACCGGAACGCCGTAGTCGCGGGCCGCGGCGGCGTCTCGCGCCCGTTCGAGGGCGGCCTCGTCGGCCTCGCTCGCATAGAGATAGAGATAGTCGGCGTCGACGGCGCGCGCGGCGGCGCTCGCCCCGTCGAGGACGGCGAAGGGGTCGCTCTCCAAGAGGAGGGCGTCCCCGGGGTTTCCGTGGGCGTTCACGACGACGGAGGTCGGTCCGTCGCGCTCGCGGACGCCCGCCCAGAGGTCGGCGTACGGTTCGTCGGCGCACCAGTCGCCCCAACCGCGACCGCGGAGGCCCTCGGCGGCGTCGAGGACGGCGTCGGCGTCCGCGTCGCTGAAACCGACCGCGTTCGCGTAATCGTCGGGGTCGCGCGGGTCGGTCCACCCGCAGCGCGCGAGGACGCTCCGCTCGCCCGCGAAGCCCTCGATCGAGGGGATCGGGAGCGACGCCTGCACCTCGTCGTGGTCGACTCGCGCATCGGCGTCGGGGAGCGTCCCGTCCGCGAGCGCGTCGACGGCGGCCGCGACGTCGTCCGCGTCCGCGTTCGGCACGAACGCCGAGGTGCCTTCGTGGGTCGCAACGACGAGCGGTTCGAGCGCCCGGGCTCCGGTCGAGCCGACGGCGACGACGGGAACGCCGTCGCGTTCCGCACCGGCGGCCAAGCCAGCGGCGTCCGCTCCGGCGACGCGGAGCGCGGTCGTTCGTTCGGATGGATCAGTCACTACGTGTCACCATTCGTCAGAACGTTCTCGCCCCAGGCAAAAATAGTTACCCGCTTCGTACCGTTCCGCCCCTTCTTCCGCACGGTGGCGTCCGCGAGTCCGTGACCCGTGAAAGCGCCCGACGGCGGCGGAATATTTAGGGGCACCAAAATCGAGTCGCCGAGGCGACGCCGCGGACGCCGCGGCCCGGGTTCAAGTAGTCGCGGTCGAGGGCGCTCAGCGGTCTTCGAGCGCGTCCGCCATCGAGGAGGAGAGGTAGTGCGAGAACAGCTCGTTGGTCGTGAGCGGCGACTTCCCGCTGGGGTAGCTCTCCTCGAAGACGGCGTACAGCGGCCGGAGGTAGACGCGCAGTTCGTGTCCGCGGCGCTCGACCGTCTCGTGGCGCCAGCCCGCCTCCTCGAGCGCCCCGCGAACGAGCTCGTCGAACCCGCCCTGCGTCCATCCGGTGACGTGGTCGCGGACCGGCTCCTCCTCCTCGCTCTCTCGCGCGAGGGCGTCGCAGACCTCGTCGTGGGTGACGAGCAGGCGGCCGTCGCCGCGCAGGTCGTCCGCGAGGGCCGTCGTCGCGTCGCGCAGCCCCTGCGGGTGGTAGTAGAGGTGTCGGCTGTACTCCCAGCCCTCGTCGGCGAACGCCTCCGTCACGCGGTCGTGGTCGATCTTCGAGATGTCGAGGCGGGTCTTCAGCCGGTGGTTGACGTCCGGACGCGAGAGGACCACGAGGTCCTCGCGGACGAGATCGGTGGCGAGGTCCGCTGCGGTCTCCGAGAGGTCGTCGCTCATGTCCCGTGGTGTGAGTCGGCCGCCGCATAACCGTTCCGACACCGGCCGGAATCGAGCGCGAAGCGCGTCGCCGTCCGCCGGGCGGTCCGGGCTACGCGCGCACGGCGTCGGCCCAGCCGCGGAGGCGCCGCCGGAGGGCGTCACCCTTGAGGAGACAGAAGCCCGCGAGGACGGCGACGAAACCGCCGACCGTCGCCGCGTCGATCACGTCGCCGAGGAGCACCCAGCCGAACAGCGCCGCGAACGGCGGGATGACGTACTCGATGAGCCCCATCTCGATCGGTCCGAGACGGTCGAGCAGACGGAAGTAGACGAGGAAGCCGACGGCGCCGGGCACGAGCGCGAGGTAGAGCACCCAACCGACCGTCGCGAGGGGGAAAGTCGCCGCGGCGAGCGACTGTCCGGGGAGGACGACGGCGGCCGCATCGAGCGCGAGCGCGCCGACGAGGAGCGTCCACGCCTGGAGGGCGAGACCCCCGAGTTCGGCGTCGTCCTCGTCGACGAGCACCGCACCGACGGTCCAGACGGCCGCGGACGCGAGGACGAGCGCGACGCCGACGCTCGCGGAGAGGTTCGAGGGGTCGGGATGCGCGATGAGCGCGACGCCCGCGAAGCCCACGAGGACGCCGGCGATACCGCGCGGGGCGAGACGGTCGTCGGCGCGTGCCACGCGCGCCACCGCGGGGGTCAACACCGGCACGAGGCCGAGGAGCGTCGCGGCGACGGCCGGCGGGACGGTCCGCTGGCCGGCGAAGAGGAGCGCGTGGTGGAGGCCGATGTTACAGACGCCGCCGAGCAGGATCGGTGCCCAGTCGCCGCGGCCGCGCGGTCGGAGGGAGCGTCCCGCCGCGGCGGCGACGGCGAACAGCGCGAGCGCGGCGATGTCGAAGCGGACGGCGGCCAGCAACACGGGGGGTACCGTGTCGAGGGCGGCGTCCGTGGCGACGAACGCCGTCCCCCACGAGGCGGCCAATCCGAGGTACAGCGCGACGTCGCGTCTCGCGGTCACGTCGGTTCGGACGGAGCAGGGCGGTTTGTATCCGTCCATTCGCCCGTGTCGCGGGGTAGCGATAGTGACGGTGTCGGTAGCGGTGGCGGCGGAGTACGCACCCGACGCAACCCTTATGTCCGACGGCGACGACGTTTCCGACACAGCTGACTAACCGTTCAGTTACTATCTACCATGCACGAGAGACACACCGGAACGAGCGAGGTGCCCCGATAATGGGTATCCGAGACATCGACAGACGAATACTCGCGCTCGCGTTCGCGCGGATGGCCGACGCGATGGGGAACTCCTTCCTCATCATCGTCTTACCCCTCTACATCGCCAGCGGCGTCGTCTCCGGCGGGACGTTCGGGCTCGCGCCCGCGCTCATCACGGGGATCATCCTCTCCATGTTCGGCTTCTTCAACAGCGCCATCCAGCCCTTCGCCGGCAACCTCTCCGATCGCAGCGGCAGACGGAAGATCTTCGTCATCGCCGGGTTGCTCCTCCTGACGGTGGCGAACTTCACGTACACGGTCGTCGGAAGCTACGCGGCCGTCCTGCTCATCCGCGTCGCGCAGGGCGTCGGCGTCGCGCTCACCGTCCCCGCGACCGTCGCGCTCGTGAACGAACTCTCCGCGGACGCCGACCGCGGCAGCGCGATGGGGATCTTCAACACCTTCCGGATGGTCGGCTTCGGACTCGGCCCCGTCGTCGCCGGCGGCGTCGTCGCCGGCGGCCCCTACGAGTTCCTCGGAGCGTCGATCACCGGCTTCGAGTCCGCGTTCTACGTCGCCACGGTTTCCTCGCTCGTCGGCGCCGTCCTCGTCCACGTACTCGTCTCCGACCCCGAGCCGGAGGAGCTCGGCGAGGAGGCCGGTGAGGACCTCAGCATCGCGATCCTCGACCGCGAGCGCGAGGGGAAGCTCCTCGATCCCGTCTTCACGCTCGGCGTCGCCTCGGTCTTCATGGCCGTGGGGATCGCCCTCCTCGAACCGCTGGCGACCCACATCAACGCCACGCTCGGACAGAACGCGACGTGGTTCGGCATCGAGTTCGCCGCGTTCGTCCTCGCGCAGGTCCTCTTCCAGGCCCCCATCGGCGCGTGGAGCGACGAGTACGGCCGCAAACCGTTCATCCTCGCCGGCCTCCTGTTACTCGTCCCCACGACGCTCGCGCAGGGATTCGTCACCACACCCGCGGGCATGGTCGTCGCGCGCTTCCTCCAAGGCGTCGCCGGCGCGGCCGTCTTCGCGCCCGCGATGGCGCTCGCCGGCGACATCGCCAAGGGGCGGAGTTCCGGGACGACGCTCTCCGTCCTGACGATGGCGTTCGGCCTCGGCGTCGCCATCGGACCGCTCTCCGCCGGCTACCTCGCCGGCTTCAGCCTCCCGTTCGGGACGTCGTACGCCGCGCCGTTCGTCTTCGGCGCCGTGCTCGCGCTCCTCGGGTTCCTGCTCGTCTACTCGCAGGTCGACGAGACCGTCCACCGCGGGCGATCGGGCGAGCGTTCCGAGGCCGAGCCCGCGGCCGCGGACTGAATCGGGGCGACCGAAAGCCGATAAGGGGTGCGCGTCGAACGCCCGATGTGCCCGCACGTCGACGCCCGCGTTCCCTCCTGGCCGCCGCGACGCTCGTCGCGGCCGTCGCCACAACCGGGAGCCTCACGTACAGCCTCGTCCTCGGCTACCCGCCCTGCGAACTCTGCTGGTACCAGCGCATCCTCATGTACCCGCTCGTCGGCGTCCTCGCGTACGCGTGGTACACCGAGGACTACGGGGTCTATCGACTCGTGCTCCCCTTCTGTGCCGGCGGGATCGCCCTCGCGGCCTACCAGTCGTACCTCCAACGCGTCGCCGGCGGCACCTGCACTCTCGGGGGCTGTGCCGCGATCCACGTCCGTCCCGTCACGATCCCGAACCAGTCGCTCGTCGCGTTCTGCCTGATCGCCCTCGGCATGGTCGTGCTCGCCGTCCGCGGGCGTCGTGCCTGAGGGAGGGATTTCTGCGGACAGGACGGGGTGAAAGCTGCGGACGCGGTGGTGTCTCAGGCGTCCTGTACCGCCGCGACCGTCGCGAAGAAGAGGCTCGCACCGAACAGGACGAGAACGAACAGGTAGGTCTCGAGGTCGCCGAGGCCGAACTGGCGGCCGCTCTCCACGAGCACGAGCGACACGCCGAGGAGGCCGAGGAAGCCCACGACCGTCGCCCGCCAGCCGAGCCCGCGCAGGCTCGTATCGATGCGGCCGTATCGAACCCGGAAGTAGCCGATCGCGAAGTAGAGCAGGCCGACGGCGACGCTCAGCGCCGGGTCCGCGAACCAGTAGTGGACGACGCCGCCGACGAGGACGGCCGCGGCGACGCCGACGATCGGGGGCGAACGGTGGAGGGCGGGCACGTCAGGCCCGTTTTCCGGCGACGGCGATAAATCTGGGGTCGGCGCGCGGCGTCCGTCCCGGCCGTAACGCCCTTCTCCACGCCCCCCGCGCTACGCGTATGAGTCGCTTCGTCGTCGCGCTCGGCGGGAACGCGCTCCTCCGGTCGGGCGAGGGGAGCGTCGCCGAGCAGCGCGCGCGCATCGCCGAGACGCGCGACGCCCTCGAACCGCTCCACGAGCGCGGCCACGACCTCGTCTTCACGCACGGCAACGGCCCGCAGGTCGGCAATCGACTCCTCGCCGAGGAGGAGTCCGAGGGCGACGCCGAACCACTCGACGTCCTCGTCGCCGAGACGCAGGCGCAGGTGGGCTACCTCCTCCAGAGCGGCTTCGGCGACGCCTTCGGCGGGCCGCCGGCCCCGGTCGTCACGCGCGTCCGCGTCGACCCCGACGACCCCGGCTTCGACGACCCCGCGAAGCCCGTCGGGCCGTACTACACCGCGTCCGAGGCCGCCGAAAAGCCCTTCGAGACCACCGCGATCCACGGCGGCGGAGGCGACGGCACGCGATACCGACGCGTCGTCGCCTCGCCCGACCCGGTCGAGATCCTCGAAGCCGACCACCTCGCCGCGCTCGTCGAGAACGGGGCCGGTCCCGTCGTCTGCGGGGGCGGCGGTGGCGTCCCGGTCGTTCCGAGCGACGACGCGGGGTCGACGCCGGGCGACTACGAGGGCGTCCCCGGGGTCGTCGACAAGGACCACACGACGCGTCTCGTCGCGGACGTCGTCGACGCCGAGACGGTCGTCATGCTCACGGACGTCGACGCGGTGTACCGGAATTACGACACCGACGACCCGACGCCGATCCGCGAGACGACGCCGAGTGAACTCCGCGCGCTCCGCGAGGCCGACGAGTTCCCCGCCGGCAGCATGCGACCGAAAGTGAGCGCGTGTGCGCGCTTCGTCGACGAGACCGGCGGCCGGGCGATCGTCACCGATCCCGAGTCGCTCGTCGCCGCGCTCGACGGCGACGCCGGGACGACCGTCCGACCGGCGTGAGCGGGTCCGAGGGGGATTTGTGGGCCAGCCGATAACGGTCGTGCATGCACACTGAGAGGGGTCTCGGGGGGCGCGCGAACGTCGCCGGGACCGAAATCCGACTGGCTCGCACGACCCGCGAGCGGTGGTCCACGTGAGCGGCCCCGACCGTCGCGTCGTCGCGCTCGGGATCGCCCGCCTCGCCGACTCGTTCGGGAACGCCCTCCTCATCGTCGCCCTCCCGCTCTACGTCGCCAGCGACCGCGTCGGCGGCCGAACGCTCGGCCTCTCCGTCGCCGTCCTCGCCGGCGTCGTCCTCGCCGCCTTCGGCGTCTTCGACGCCGTGATCCAGCCGGTCGCCGGGCGGCTCTCCGATCGCCTCGGCCGCCGGCGCGCGTTCGTCCTCGCGGGCCTCGTCGTCCTCTGCGTCACCGACCTCGCCTTCCTCGCCACCGACAGCTACCTCGGCCTGTTCGCCGCCCGCGCCGTCCAAGGCCTCGGCGTCGGCTGCACCGTCACCGCGAGCGTCGCGCTCATCAACGAGTACAGCACGCCGGACACCCGCGGGATGCACTTCGGCGTCTTCAACGCCCTCCGCCTCGTCGGCTTCGGGCTCGGTCCCGTCGTCGCCGGCCTCCTCGTCGCGCGCGGACCCTACGACCTGCTCGGGCACGCGATCGGCGGGTTCGCACTCTCCTTCGACATCGCCGCCGCCGCGGCCGCGCTCGGACTCGTCGTCGTCCTCGCGCTCGTCCGCGACCCCGTGAGCACGAGCGCCGCGGCGGCGAAGGACCTCGGCTTCGCCGTGACGGACGGCACCGGTGGACTCGATCCGGTGTTCGCGCTCGGCGTCGCCACGCTCGTCCTCGCGCTCGGCATCGCCTTCTTCGCGGCCATCGAGCCCGCGATCAACGCGCGCCTCGATCAGAGCGCCGCGGCCTTCGGCGCGCAGTTCGCCGCGTTCGTCACCACCTTCGTCTGCACGCAACCGATCGCCGGACGGCTCTCCGATCGCTACGGGCGCAAGCGCTTCGTCGTCGCCGGCCTCCTCGTCGCCGCCCCGGCGCTGCTCCTGCAGGGGTTCGTCGCCGGCCCGTGGGGCCTCGGCGTCCTCCGCGCGCTCCAAGGCGTCGGGGCCGCGATGGCGTTCGGACCCGCGCTCGCCCTCGCCGGCGACTACGCGTCCGGCGGCAACGACGCCGCCACGCTCTCCGTGCTGACGATGGCGTTCGGCCTCGGCGCCGGCATCGGTCCCGTCGTCGCCGGTCCCCTCACGGCTTACGGCTTCACCGCCCCGTTCGTCGTCACCGCCGCCCTCTCCGCGCTCGCCGCGCTCGTCGTCCAGACGCAGGTGCCCGACGACGGCGCGGCGGGGTGAACCGAGAGCGCGTCGCGCTACCGCGTCGCGTCCTCGTACCGGTCGTGCCAGCCGTCGAACGTCTTCGTGAGCGCGCCGAGGGTGCTGCCGACGTGGAGGAGCCGATAGCCGCTCTCGACCTTCTCGACGGCGTCCTCCATCCCGAAGGTGAGCCCGCCGAGCGTCACGTCGTGCGCGAGCGCGGCGTCGTGCACCGCCTCGACCGCCGCTTGGACCTCCGGATCGGCGAGGTCGCCGGGCGCGCCGTAGGCGACGGAGAAGTCGTTCGGGCCGAGGAAGGCGAACCCGAGTTCGGGGACGGAGAGGATCTCGTCGATGTTCTCGACCGCCTCGGCGGTCTCGATCGTCACGCCGAGGAGGATCTCCGCGTCCTCGGTTCCGACGTAGTCGTCCGCGAGCCCGTAGCGCGCCGATCGCGGACCCCCGAGACCGCGTCGACCGGGCGATCCGGCGTACTCGAAGTTCGCGGCCTCGACGGCGATCCGGACCTCGTCGGCGCTCTCGACGCGCGAGAGGAAGACGTTGCGGACGCCCGCGTCGAGGGCCTTGCGGATCATCGCCGGGTTCGCCTCGGGGATCCGCACGAGGAGTTCGGTGTCGGTCAGCTCGGCCGCGCGCAGGAGGTCTTCGAGCGCGTCGGCGTCCCACGGGCTCGGCCCGCCGTGTTCGAGGTCGATCCAGACGAAGTCGAAGCCGAGCTCCCCGACGACTTCGACGGCCGCGGGGCTGTACGTGTTGTCGAGGACGCCGAACGCGGGGGTGTCAGCGTCGAGCGTTCGACGGAGTGCGTTGTGTCGAGGGTCCACGCTCAAGGCGTGGGACGGCGCGAGGAAAAGCGTCGGGGCCGAACGCGTACGGACCCGAGCGGTGGTCGCTTACTGGATGTGGCCTTCTTGGCGCAGCTGCTCGGCGGCGTCGTCGTCGTAGCGCCACTCGACGTTCGCCTTCTCGTCCTGCCAGTCCCACGGTTCGGCGATGACGACGTCGCCCTCCTGGATCCACGTCCGAAACTTCATTCGTCCAGGGATGCGGCCCATGCGTTCTTTGCCGTCCGCACAGCGAAGCTGGACGCGGCTGCCGCCGAGCATCTCGGTGACGACCGCGAAGACCTGGTTGTCGTCGGGCATCCGGAGGTTCCGACGGCCCTGATTGTCGCTCATAGAGGCGGTAGGCCTGCGACACGGTTAAACAATTCCCCTTCGTGACCGAAGCGTTCGAGGCGGCGGTGAGACCGCCCGATCGTTTCGATCGGAAACGAGCACGATCGGAAATAAATAGTTATAGGCGGTGCGCGCTATCTCCCGGTAGAGACTACCTCTGGCAATGCTACCGGAAGCGAGAAAACGGAAGATCGTGGAGCTGGTGTCGACGCACGACGGCCAGTCCGTCTCGGAGCTCGCCGACGAACTCGACTACTCGAAGGCGACGATCCGGCGCGACCTGCGGGCGCTGGCGGAGGAGGGACTGATCGAGCGCAGCCACGGCGGGGCGCTCCCCGCCACGTCGGTCGCCAGCGAGCGGTCCTACGGCGAGCGCGAGGTCAAGAACCTGGAGGCGAAACGCGCCATCGCGGCGCGCGCCGTCGAGGAGATCGCGGACACCGAAGTTGTCTTCTTCGACGCGGGGACGACCACGACGGAGGTGGCCCGCCGCGTCCCGAGCGACCTCCTCGCGGTGACGAACTCGCCGCAGCTCGCCGTCGAACTCGGGGAGCGCGTCGAGGAGGTGAAGCTCACCGGCGGGACGCTCCGGAGTCGTACGCGCGCGCTCGTCGGCCCGACCGCGGAGTCGTTCATGGAGCGGACGAACTTCGACCTCCTCTTCCTCGGGACGAACGGGCTGGACGTCGAGGCGGGGTTGACGACGCCGAACGAGAACGAGGCGCGGATGAAGGAGCTGATGGTGGAGAAGGCGAACCGGGTCGTGCTCGTCTGTGACGGCTCGAAGGTGGGCGAGCGCAGTTTCGTGCAGTTCGCGGAGTTGGACGACGTGGATCACCTCATCACGGACGCCGAGCTCCCGAAGCGCCTCGCGGAGACGCTCGACGCCGCGGGCGTCCGCGTCACCGAGGAGGACACGGCGTGATCCTCACCGTCACGCCGAACCCCGCACTCGACTACACGGTCGCGCTCGACGAACCGCTCGACTCCGGGGCCGTCGTCCGGACGAGCGGTGCGCGCGTCGATGCGGGCGGGAAGGGGATCAACGTCTCGCAGTACCTCCGTGCGCTCGGCTCCGAAACGGCCGCCAGCGGCTTTCTGGGCGATCCGTTCGGGCGAGTGCTCGCGGACGAGCTCGACGACGCGGGCCTCGAAACGGCGTTCGTCACCGTTGATGAGTCCACTCGGCTGAATCAGACGATCCTCGCGCCCGACGGCGAGTACAAGATCAATCAGGACGGCCCGCGCGTCTCCGAGCGCGCCGTCGAGGACCTGCTCGCGCGCGTGCGAGAACTCGCGCCGCCGTCGCTCGTCGTCGGTGGAAGCCTCCCGCCGGGCGTGCGCGCCGCGGACGTCGACCGGCTCGCGGCGGCCGGCGACTGGGCGACGACCGTCGACGTCGGCGGCGAGATGCTGGCCGAGCTGGAGAGCGAGTACGCCCTCTGCAAGCCGAACCGCGAGGAACTCGCGGCGGCGACGGGGATGGCGACCGCGAGCGTCGACGACTGCATCGCGGCGGCGGAAGCGCTGCGCGAGACGGGGTACGAACGCGTGATCGCCTCGCTCGGGGGCGACGGCGCGGTGCTCGTCGGACCGAGGGGAGCGTTCGTCGCGGACGCGCTCGACGTTGACGTCGTCGATACCGTGGGCGCCGGCGACTCCCTCCTCGCTGGCGTGCTCGCGGCGTACGACGACGGCGCGGACGACGCGACGGCGCTCGCACAGGGCGTCGCCGTCTCCTCCCGGGTCGTCGGCGTCGCGGGGACGAGCGTCCCCGATCTGGACGAGATCGCGGCCGTCCGCGACGACGTACGCGTCCGGCGGCACTGATCTCGCGCAGAACCGAGCAGAAAGACGCAAACCCGAACGGTTTTAAACACTCTCTCACAACTATCGTGACAGACTATGGCAGATCTGACCACGACGTATCGGGAGTACCTGACCTCGATCAAGGACGACCTGATGACGGGGGTGTCGCACATGATCCCGTTCGTCACCATCGGCGGGATCTTCCTCGCGCTCGGCTACGCGTCCGCGAGCGTCTTCGGTGACGTCACGAACGTCTTCGAGGCGACGGGGACCCTGGGGTGGTTCTTCGCGCAGGTCGGAAACATCGGCCTCACGATCATGGTGCCGATCCTCGGCGCGTACATCTCGTACGCGATCGCCGACAGACCGGGACTGGCGCCCGGCTTCGTCCTCTCCTACCTCATCCAGCAGGGGAACGTCCTGCAGGAGGCGGGGACGATCATCGGGATCCAGGGCGGCGCCGCGGGCGCCGGCTACCTCGGCGCGCTCGTCGCCGGCCTGATCACCGGCTACGTCGCGCTGTGGTTCAAGCGCCGCGACGTCCCCGGGTTCATCGAGCCGATGATGCCCGTGCTCATCATCCCGGTGGTGACGACGCTCGTGCTCCTCCCCGTGATGCTGTTCGTCGTCGGCGTCCCCGTCTCCATCGCGAACGCCGCGCTCACTGCCTGGCTCACCGGGATGCAGGGCAGTCAGGCGGTCCTCGTCGGCGCCATCCTCGGCGGCATGATGGCCTTCGACATGGGGGGGCCCGTCAACAAGGTCGCGTACGTCTTCAGCGTCGGCCTCATCGGCGAGCAGATCTACGGGCCGATGGCCGCCGTGATGATCGCCGGCATGACGCCGCCGCTCGGCATGGCGATCGCCAACCTCGTCGCCCCCGAGAAGTACCCGGCGGAGATGTACGAGAACGCGAAGAACGCCATCCCGCTCGGCCTCTCGTTCATCACCGAGGGCGCGATCCCCTACGGCGCCTCCGACCCCGGTCGCGTCATCCCGGGCATCGTCGCCGGTTCGGCCGTCGCGGGCGCCGCGGCGATGGGACTGAACGTCACGATGCCGGCCCCGCACGGCGGCATCTTCGTGATCCCGCTCTCGAACAAGCCGCTCCTCTTCCTCGGCTGTCTCGCGCTCGGCGCCGTCGTCACGGCGGTCATCGAGTACGCCATCACGCCGGCGTACGACGAGCGCGTCGGGAACGCGTAGCGGCCGAGCGAGTGCGGAACGCTTACACCCCGCGCAACACCACTCACAAACGATGAACGAAACTGAACTGAAGGAACTGATCGACGTCGATCTGATCTCCCTCGACGAACCGCCGGCCGAGAAGGAGGCGGTGATCGAGCACCTCCTCGATCTCGCCGTCGAGGCCGGGCGCGTCTCGGACCACGAGCAGGCGCTCGCCGACCTCCTCGCGCGCGAGGAGGAGTCGACGACGGGCGTGGGTATGGGCATCGGCATCCCGCACGCGAAGACGGCGGGCGTCGCGGAGCCGACGCTCGCGTTCACGCGCTCCAGCGAGGGCGTCGACTTCGGCGCGATGGACGACGAGCCCGCGACGCTCTTCTTCATGATCCTCGTCCCCGAGGCGTCGAGCGACGACCACCTCCAGATCCTCTCCAGCCTCTCGCGCTCGCTCGTCCACGAGGAGACCCGCGAGAAGCTCCACACGGCGGAGACGGCCGAGCGAGTGCAGGAGATCATCATCGAGGAGGTGGCCTGAGATGCCCGAGCGTGTCGTCGAAGTCGTTCCCGAGGAGGGCCTCCACGCCCGCCCGGCGTCGCTGTTCGTCGAGACCGCGAACGAGTACGACGCCGAGGTGTCGGTCGGCCCCGAGGGCGCGGCCGACGACGACCTCGTGAGCGCGTCGTCGATGCTCGCCGTCACCGGCCTCGGCGTCGCCGGTGGCGAAAAGCTGCGCATCGTCGCCGAGGGAGCGGACGCCGTGGCCGCCCTCGACGCCCTCGAAGAGCTGCTCTCGACGCCGGAGGACGAACTGTAGGGATGAGCGAACGACGACTCTCGGGGGTCGACGTCACGCCGCTCACGGGCGTCGGCACCGCCGTCTGGTACCGGCCGGACGCCGACCTCCCGGAGCCGCCGGCGCCGGCGGAGGTCGACGGCGAGGCGGAGTTGGCGGCGTTCGAGGACGCGCGTGACGAGGCCGAAGCCGAGCTCGACGCCGAGCGCGAGCGCACGGCCGAGCGCGTCGGCGAGGACGAAGCCGCCGTCTTCGACGCGCACGTGCAGTTCCTCACCGACCCGCAGATCGCCGACGGCGTCGCCGAGCGCATCGACGACGGCCTCCCGGCGGCCCACGCCGTCGCGGAGACCTTCGACGAGTTCGTCGAGCGGTTCGCCGCGATGGACGGGAAGATGGCCGAGCGCGCGGACGACCTCCGCGACGTTCGGGACCGGCTCCTCCGGCTCCTCACGGACGGCGAGCGGGTCGATCTCTCCGCGCTCCCGGATGGATCGGTGGTGCTCGCGGAGCGGCTCACGCCGAGCGACACGGCGCAACTCGACCCCGAGCGCGTCGCCGGATTCGCGACGGTCACGGGCGGACGGACGAGCCACGCGGCCATCTTCGCGCGCTCGCTCGCCATCCCCGCAGTCGTCGGCGTCGGTGACGCGCTGACGTCGGTCGCGGACGGCGAGACGGTCGTCATCGACGGCACGACGGGCGAGGTGGTCGTCGATCCGAGCGACGACACCGTCGCGGCCGCGAGCGAGGGCACGGAGGCCCGCGTCCGCGAGGAGCGCGTCGAGACCGCCGACGGCCGGGAGATCGAGGTCGCGGCGAACGTCGGCACGCCGGCGGAACTCGGTCCCGCGGCGGACCGCGGCGCGGACGGCATCGGCCTCTTTCGCACCGAGTTCCTCTTCCTCGACCGCGACGACGCGCCCGACGAGGCAGAGCAGTACGAGACCTACAAGCGGGCGATCGAGACGTTCCCCGAGGGCCGCGTCGTCGTCCGGACGCTCGACGTCGGGGGCGACAAGCCCGTTCCGTACCTCGATCTGCCCGACGAGGAGAACCCCTTCCTCGGCGAACGCGGCATCCGGCGTTCGCTCGGCCCGGACGCAGACCTCTTCGAGACGCAACTGCGTGCGCTCCTCCGTGCGGACGCGGACACGGACGTCGGGAGCCTCGCCGTGATGCTCCCGCTCGTCACGACCGTCGAGGAGATCGCGGCGGCCGAGACCGTCCTCGATCGGGTCGTCGAGGACCTCCGCTCCGAGGGTATCGAGGCCGAGCGCCCCGAGTTCGGCGTGATGATCGAGACGCCCGCCGCGGCGTTCATGGCGGACGAGTTCGTCTCGCACGTCGATTTCTTCAGCATCGGGACGAACGACCTCGCGCAGTACGTGATGGCGGCCGAACGCGGCAACGACGCCGTCGCGGACCTCGGCGACTTCCGTCAGCCGGCGGTGTTGCGTGCGATCGACGCGACGACGACCGCCGCCGAAGGAACAGACGTCTGGGTCGGGATGTGCGGCGAGATGGCGGGCGATCCGGCGCTGACCGAACTGCTCGTCGGACTCGGGCTGACCGAGCTCTCGATGAGCGCGGTGACGGTGCCGGCGGTGAAAGAGCGCGTCTCGGAGATCGACACGGCGGCGGCGACGGCGCTGGCGGAGCGCGCGCTCGCCGCCGCCAGCAGAGACGAAGTGACCGACCTCCTACCGTAACCATGAAACTAGTCGCAATCACGAGTTGTCCGACGGGCATCGCACACAGCCAGATGGCGGCCGAGAACCTCGAAACGACGGCCGAGGGGATGGGCCACGACATCAAAGTCGAGGTCCAGGGCGCCATGGGGGCGGAGAACGAACTCACCGCCGAGGACATCGCGGCGGCGGACGCGGTCATCATCACGGCCGACACGGCCGTCAAGACGGACCGCTTCGAGGGGAAGCCGGTCGTGCGGGGACCCGTGAAGGCGGGCGTCAACCGCGCGGACGAGATGGTCGAACGCGCCGTCGAGGCGGCCAACGCGGGCAAATCCGGTATCATCGACGAGGGCGACGCCCCCGAGTCCGAGACGGGCGGATCGACGGCGGCGGACGAAGGTACGGAAGACGGCGAAGCGGCAGAGGACGGTGACCGGCCGGCCGACGAACCGGTGAAACGCGGGGGCGACCCGGAGAAAGGGATCTTCCGCCGGCTTCGCCGGTGGCTCAGCGGCTAACTCGAATCGGAGTTTTTCGTTTCTGCGCGGGTCTGCGTTTTTCCGTGTCAGTTATACGGGTGGCGGGGGATCACCCGGACGAGGTAATACAATGGGCTTCTACGGCGGCGACGAACTCTCGAAGGTGTACGCAGACGGGCTGGAGGACGGCTTCGGCCTCGTCGCGAGCAACGTCGCGGAACCGAACGTGCTGTTGGGACTGCTGGAGGGCGCCGAGCGCGTCGACTCGGACCTCCTCGTCCAGATGAGCGCTGGAGCCTGTCGCTTCGCGGGCGACGGGGACGAGGTGGCGGGCCTGAAGGCGATGGGTAACTACATCGAGGTGATGGCCGAGCAGCGGGACATCGGCGTCTTCCTCAACATGGACCACCAGACGGACATGGAGTTCATCGAGGCGCAGATGGACCTCGACATCCCCTCCTCGATCATGATCGACGCGAGCCACGAGGAGTTCGAGGAGAACGTCGCGCGCTCGAAGCGCGTCGTCGAGATGGCCGAGGAGAAGGGCTCGGACGTCCTCGTCGAGGCCGAGCTCGGCCGGATCAAGGGCGTCGAGGACGAGATCGAGGCCGACGAGGCTTACTACACCGACCCCGAGCAGGCCGTCGAGTTCGTCGAGCGAACGGGCTGTGACCTGCTCGCCATCTCGGTCGGCACCCAGCACGGCGTGGCGAAGGGCAAGGACCTCGAACTCCGGCCGGACCTCGCGCGCGACATCGAGGACGCGTTGCGCGATCACGGCCTCGACACGCCGCTCGTCCTCCACGGTTCCTCCGGCCTCCAGCCCTCGCAGGTCGAGGAGATGATGCAGTACGGCATCTGCAAGATGAACAAAGACACCCGCTATCAGTACGAGTACACGCGGACCGCCTTCGACCTCTACCGGGCGCACACGGACGAACTCGTCCCGCCGGAGGGCGTCCCGGACAGCCGTGACACCTTCTTCGAGGACGCGGACTGGTCGCCGAACAAGGACGTCTTCGACCCGCGCGTCGCCGGCCGCGACATCCGCGAGCGGATCGCCGACGTCCACGCGGATCTCGCCGAGCTCGCCGGCAGCGCCGGACGGAGCCGCTACGCGTAACACCCCACGCTCCGTTCACTGTCGTTTCTTCCGATCACTCGGTGATCCCGGCCAGCGACGCGTCCGTCAGTCGCCCCCGCACCGCCACGGTTAAATACCCAGTTGTATCACTAGGTGGTATGTCGTTCAGCGGCTTCAGCGACGCGACGGAAGCACAGGTCACGAACGCCATCGCCCGCTCGTGGGGCGACGAGTTCCTCGACTACACCGACACCGACGTCATCATCGTCGGCGGCGGGCCCTCCGGGTTGGTCGCCGCGAAGGAGCTCGCCGAGCGCGACGTCGACGTGATGGTCGTCGAGAAGAACAACTATCTGGGAGGTGGGTTCTGGCTCGGCGGCTTCCTCATGAACAAGCTCACCGTCCGCGAGCCCGCAGAGCGCGTGCTCGACAAGCTCGGCGTCCCCTACGAGGAAGCCGAGGAGGCCGACGGCCTCCAGCTCGCGGACGGCCCGCACGCGTGCTCGGCGCTCATCCACGCCGCCTGCGACGCCGGCGCGAAGATCCAGAACATGACCGAGTTCACCGACATCGTCGTCCGCGAGGACCACGAGGTGTCGGGCATCGTGATGAACTGGTCGCCCGTCCACGCCCTCCCGCGCGAGCTGACGTGCGTCGACCCCATCGCCGTCGAGTCCGACCTCGTCATCGACGCGACGGGCCACGACGCCGTCGTCGTCTCCAAGCTCCAGGAGCGCGGCGTCGTCGACGCGCCCGGCATCGAGCACGTCGACGAGCACGAGGCCGGCATGGACTCCACCGAAGACGGCGAGTACGGCGCGCCCGGCCACGACTCCCCCGGCCACGACTCCATGTGGATCGCGGACTCCGAGGACAAGGTCGTCGAGTACACGGGCAAGATCCACGACGGCCTCCTCACCTGCGGGCTCTCGACGGCGACGACGCACGGCCTCACGCGCATGGGGCCGACGTTCGGCGCGATGCTCCTCTCCGGCAAGCGCGCCGCGGACGTCGCGCTCGACGAACTCGGCGTCGACGCGCCGAGCGTCGACGTGCCGGGGGCGACACCCTCGCCTGCGGACGACTAGCGTGATCCCTCCGGGATCACGTTGACGCGAACGGCGACGCCGTAAGCAACGCGATCGCTTCGCGACCGCGTTCAGGCGAACGGTGGAGCCGTGAGCAACGTGATCGCGCAGCGACCGCGGAACAGCGAGCGAGGAGCACGGCGGCCCGCGAGCAGGTAGCTCGAACGAAGTGAGACAGACGCGGCGAACGCCGAACGACGCGAGCGCTCCGAGGACGCGCCTCAGACTTCGAGAACGTCCGCGACGTACGTGCCGGCGACGTCGCGCGCCACGTGGAGGACGGACGGGTCGGCGAGGACGACGAACCGAGTGCGCGCGCCCTTCACGATCGTAATGAGGGCCGAGGCGGCGGCGTCGGGGTCGACATCGTCGCGGAAGACGCCGCGCTCGACGCCGTCGGCGATGACGGTGGCGAAGACGTCGCGGATGTACTCGTCGTTCCGGACGAGCTGCTCGCGGATGGCGTCGTGGTAGGGCGCCTGTGCGCGCATCTCGAGGAGCGCGCAGACGAGATCGTAGTCGCCCTCGCGGTCGATCAGGAGACCGTCGAGGAGGTCGCCGAGGTGACGCTCCGGCTCCGCCTCCGCCTCGCGGGCGTCATGGACGTGATCGAGGAACTTATCGAGGAGGTATTCGAGGAACGCGACGAGGAGGTCGTCCTTCGTGTCGTAGTGGTAGTGGATGGCCGCCGTCGTCTTCCCGTACTCCTCGGCGATGGCGCGCATCGTGAGGTCCGCGTACCCGTGTTCGCGGAGCGCGCGGTAGGTCGCTTCCATGATGGCCACCTCGACGTCCGTGGACTCCCGATCCGTCGGCGTGTCGGCCATTGGTAGTACGTGGGTGCGTAGGGGTTTGGATGCGTCGATTCGGCGCCCGACGGCGGCGGTCACGGGTGAGTCGAGCCGCGTCGCGGGCGAGTCAGAGGGGAACGAGGCGCCCGGCGATCACGTCGAGGAACGCCGCGGGCCGCTCCGCGTGCGGGACGAGGGCCGTCCGGTCGAGCTCGACGAAGTCGGCTCCCGCGGCGTCGGCGAGCGCGCGCCCCTCCGCGGGCGTCGTCGTCTCCGCGGCCGACCCCCAGACGAGCGTGACCGGGCCGTCGGCGTCCGCGAGCGCGGCTTCGAGGTCCACGTCGACGTTCAGATAGCCGCCGACGAACGCCGCGACGGCGTGTTTCGCGCCGCGCTGGTGGGCGCTCCGCCACTGGTAGTCGAGCCACGCGTCGTCGGCCGCCTCGACGTCGTAGTAGCCGTGGTCGGCGTTCGAGCGCCGGATCGAGTAGCGCGAGGTGGCGAGATCGACGAGGAGGTCGCCGAGCAGCGGCGCGCGGACGACCCCGCGAGCCCACGGGTTCGGACCGGGCATCGCGCCCGAGGAGGGGCAGACGAGGACGAGCGCCCGCGGATCGATCTCGTCGCGCGCGAGCGCGTTCGCCACGTAGCCGCCCGCGAGCGAGGCCGCGATCACCGCCGGCTCGTCGTACCGTTCGAGGAACGCCGCGACGAACGCCGTGTAGAGGTCGCCGTCGTAGTCGATCGGCGGCCGATCCGAGCAGCCAAAGCCCGGGAAGTCGGGCGCGACGACGTGGTACTCCTCGGCGAGCGCGTCCCAGACCGCCCGGTATTCGCCGCTCGATCCCGCGGCGTTCACGCCGTGGAAGCAGACGACGGTCGGGTCCGAGGCGTCGCCGGCCTCGGTGTACGCCACGTCCATCCCTCGCCAGCGGAACGTCCCGCGGCGTCCGTCGAGCGGCGGTTCGAGGTCGCCGGCGTACGCGCCGAGCGCGCGGTCCGCGACGGCCGCGAGACCGACCGCGCCCGCCGCCACGCCGATGGTTCGGAAGAGTCGCATGGGTGAGCGTTGGCCCGCGAGCGACAAAAGTTCGGGTGGAGGAGAACGGCGGATCGGGAGGGCCGTCGGCGGTGTCGTGTGAGAAACGTTTAGACGCCGCCGCGCGACGCCACGCTCATGCCCTCGGATCGCTGGCTCTACGCGCTCTCGCTCTCCGCGGTCGCCTCCAGCGTCGCCGGACTGCTCGTCCCGCTCTACGTCGTGTATCTCGGCGGCGGGCCGGGCGCGCTCGGCGTGTCCGCGTCGCTGTCGTCGCTCGTCGGCGCCCCCGGGGCGATACTCGCGGGTCGTTACGCCGACCGCACCGGGGACCGCCGCGGCGTCGTCGTCGCCGCGCTCGCCGTCGCCGCCGTCGCCCTCGTCGCCCTCCCGTTCCTGCACAGCGTCTGGTCGGTGATCGCCGTCTACGCCGTCCTCGCGTTCGCCGTCGCGGCGATCTCGCCCGTCGTTACGATGCTCGTTGTCGGTGACACGCCCGAGCAGGCGTGGAGCGGTCGGATCGCCCGTCTGAACGTCTTTCAGGGGTACGGATCGACCGCGGGGCTCGTCCTCGGGACGGTGTGGACGGTCGGGGTGGCGACGGTCGCGTCGACGGACGTCGTACAGGGGTCGCTGTTCGCCGTCGCGGCGCTCTTCGGGGTCGGGGCCGCCGTGCTCGCCGCGCGTTCGCTCCCGCGTCACGACGACCTCCACGTCGGCCCGCGGCGCGCGAGCCGCGTCGCCGCCATCCTCTCGCGGACCTCTCGGAACGCGCCGGACGCGACGTTCGCGTACGGGACGAACCGGCTCTTCTGGGCGACGCGCTCGCTGTCGCTCGCTCGCCTCCGTCGGATCGGGTCGGAGCTCCCGCCGACGCTCTGGCTCTACTTCGGGGCGGCGTTCCTGTTCTTCACCGGCTTCTCCGTCTTCTGGGCACCGCTCCCGCTCTACCTCGATTCGAGTCTCAGCTTCTCCTCCGGGATGGTGTTCGCGCTCTACCTCGTGAACAACGCCGCCTCGACGCTCCTCTTCGGCCGTGCGGGTCACGTCAGCAGCGCGCGCGACGTCCGGTTCGTACAGGGCGGCGCGCTCGGCCTCCGGGCCGCCGCGTTCGCCGGCGTCGCCGGCGTCGGCCTCTTCGGCGCGGACGCGCTCACGGGGACGCTCGGCGCGCTCGCCACCGTCGGTGCGCTCCTCTTCGTCGTGGGCGTCACGTGGGCGTTCATCGCCGTCACCGGGACGGCGATCGTCTCGCGGTTCGCGCCGCAGGGCGCACGGGGGAGCATCTTGGGGGCCTACGCCGCGCTCGCCGCGGTCGCCGGCGCGGTCGGCGGCCTCCTCGGCGGGTGGCTCGCCGCCTACCGCTTCGACGTCGCGTTCGTCGTCGCCGCCGGCCTCTGCGTCGTCGGCGCGGCCGTCGTCTACGGCGCGCGACGGCTCTCCGACGGACCGGCGGCCGCGGCCGACGCGACGAGCACGTGAGATAAACCGGCGTTCTTGTGTAGTCGACTTCCTCGCTTCTTCTCGAAGCGTTAATACACGGACACTAAAAGCACGGGACGGACATGGTCGCAAGCGCACTCGCTCCCGTCGCCCTCGGCTTCTTCGGGCTCGGGACCGGGTACTTCATCATCGGCGGTACGAACCTCTTCGGGTTTCCCGAAAAGGGCGAAACGACGCGACAGACCCTCGGCTCTTGGGGTATCTGGATGCCGGGGTTCCTCCAGTTCGTCACCGGGATCCTCCTCTGGGGCGGCCTCACTTGGTTCGACGCCTTCCGCGATGACCACCTGCTCTACATGGCAGCGCTGGCGTTTACCGCGTACGGCGTCCACTGGTTCGTCCTCGGGTGGAAAATGTACAAGGGATTCGATCCCCGGCCGGACGCGTGGATGGCGATCGCGTTCCTGTTGCTCTCCGTCCTCGGGACGGTGAACTTCTACCTGGGTGGCGTCCTCCCGGTCGCCGTCCTCTTCTTCGGGCTGACGCTCGTCTACCTCTCCGAGATCTGGGCGCGCTTCACCGGCTCGGAGACCGGCGAGAAGTCCGTCGCGCTCTTCCAGGTGCTCACCGGGATCTGGCTGATGTACCTCACCTACGCCGTCACCCTCGACATCGGGCTCGGCTGGGCGCTCCCGAAGTAAGTCGTTCCGTTCGAATCGTTTCGACGCGCACCAGACGGTGCCGTGACGACCGCCGTCGGCACGGGCCGACGTTCCCGCCCCCTACCGGCAGTGAGTGGCGGGACCCAGTCTTTTAGGCGCTCCACGACCGTCCGAACGGACGTGGCAACGTCTCAGTCCCGTTACCGGGCCGGCGTGTGCAATATCGGTCAGCGAGAGCGTCGCCGGCGATACATGTACGCTGCGGCCGCCCTCGTCGCCGCGGGCGCGTTCGTGCTCGGCGTCGTGGTCGGCATCGTCCCGCAGGAGCTCGTCCCCGCCCTCTTCGTGCCGCTCGCGCTCGCGACCGAGTGGTATCTCCAAGCCTCGAAGTCGTTCTGCGCGTTCCTCGCCCTCCTGGGCCGGTACAGCTTCGAGGAGTCGGACGATCGCGGGACCGTCGAGGACCCCGCGAACCGGGAGGCCGACCAGCAGTACGCCGTCCGGATCACCGCGACCGCGGTCGTCGCGGCCGCGCTCGTCACGACCGTCGTCTTCGTCGCGCTCTGACGATCAGTCCTCGTCGGAGAGGGTGTCGCCCCGTTCTCGCGCGCGTTCGAGGAACGACGCCGGGAGCGACGCGATCTCGCCGGCCTGGACGCGCCAGAGGTTCGCGTACAGTCCGTCCCGTTCGAGGAGGTCCTCGTGGGTCCCGCGTTCGACGACCTCGCCGTCGTCGACGACCAGGATCCGGTCCGCGTGGCGGACCGTCGAGAGGCGGTGGGCGATGACGAACGTCGTCCGGTCCGCCGCGAAGTCCGCGAGCGCGCGCTGGATGAGCGCCTCCGTCTCCGTATCGACCGCGCTCGTCGCCTCGTCGAGGATCATGATGTCGGGGTCCTTCAGGATCGCACGCGCGACGACGAGACGCTGGCGCTGGCCGCCCGAGAGCTTCACGCCCCGCTCGCCCACCATCGTCTCGTAGCCGTCCGGCAGGCGCTCGATGAACGCGTGGGCCTGCGCGCGCTTCGCCGCCGCCTCGACGGCCGCGTCGCTCGCCTCGAACGACCCGTAGCGAACGTTCTCGCGCACCGTCCCGTAGAAGAGGAAGGGGTCCTGCCCGACGTAGCCGATCGCGCCCCGGAGGCTGTCGACGGTCACGTTCCGGACGTCCCGGCCGTCGACGCGGACCGCCCCCGAGTCGACGTCGTAGAGCCGCGGGAGGAGCTTGAGCAGCGTGGACTTCCCCGCGCCCGTCGGCCCGACGACGCCGATCGTCTCCCCGCCCTCGGCCGCGAACGAGACGTCGCGGAGGACCGGGACGCGCGTGCCGCCGTCGGTGTCGTCGACGGCGCTCCCGCCGCCGTTCGTGCCGTCGCCGTCCCCGTCGTCGCCGTTCCCGCCCGGCCGGCGATACGAGAATGAGACGTCGTCGTACGCGACGCGGCCCGCACCGACGTCGAGCGGTGTCGCGTCGGGGGCGTCGCGGATCTCGCGCTCGCGCGTCGAGAGCCCGTAGACGCGCGTGCCGGCCGCCTTCGCGCGCTCGTAGTCGTCGACGATGTCGCCGAACTGGACGATCGGCCAGACGAACTGCTGGGCGTAGATGACGAACGTCACGAACTCGCCGGGGGTGAGCGTCGCCGCGAGGCCGAACGGCGGACCGAAGAGCACCCAGTAGCTCCCGAGCAGGAAGGTGACGGCGAAGCCGACGCCGGAGATGACGTTCAGCCCCGGGAAGAACGTGATGCGCGCGCGGATCGCCGAGAGGTTCGACGCGAGATAGGCGAGCGACGCCTCGCGCGTCCGCGCGGCCTCGTACGTCTCCGCGTTCGCCGTCTTCACGGTCTCGATCCCGCTCACCGTGTTCTCCAGACGCGCGTTCAGGTCGCCGATCTCCTCGCGGACGGCGAGGTACCGCGGCTCGATGACGCGCGCGAAGACGAGCGTGAACACCGCGAGCAGCGGGATCGGGAGGAGCGCGGCGAGCGTCAGCGGCGCGTTCAGGGAGAGCATCACCGCGCCGATGCCGCCGACGGTCGCGAGGATCCACAGCGAGGAGCTCACCGCGTCCGCGAGGAAGGTCTCCAGGGCGTTCACGTCGTTGTTCAGCACGCTCATCAGTTCGCCCGTTCGGCGGTGCGTGAAGAAGGCGAGATCGAGCGCTTGGAGACGCTCGAACGTCGCCGCGCGGAGGTCGTGTTGGGTGCGCTGGGCGAAGACGCTCCACGCGTAGTCGTCGATCCACGAGAGCGCCGCGCCCGCGAGCGTCGCGGCGAGCAACACGCCGACCG
This sequence comes from Halarchaeum nitratireducens, assembly GCF_017874695.1. Lineage (NCBI taxonomy): Archaea > Methanobacteriati > Methanobacteriota > Halobacteria > Halobacteriales > Halobacteriaceae > Halarchaeum > Halarchaeum nitratireducens. The sequence goes on from NZ_JAGIKY010000001.1 coordinate 375,669, forward strand.
CGACCTCCACCTGAGCCCACCGGGCCGTCGCCGCGGGGAGCCAGTCGGCGGGAACGAACGGGAGCCCGAACGGCCGCGCGCCGAGGAAGATCGAGTCGACGGCGAGACCGACGATGTACGCGGGGACGAGGCCGAGCAGGCGGCCCGCGACGGTGGCGAGCGCGCCGCCGGCCACCCACTCCCAGTTGCCGCGGCCGTGCTCCGCGTACAGCCGCCACATCGGATTGCCCGGACCCGCGCCGTCGTCGCCGCCGTCGTCCATGCGTTCGAGTGGGCGCGGGCGTTGATAAATGCCCGACAGGCGGCGGGCCGCGTCGTAGACCGCGACGGAGGCGGAACGGGGACGACGGAGGCGGGCGCGCGACTCAGGGACCCGCGTCAGGGGCCGCCGCGTCGTTCCCGTCGCCCGCGTCGGGGTCCACGACGCCAGCCCGGTCGCCCGTGACGTCGATGCCGCGCTCGACGAACGCCGTCACCGCGCGCTCGTACGTCTCCGCGCCGTCCGGCATGAGGAGCGACGGGAGGTTCACGCGGCGCTTGCGCGTCGCGTCGCCGTCGCGGTACGCGAGTACGAGCCGCGGGCGCGTCAGCCCCCGCTCGCCCCGCGTCGCGGTCACCGACTCGACGTCGTCGAGCGCGATCCGGTCGGGCGAGCGATACCCCCGGAGGTAGTTCGCGAGCCACAGCGCGACCAAGAGCGCGGCGACGACGCCCGCGCCGCCGGCGGCCCAGATCGGGTCGGCGTCGCGCTGGACGAGCAGGACGACCAGTCGCGCCGACCACCCGATCGCGAAGACGACCCATAGGACGTACCCGAGGAAGATCGCCCGACGCCACCACGCGTCGCTCTTCCAGTAGTCGCGGTAGAGCGATCGGAGGTAGCCGGCGACGGACGATTCGAGGAGAATCTTGCTGTCCTCGAAGCGCGCGGTGCCGCGCTTCGTGGCGAACGACTCGATGGAGGGCACGCCGATCCAGTGTCGCGCCAGCGCGTTATCCGTTCCGGTGTCCCGTGCGTCTTTTGGCGATGAGGGCCGTTCGGTCGCTCGATGGGAGAGCGGGAGTTCGACAGATGGCGCCGCGACTGGTACCGGTGGATGGCGTTCACCGCCGACCGACGGGTCCTGACGACGATCGTCCTCCTCGTCGGGTTCACCACCTTCGGGCCCGTCGCCGGCGCCCTCCTTCCGAGCGCGAAGAACCCGCTCGCGGACTCCAGTCCCACGATATCGCTCGTCTCGGCGCTCCTCAGCGGGACGTTCTTCCTCTTCAGTATCGTCGTCACCCTCAACACGCTGTTCGTCTCCCAACAACAGCACCCGCTCGCACAGCAGTTCGGTCGCGTGCAGAGCGTCGTCGAGTACCGCCGCCAGTTGGAGACCGTCGTCGACACCGAGCACGTTCCGGCGGAACCCGAGGCGCTCCTTCGACTCCTCTCCGGAAGTATCCTCGAACGCGCCCAGCGCCTCGAAGAGGACCTCGGCGCCGCGGACTTCGAGCTACGCGAGGACTTGGAGGGGTACGTCGAGACCCTCGCGGAGGAGACCGGCGAGATGAACCGCGGGCTCGAAAGCGCGGAGGACACCCTCGACGTCGTGCTGGCGACAATCGACTACGACCACGACAGGCAGATCCACGACCTCCGCGCGATCCGCGCCGCGCACGGCGACGAGCTGGACGACGGGACCGCCGAGCGCATCGAGGAGATGCTTCGGCTCCTCCAGTACGCCGCGACCGCCCGCGAATACTTCAAGACGCTCTACACGCGCCGCGATCTCGCCGACCTCTCCCGTGACCTCGTCCTCACGGCCGTCCCGACCGCCGCGATCGTCGCGGCGTTCATGCACTTCCTCACCGATCTCCCGGACAGCAACCTCCTCGTCGTCGCCGTCGAAGCCGTCGCGTTCGCCCCGTTCGTCCTCGTCGCCACCTACGTCCTCCGTGTGACGCTCGTCAACAGCGCACAGCGCGCCGCCGGCCAGTTCGTCGTCGGCGACGACGGCGGCGACATCGAGGGTATCCCGGACGGCGACTGAGGTGGACCGATCGGTCAGGTCAGTCCGAAACGGTCGTGTTCGCGTTTGTCCGTGTCTCGCCCGTCGTCGTGACGGTCGCGCTCGAATCGCTCGCACGGACCGTCGCGTTCCGGAGGTCGATCGGATCGCCGGTGAGTGCGATGTCGGCTTCGTACCCGCTCGTTTCGACGCTCCCGTCGCGAAGGCCGAGGGGTCCGGATCTGGCCGTGAGCGTGATCATCGCCCCCTGTTGCTCCGTCGTGACGCGGGCGCCACAGAGATCGAGCGACGCACCGCTCACCGAGATATCCACGCTGTAGCCGTATCCGGCGAGGGTGGCGTTACGTAGGTTCGCGTCGCCGGTCGTCGCGTCGATACTCACCGGCGCGTCCTGCTGTTGCGTCGTGACCGTTCCGTTCTCCAAGTCGACGCTCGCGCCGGTCAGTATCACTTCGGCATCGTACCCGGCCGTCTCGATAGTGGTGTTCTCGGCGTCGAAGACGCCGTTCGAGCTATTAACGTCAATGCTCGAACTCTGTGCGGTAGTGGAAACGGTGCTATCGCGGAGGGTGAGGCCGGTCCCGGCGAGCGACACGTGGGCGTCGTAGCCCGTCGTCTCGATGGACGCCCCGTCGACGGTCAGAGCCCCGCTCTTCGCGTCGAGCGTGATGTGGTCGCTCTGTGCCGACGATTCGACGCTCCCGTTGAGCGTGATTCCGTCCGCGGCGATGAAGAGCGGATTATCAACGCTAAGGGAGACGCTCTTCGGGACGACGAGCGGGATATCCGACGAGTACCCATCGACGAGTTCACTCTCGTTCACCCTAGTGTCCCCGCCGTCGTAGACACCGTTTGCGTTCGCGTCCGCGTACGCGAATCCGGGATCGGCGACCCCGTCACTCGTCGGCGGCGAGCTATCATCGTCGGTCGTGGTGGTGGTCATCGTCGTGGATGTCGTCGTGGTCGTACTCGCCGTGCTCGTCGTGGATGTCGTCGTGGTCGTACTCGCCGTACTCGTCGTGGATGTCGTCGTGGTCGTACTCGTCGTCGCCGTGGATGTCGAGGGACTTCTCACCGAGTCTCCACCACACTGCGTCGTGTCGACGAGCGTGTTCGAGGGCGTGTGAGCGACGGAGACGTCGTCCTCGGCGAGGGAGCCGACGCTCGCGTTCTCGAACAGCCACGTCATGCCCGGGGCGAACGTCCCGCTCGCGGGCCCGCCGCTCGCCCACTGTCCTTCGGAGAACGCGACGCGTCGCAGCCCGTTCGTCCCGTCAAGTACGGCGGCGAGGTCGTCGCTGGCGAGGGAGTCGCCGCCGCAGTGCGTGACGGTGACGTTCGTCCCATCGACCCCGACGTCCACGGCCGCGACGGGCGCGCTGGCCGCGCCGCCACCGCCGTACGCGCGATCCAGCATGGCAGCGCCGCCGACCGTCACTGCGACGACGACGATACCGGTCATGAGGATCGTGCCGACGACGCTGCTGACGCCCCTGTTCATTCGTGACACCTCGAATTCGTCGTTCGTACGCTCCGTGTCCGCAAAAGCGTTCGGCGCCCGGATCGGCCGGTTTTTGTCACCCGGCCGCGAACCGGACGATCGTGACGCGTTACGACCGCATCGTCCGGGCGGCCGGCGGCGTCGTCTGCTGGCTCGCGCTCGTCGCCGCGACGGCGTCGCTCGTCGTCGGTGGGATCTTCGGGACGTATCCGGGACCGTACGGCGGGACGGCGCTCGTCGCGGGCGCGCTCGCCGTCGCCGTCCTCGGCGGCGCGCTGCTCGTGGCCGGCGTACCGGCACGCGTCGGGCGTTCGCGTTAGCCCTCGATCGGCGGGTTGACGAACACCGCTTCGCCGATGAGACAGAGACACCCGAGACAGCCGACGGCGAGCGTCGGCATCGCCGCGTAGGGTGCGACGACGGTCGCCGCGAGGGCGGCGACGAGCAGGACGGTGATGGCACCGAGCACCGCGTCGGGGCGGTCGATACCGGCGGGGAGCGTGCGCTCGCTCGCGTCTGTCTGGGTCATCGAGAGGGGAGAGTGAGGGGCGTGTATCCGGCGGGCGTTACATGTAGCCGAGGTCGCGGAGGCGCTCCATGAGGTCCTCTTTGTCCTGAGCACGGCCGGCGCGCTCGGTGGTGTTGTCGAGGTCCTGGAGCCAGGCGGGCTCGTCGTCGGCCTTATCGGTACTCACTTCGCTACCGAGCGAGCGGAAGCCCTTGAAGTACTTGGGGGAGACGGGGATGTCCTCGTGGGTGATGCCCTCGGGCAGGTCGTCGTAGGCCTGCGGAACGTACCCCTCCTCGGGGTACCCCTCGACGCTCTCGGGGACGACGTAGTGCCAGAAGGCGTCCCACACCGCCGATTCGTCGAACTGGAGGATCGGCTGGATGCGGTCGTGCGGCGGATAGATGTCGGGGTCATGCCGAGGAGAGAAGAACGTCTCGTCGGCGCGGGCTTCCTGTTCGTCCCAGCGGATCCCCGAGAAGATCCCGTCGACGTCGTACTCCTCGAGCGCGTCGTTGAGCGCCACGGTTTTGAGCAGGTGATTGCCGACGTACGTGTCGAGGAGGAAGGGGAAGGTGTCCTCTTGGTAGTCGAGGATGTCCCGAACGTGGTGTCGGTTGTGTTCGGAGAGGGCGGAGATGTCGATGTCGTCACCGGGGTCGAGGTCGTTGGCCTCGACGTAGTCGCCGACGTCCTCGTTCCGGGCGTAGATGAGCTCGAAATCCCACTCGTCGGCCCAGTGCTCGGCGAAATCCAGGAGGTCCTCGAAGTGCTGGTAGTGGTCGATGAAGATCGCGGGCGGCATCTCGTAGCCGTACTCCTCGGCGACCTCCTTGACGAAGTAGAGGGTGAGCGTCGAGTCCTTCCCGCCCGTCCACATGATCGCGGGGTTCTCGTACTCTTCGAGGCCCGTTCGTACGACCGCCACGGCTTTCTCGATCTTGTCTTCGAGCGTCGGATAATCCTCCGGGGTCTCGCCCTCGCCGTCCGCGTAGTCGACGTCGAGGTAGTCGGGGAAGTCCGCTGACATCGTTGTGTCCTCCTCGAATACCGTCCCACGTAAAGGCTTGCGTGTGCGGTCAGCGTTCACCGGGGGACCGCGAATGCGGAGCATGTGGCCGGTACCTGTGTGGTCGCACAGGACGGTCGGTGAGTATGCCGGCACTACGTGCCGGAACCGCCCGGAACACTGAATATCGATCCTCGTGTCAATTCGCTATGGATTGGGGTTCGATCGTCTACGTCGACGACGACCGCGCGCTCGCGGACGTCGTTAGTCGGCGCTTACGCACCCGCTTCGACCGAGGGGTGGAGACGGTTGAGAGCGCCGAGGACGCCCTCGATCGTCTCGACGACGGGCGGGTCGACTGCCTCGTGCTCGACTACCGCATCCCGGGCGAGGACCCGCTGTCCGTCCTCCGCGACGCGCGCGCCCGTCACCCCGACGTGCCCGTCGTCTTCTTCACGGGGATCGGCGACCCGGAGACGGTGGACGCGGTGATCGAGGCGGGCGCCGACGCGTTCGTCCGAAAGGGACCGGGCGGCGTGGACGCGCTCGCGGACACGCTCGGCGAGACCCTCGAGGGCTGATGGGGACGCTACGGGCGCGGGAGGCGAACGCGGACGTCGTTCCCGCCGAGATCGCTCTCGTCGAAGGAGAGTTCGCCACCGAAGGTCTCGACGGTCCACTTGACGAGCCACAGCCCGAGTCCGCTGCCGTGACGCGTCGGCGTGATCTCCGCGTCGCCGGTGACGACGTCGCGCTCGTCGGCCGGGATCGGCGGACCGTCGTCCTCGACGTGGACGGTCGTCCACCCCGGCGCCTCGGCGACGACTCGGACGCGGACGCGCGGCGTCTCGCTCGGGTTGTGCCGGATCGCGTTGTCGACGAGGCTATCGAGAGCGACGTCGAGGTGCCCGGTCGCTCGAACGGCCATCGACGTGGGGAGGTCCGTGTCGATGGCCGCGTCCGGCGACTCCCGTCGATGGGTCTCGACGACGCGTCGAACCGTCGGAACGCAGTCGATCGTCTTCGTCACCTCGGCGGCGTTCAGGACGCGGTGGATCTCGCCGGCCTCCTCGGTGAGCCGCTGGAGGGCGTCCGCCGCCCGCTCGACCGCCGCCACGGCGTCCGTCCGCTCGGCGGACTGCCCGTCGAACGCGTCGAGGAGCCGCGCCGTGTGCGAGACGATGACGTTCGCTTTGTTTCGCAGATTGTGCCGGAGCACGCGGTTCATCACGCGAGCGCGGCGCTCGTTCTGCACGAACCCGCTCAGGTCCGTGTAGACGGCGAAGCCGCCCTCGTCCGAGCGGTCGTCGGCGTACGGGATCCCGCGATAGAGGAACTCGCGGAGGCCGTCGGCCGTCTCGCGCTTCACGCGCTGATAGGTGATCTCGCCGGCGGACGTCCGGTCGTCGAGCGCGTGCGCCTCGTCCCGGAGCCACACCGGGACGATCAGGTCGTTCAGCACCTCGCCGCGCGCGTCCGCCGCCTCGTACCCGAATGTCTCCGTGAACGCCCGATTGACGCCGACGACGACCGGCACGCCGTCGGTCAGTTCGAACTCGACCACCGCGTCTTGGATGTGCTCGATGAGGTGCCCGTATCGATCGCCGCCGTCCGCGCGACCGATCGGTGTGTTTTCGTCCATATTTTATTTCATGCATCCAAGAGTAGTCATGATATGCGCATCAATAGCGTATCGCCCCACATGAACGTACTGCTCGTCGGGTGGCTCGGTCGGTTTCACTGCAAGATTGATCCGTGCGGCCGTCGACGGTCCGGTCGACGCCGGCCTCGGCCGGACCCCTTACAGTAATGGCACCTGACGACACCACACAGCGCCGATCGCTACCGGGCGGCCGCGAGCACGACGCGGCGATGGCGGACCTCTCCGGCTTCCAGCGCGACCTCCTCTGGCGGCTCTACGAGCACCAGCCGTGCAACGGGCTCGACGTCGAGACGCACTTGGAGGAGTACTACGGGGAGATCGTCAACCACAGTCACGTCTACGCGAACCTCGATCGCCTCGTCGACGCGGGCTTCGTCGACAAGCGCGACGGGGACGGCCGCGCCAACGAGTACCGACTCACGTCGTTCGCGCGGACGACCCTCGATCGCCGGCTCGCGTGGCTGAACGACCGCTCCGCACCGTAATTAAAATCAGATTGTAGTTCTACAACACGAGTTGCAAAACTTTATTCGCCCGTAGGGAGACACACGTACTACCGCCGGAGACGGCCCACGAACCCCACTGGCGGCCGTTCCGCCGGATAGATACATCCCCGTTCGACGGAGACGGCGCCCGAGCAGTGGCGACGCCGTCGAGCGGGACACACCACAGCCACGATGAGTCAGACACAGACACACGACGATCCGCGAGACACCGTCCACGCCGTCCTCGAGCGCGCCCGATCGCGCCTCGACGACGAGGGCGACGGGGACGTGCTGACGGACGAAACGTTCGCCGACCTCGTCGACGAGGCCGACCACGCACTCTACGACGGCGCGAGCACGGAGGAGGTCTACGAGGCCGTCATCGACGCGCTGACCGCGCGCGTCGATCGCGACCCCGCCTACAAGCGCGCCGCCGCGGAGGTCTTCCTCCAGACGTACTTCCGCGAGGTCGTCGGCGAGGACCTCACCGGCTTCGAGCGCGACCGCGCGTACCGGGAGACGTTCCGCGAGAACGTCGAGGCGATGGTCGAGGCGGAGATCCTCGACGAGCGGATGCGCACGCGTTTCGACCTCGAACGCCTCGCCGACTCCCTCGACCCCGAGCGCGACGGGAAGTTCGAGTACATGGCGCTCGACACCCTCTATCAGCGCTACTTCCTCAAGACCGCCGACGACGAGCGTCTGGAACTCCCACAGGCCTTCTGGATGCGCGTCGCCATGGGGCTCGCGCTGGAAGAGGACGACCCGAACGCCCGCGCCGAGGAGTTCTACGACGTCCTCTCGAAGCTCGAGTTCACGCCCTCCTCGCCGACGCTCTTCCACGCGGGCACGACGCACCCGCAGCTCTCCTCCTGCTACCTCACGACCGTCCCGGACGATCTGGAAGGGATCTTCGACGCGTACAAGGAACACGCGACGCTCTCGAAGTGGTCCGGGGGGTTGGGCAACGACTGGACGAATGTCCGCGCCGCCGGCGCGCGCATCTCCTCGACGGGCGTCGAGTCCACGGGGACGGTGCCGTTCCTCCGCATCTCGAACGACGTCACGGGCGCCATCAACCGCTCGGGGAAGCGCCGCGGCGCCGCCGCCGCCTACCTCGCCGCGTGGCACGCCGACTACCCGGACTTCCTCGACCTCAAGCGCAACACGGGCGACGAGCGTCGGCGCACCCCCGACATGAACACGGCGGCGTGGGTGCCCGACCTCTTCATGGAGCGCGTCCAGAACGACGAGGAGTGGACGCTCTTTTCGCCCGACGAGGTGCCGGAGCTCCACGAGACCTACGGCGAGGAGTTCCGCGAGCACTACGAGGCCTACGAGGAGGCCGCCCGCGAGGGCGAGATCGACGAGTACGAGGTCGTCGACGCCGCGGACCTCTGGCGCAAGACCCTCACGCGGCTCTTCGAGACCGGCCACCCGTGGATCACGTTCAAGGACCCCTGTAACGTCCGCTCGCCGCAGGACCACGAGGGAACGATCCACTCCTCGAACCTCTGCACGGAGATCACGCTGAACACGAGCGACGAGGAGACCGCCGTCTGCAACCTCGGGAGCGTCAACTACGAGACGCACGTCGAGAGCGGGGAACTCGACCGCGAGCGCCTCGGGGACACCATCGAGACGGCGATGCGGATGCTCGACAACGTCGTCGATCTCTGCTTCTACCCGACCGAGAAGGCCGAGCGCTCGAACATGCGTCACCGTCCCATCGGTCTCGGGACGATGGGGTTCCACGCCGCGCTGATGGAGTGTGACATCCCGATGGGGAGCGAGGAGGCGGTCGAGGCGGCGAACCGCTGGCAGGAGTTCGTCTCCTATCACGCGATCCTGAACTCCGCGAAGCTCGCCGGCGAGCGCGGCGCGTACGACTCCTACGAGGGGTCGAAGTGGGACCGCGGGATCCTCCCGCAGGACACCGTCGACCTGCTCGAAGACGAGCGCGGCCGCGAGATCCCCACGGACAGGACGGAGACGATGGACTGGTTCGTCGTCCGAGAGGCCATCGAGGAGCACGGGATGCGCAACTCGAACACGATGGCGATCGCCCCCACCGCCACGGTCTCGACGATCAACGGCACGTCGCCCTCCATCGAGCCGATCTACTCGAACCTCTACGTGAAGTCGAACATGAGCGGTGACTTCACCGTCGTCAACGATCGCCTCGTCGACGACCTGAAGGAGCGCGACCTCTGGACGGAGGAGATCCGCGACCGGATCAAGTACCACGACGGCTCGATCCAGGAGATCGACGCGATCCCCGCGGAGTTGAAGGAGCTCTATCGCGGCGCCTTCGAGATCGACCCGCGCCATCAGCTCGACCTCACCGCCCACCGGGGGACGTGGATCGACCAGTCGGTCTCGCACAACGTCTTCTTCCCGAGCACGGACGGGAGCCTGCTCGACGACGTCTACACCCGCGCGTGGGAGATGGGCGTGAAGACGACGTACTACCTGCGGACGCTCGGCGCCTCCCAGATCGAGAAATCGACGCTCGACATGGCCGAGTACGGGAAGACCCAGCACCGCGACGACGACGCGGAAGCCGCGACGGACGGCGGGACGCGCGACGACGACACCGACCTCTGCGCCGTCGAGGACCCGACCTGCGACGCCTGCCAATAACACACATACACACCGCTATGCCTGTCCTGAACCACGACGGCGAGCACGACCCGAACAAGATCCTGCCCATCGACTACGACTGGGCGCGCGAGTACTACGAGGCCGGCGTGAACAACAACTGGGTACCCGAGGAGATCCCGATGCAGGACGACGTCGCCCAGTGGCAGGGCGACGCGCTCTCCGAGGCCGAGCGCCGACTCGTCGAGTGGAACCTCGGGTTCTTCTCGACCGCGGAGTCGCTCACCGCGAACAACATCGTCCTCGCCATCTACGACTACGTCACCGCCCCCGAGTGTCGCCAGTATCTCCTCCGGCAGGCCTACGAAGAGGCGATTCACACCGACACGTTCATCTACTGCTGTGACTCGCTGGGTTTCGAGCCGGACTATCTCTACGGGATGTACGACCGCATCCCCGCCATCGAGGCGAAAGACGAGTTCGTCGTCGACCTGACGCGCGCCGTCGACGACCCCGACTTCGAATTGGAGACCGAGGACGACGTCCGCGAGCTCCTGCGCGACCTCGTCGGCTTCTACGTCGTCATGGAGGGCGTGTTCTTCTACGCGGGCTTCGCGATGATGCTCGGGCTCAAGCGGCAGAACAAGATGGTCGGCGTCGGCCAGCAGTTCGAGTACATCATGCGCGACGAGTCCCTCCACGTCGGCTTCGGCGTCGACCTGATCAACCAGATCCGCGAGGAGAACCCCGGCGTCTGGACGGACGACTTCGACGCGGAGGTCCGCGAGATGATCACGGAGGCCGTCGACCTCGAACAGGTCTACGCCCGCGAGGCCTGCCCCCAGGAGGTCTTCGGGATGAGCCCCGAGCAGTTCGCCGAGTACGTCGAGTACGTCGCCGACCGCCGCCTCGGCCAGCTCGACATGGCCGAGGAGTACGGGACGACGAACCCCTTCCCGTGGATGAGCGAGCAGGTCGACCTGAACAAGGAGAAGAACTTCTTCGAGACGCAGGTCACCGAGTACCAGTCCGGCGGGAGCCTCGACTGGTAGCGCTCGCGCGAGCGGCCCGCTCGCTCGGCGACCAGCGAGCGCAGCGCCGTCCGGCCGCGGCCCGAGCCTCGGCCTCCGCGCCCGGTCGAGTGATGGATAGGCGATGTTTTCAGCCGATCGTCCGACGACACCGCGGCCATAGTGGGTGATGGCGGGTGTCATTAGCCAAGCTAGCGCCGACCGTCGGTGCGTGACGCGCGCCGACGGAGGCGACGGGCGCGGCGCGGGGAGGCTTTCCCGATGCTCTAGGCGGGCACGGTCACGTCGAAGGCCTGTCGCGCCTGGAGGACGCTGGCGTAGTCGCTCCGAGTGACGATGCCGGCGCGCTCGCCGTCGTGCTCGACGAACGCGGCGCCGGCGTCCCCGTCGTTCAGGACGGCGAGCGCGTCGAAGGCGTCGGCGTCGTGGGCGACCGTCGGGAGGTCGCGTTGCATCACTTCCTCGACGCGGTAGGCGTCGCGTTCGACCGCGCGGACCCGTCGGAGCGCGTCGAGGGTGACGACGCCGACGACCCGGCCGTCCTCGGTGACGGCGTACTCGGTGCGTTGGTCCGCGAGCACCCGATCCGCGAACGACTGAACGCTCGCTCGGGCGTCGATGGTCGGCGTGTCGGCGAGGACGTCACCGACCGTCAACCCCTCCAAGAGGTCGTCGATGAGGACGGTCCGGGACTCGCCCGTCGCAGCGCTGTAGACGAACCACGCGAGCAGGAGGAACAGCGGCGCGAAGCTGAGGATCCCGAAGACCGCGAACGCGACGGCGAAACCGACGCCGATCCGTGCGGCCGTACGCGTGGCGACGCCGTATGGACGCGAGCGCGCGAGATACGCGCGGAGGACGCGGCCGCCGTCCATCGGGAACGCGGGCAGGAGGTTGAAGCCCGCGAGAAGGGCGTTGCTGATCGCCAGCCAGCCGACCACGAACCCGAGGACCGGAAGCGACGCCGGCACGACGTAGAGGGCGGCGTAGCAGAGCGCGGCGACGAGCAGGCTCGTCACCGGGCCGGCGATGGCGATGCCGAACTCCTGTTCCGGGTCGCGCGGGATCGAGGAGAGACTGGCGAGACCGCCGAGGAGCCAGAGGGTGATGGCCTCGGTCTCGACGCCGTAGCGCGCGCCGGCGTACGCGTGCCCGAGTTCGTGGATCGCGACGCCGACGAAGAGACCGACGGCGGCGAGCACGCCGACGATCCACGGGTTCGAGCCGACGTGGAGCGTCGCCACGTCGACGGCACGGGGCGCGACGGCGTTGACGACGCCCGCGTACGTGTCGATCTGCGCTTCGCTCCCGAGGAGCCACGCGAGGAGCGGGAGAAAGAGGACGAGCGACAGGTCGATGCGGATCGGGATGTCCCAGACCCGCCCGACGGTGAACTTGCGCATCTGCTAGAATGTGGTGCGGCGGGTAGTAATAGGCACCGCCGACGTCGGAGGGCACGGCGACGCGCGGCCGATCGGTCCGACGGGGCACGCGTCGACGCGATCCGAGCGCGTCAGCCGTCGCGGAGGTCGTGCTCGGCGGCGTACGCGCGGATGCGGTCGTCGTCGAGGTGGTCGAGGAGGCGGTCGTGCGCGCGCTCGCGCAGGTCCTCGACCTCGTCAGGATCGCGTCGCGTCTCGAAGGCGGCGTCGACGTAGGACTCGCGCAGGTCGGCGATATCGTCGTCCCCTTCGCGCTCTTCGGGGACGCGCTCGTCGAACCACTCGCGCCAGCGCTCGCGCTCGCCCCAGTCGCCCGAGAACTCGCTCGCGGAGCGCAGCCAGTCGTAGTGCTCGGCGAGCTCCTCGGGGTAGCCGTCCGCGAGTCGGACGTCCTTGACGAGGCGGCGGGCGACGTGCGCGCCCTGTCCGGCCGCGACCACGGCCTGCGCGTTGCGCTGGCCCGCGGGCGCGACGACGTAGAGACCCGTCACCTCGGTGCGACCGTCGGCGTCGGGGTAGTCGCCGTCGAAGTGCTCGTGATCGTCGCCGTCGTGCTCGTGGGCCTCGTACGCGCCGTCACCGACGACGGGTCGGAGGTAGGCGCCGTCGTACCACGACGCCGCGACGACGTGGCGCGCGCGGACGCGGCGGCCGTCCGCTGTGGTGACGACGAAGCGCGCGCCGTCTTCGGCGTCGTCGTTCCCGCTCTCTCCGTCTTCGCGCTCGTCCGCGTCCGCCGCGTGCTCGACCGCCTTGACGGTGTCGGCGGCGAGGTCGGCACCCGCCTCGTCGAGGTGATCGCGCAGAAGGGCCCGGTAGGTCTCGACGTCGATGCCCGCGGGGAAGCCCGGGTAGTTCTCGAGGAACGCCGAGCGGGGGAGCGCGGCGACGCCGCGGTCGAAGACGAGCGTATCGAGGCCGTAGCGTGCGGTGAAGACCGCGGCGCTCGCGCCGCTCGGTCCACCTCCGACGACCGCGACGTCGACGGTCCGGGCCGCGTGCTCGCTCATGCGTCGAGCTCCCCGGCGACGATGTCCGCGACGCGCTGGCGGTCGAAGAGCTGCTCGCCGCCGAACTCGTCGGGGTAGAGACCTCGTGCGGCCTGTTCGAGGTGGAAGAGGTGAATGATGGGACCCTGATAGGTGTGTCCGCCGTAGAAGACGCGGCCCTCCTGGACGGCGGTGAGTTCGCTCGCGACCTCGTGTTGCTCCATGTGCGCGACGACGTTCTCCCGGAAGTACGCGTCCGTTATCTCGCCCTGAATGCGGACGGCGATGGCGTCGGGGTCGATGTCGAGGAGCGCCTCGTAGTCGAGCGTCGCGCCGCCCGCCTGCGCGTCCGTGACGCCGTTCTGTGCGAGGGCGTCGCCGACTTCGAGGGTCTGCCACTGCTCGGACTGCGTCCCGTCGCCGAGGAGGTAGGGGTAGAAGGACTCGGGCGGGATGCCGGCGGGATAGAGGAGCGCGATGTCGGGCGTCGACGCCGGGAGGCGATCCTTCACGTCCGCGACGACCTCGTCGTGGTAGGCGCTGAACGCCTCGTAGCGCTCGCGCTCGTCGAAGAGCTCGGCCATCTTCTCGAAGGCCTCGTAGAGCGAGTAGTACCGGTAGTCGTGCCAGTCGTAGACCCGCGTGAAGCCGGTGTTCCCGAAGAAGGGCGCGACGTTCTCCCGGACCTCCGCGATGTCGCTCTGATTCCACTGGAGGCGGTTCACCATGAAGTTCGGATCGATGACGTGGACGTCGGCGTCGAGCGAGTAGAACACCTCCTTGCCCGTCCCATCCTGATAGAGCTGCGTGAGGTCCTCCGTGTCGAGGGAGAGCCCCGGGATCTCATCGTAGTAGTAGGCGGCGTAGCGCGCGCGGACGCCGATGGCTTCGAGGCCGTCCGCCCGTCCGAGCGCGACGCCCATGTCGGCGTAGTCGGCGGTGTACGGGAACCACGTCTCCGGCACGTCCTCGAAGGCGACGTCCCCGACGGGCGCCATCGAGACGGTGTGCGTATCGTCGCCGTCGGCGTCCGGGTCGCCCGACTCGCTCGCCTCCGTCGTGGTCGCACCGTCGCCCGTCGTCGTCGAGCCACCGCCGGAGCCACCACAGCCGGCGAGCAGCCCGCTCCCGACGACGGTCCCGGTCCCGAGGAGGTAGTCGCGTCGCGTCCGCGTTCGTTCGGCCATGCTTTTTAGGCTAGCCTAAAACAATAAATCTCCTCCGGTTCGCGTCGGCCGCGTCAGTCGGCGTACACGTCGGCGAGGAAGTCCCCGAGGGCGTCGGACACGACGGCGGGGCGTTCGAGGTTGGAGAGATGGCCCGCCTCGGGGACGCGCACGAGGTCGGCGTCCGGGAGGCCCGCGGCCGTCGCCTCGGCGCGTTCGATGTCGAAGACGTCCTCCTCCCCGTGGACGACGAGGGACGGGACGTCGATCTCGTCGAGGCGGTCCGCGACGCCCGCTTTCGCGTACCACGACTCGTACTCGTTCGCGACGGCGTCGCCGGGGTAGGTCTCCCACCGCTCGGCCCACGTCTCCAGCAGTTCGGGGCGCTCTTCGTGGGTCGTCTCGCTCGTCACGCGCTCGGCGATCTGTCTGGCGAGCGTCCCCGGGACGAGGTCGTTCTCGCGGAGGTCGGCGACGATGCGCTCGTACGTGTCGCGCTCGGCGTCGGTGGTCGGGCCCGCGGGCGCGTCGATCAGGACGAGGCCGTCGACGCGGTCGGGATAGTCGAGGGCGACGCGGAGCGCGGTGAAGCCGCCGACGCTCATGCCGACGAGGACGCAGGAGTCGATGCCCTTGCCGTTCAGGAGCTCGACGCAGTCCGCCGCGAGGTCGTCGAGGTCGTAGCCGCCGGCGTAGGCGTCGGTCCGGGCGCGGGAGTCGTAGGCGACACAGCGATAATCCGGGGTCAGCTCGGCGATCTGCGGGTCGAACATCGTTCGGTCCATGAGCGTCCCGTGCGCGAAGACGACGGGGGACCCCGAGCCGCGGTCGTCGGCGAGGACGTCGGCGCGGCGTCGGAACAGCTCCGGGTGTGCGGGCATACGTTCGGAAGAACGTGTGGGGGGTACACGAAAGTGGGGGGTAGCGTCGGGCCGAGCGATGCGAGGGCCGACGAAACGACGAGCGGCGTCTCAGTCGGGGTCGCGCTCTCGCGTGGTCTTCTCGGTGGCGCGGAAGGTGTCGGGTTCGTCGACGAGGCCCCACGCGGCCCCGAGGGAGTGGACGGCGACGACGAGCGGGTAGAGCGGAACGGCGAGCCAGTGGTGGTAGGCGGGGTCGTCGTAGTAACGCCAGCCGCGGACGAACCAGACGAGCGCGTAGACGAGCAGCCCCCACGAGAGGACGCGGTAGAGGCCGACGCCGGGCATCGACCCGGGGAGGTAGCCGACGGTGAGGAGGAGGAAGGGCGTGATCGGCGAGAACGCCCACGTGACGTTTCGAAAGGCGTAGAGCGCCCAGTAGCGGTTCGGGAGGACCGGTTCGTCGCGGAGGCCGCCGGAGAGCCACCGGCGGCGCTGTTCGATCAGCTCGCGGACGGACGGTGGGGCCTGATTCCGGAATCGATCGGTGGTGACGACGTACTCGGCGTCGTGCTCCAACACCGCGCGCCAGACGAAGACGGTGTCCTCGATGAGCGTCGGGTAGTCCCACGTCACGAGGTCCTCGAGGTCGGCGCGGACGGCGATGCCGCCGCCCCACGCGTAGAGCGGGACGCCGGGGAGCCCGAACCCCTGCTGTTCGGCCTGATAGCCGATCCGGACGAGTTCGCACCAGAAGGCGAGCGTCGAGCCGGTGTACTCGGGCCACTCGCGGAACTGGACGATGTCGGCGTCCGGGAAGCCGTCGAAGGGCCGAACGTGCGAGTCCTCGTCGAGGAAGAGGACGAACTCGCGCTCGCAGGGGACGTTGCGGCGCGCCCACTCCAGCGCCCGGCCCTTATCCGAGGCGCGACTCTCGAAGTCGTCGGGGACGACGTGGACCGTCGCACCGTCGACGTCGATGGGGGCCTCGGCGATGACGTGTCTGTCGCCGGGCGCGACGTCCGCCGGGAGGGCGTCGACGGTCTTCTGGACGACGGCCTCGGCGTCGACGGTGAGAATCCGGAGTTGGCACTCCGTGGGGGCGTACGAGACGTCGGGGGGCTCGTAGTCGCGCCACGAGGTGAGGACCTCGTAGGTCCAAAAGAGCGCGGCGAACGCGTAGATGCCGAGGAATCCCCACAGCGAGGCGTACGCGATCGGTCGGAGGACGACGTCGACGAACGGATGGATGTCACCGTGGAGGACGACGACGGCGGCCACGGCGAGCGCGAGCGCGAACGCGCCGGCGAGGAGCCGGTCCGGAGCGGACGGTGACGCGCGCATCGACGGACCGAAGGAGCGACAGCGGTATGAAACGTGCGGCCGGTCGGGCGCGGGCGACGACCCTCAGGGTGCCGGATCGGGGAGGTCGGGGCCGATGGCGCGGAGCGCGGTGCCGACGAGGACGAGCGTGCTCAGCGTGCCGATCCAGAGGAGGAGATGGACGAACGCCAGCGGGAGGACGTCGGCGGTGACGGCGAGCGGGAGGCCGACGGCGAACGAGACTCCCTGAGCGAGGAGGAGCGCGGAGATCGCGGCGACGGCGGCGTCGACGAGGCGCCGCAGTGGCGGGCCGGAGAGTCGCGCCCGCGCGGCGAAGCAGCCGACGAAGCAGGCGGCGGCGAGGCCGACGCCGACGCCGACGCCGATCCGCGGCCATCGTCCGAAGAGATCGGGGACGAGCGTCGTGGCGACGAAGTAGAGCGCGAACAGCCCGACGACGGCGGCGGCGACGGCGGCCGCGGCGCGGCCGGGCGAGAGGTCACGACCGGTCATACCGTCGGGTTCGGTGGCGACGCTGTTAGGCCGTTCGGTGCGGGGTCACTCCTGGGCTTCGAGGAGCTCCTTGTAGCGCGACCGGATGGTGACGCGGGCGACGTTCGCCACCTCGCTCACGTCGGCCTGCGTCACCGAGTGGTTCGTGAGGCGCGCGGCGGCGTAGACGGCGGCGCCCGCCATCGTCGTCGGGCTCTTGCCGCTGTGGACGTTCTCCTCGATGGCGGCGTCGAGGAGCTCGCGGGCGCGTCGCGCCGTCTCGCCCGGGAGGTCGAGATCGCTCGCGTAGCGCTCGACGTACTCGCGGGGGTCGGTGGGCGGGACTTCGAGCCCGAGCTCGCGGCTCACCTGCCGGTAGGCGCGCTGGACGCGGAGACGATCGACGCGGGAGACGGTCGCCACCTCGTCGAGGCTGCGCGGGACGCCGGCCTGTCGGGCCGCGGCGTAGACGCTCGCGGTGGCGACGGCCTCGATCGAGCGCCCGCGGAGGAGGTCCTCGTCGAGTGCGCGCCGGTAGACCACGCCCGCCGTCTCGCCGACGGTCTCGGGGAGGCCGAGCGCCGAGGTCATCCGCTCGACCTCGCCGAGCGCTTGCTTGAGGTTCCGCTCTTGGTCGTCGCGGGCGCGGAAGCGCTCGTCCCACTTGCGAAGCCGGGCGAGCTGTCGACGCTTGCGGCCGGAGAGACGCTTGCCGTAGGCGTCCTTGTCCTGCCAGCCGATGACGGAGCTCAGCCCCTTATCGTGCATCAGGTTCGTGGTGGGCGCGCCGACGCGCGAGCGGTTCTCGCCGTCGCCGTCCTCGAACGAGCGCCACTCGGGCCCGCGATCGACGACGTCTTCGTCGACGATGAGCCCGCACTCACGACACGACACCTCGCCGCGGCTGTCGTCGTGTTCGAGCGCGGAACCGCATTCCGGACAGGCGTCCTCGCGCTCGGTCGTCGTCTCGTTCGTTTCGCGTTCTCGGCCGACGGCCGTGGTCGTTGCTTGCATCGTTAGGTCACCCAACGCTTGCGTGACTACCGAGACACACCCCTGTCACATAGTACCGCAACCCGGTTCCCACGGCGTGGGAATCGGGTGAGTGCGAGTCGATCAGGCGTCCGGTTCCGGCGGGAGGAGAGCCGAGCGCAACGACTATGTATCACAATGGTGAAGCAGGGACTGCGATGCCCACGTGTGACCGCTGCGGTGGCTCGCCACGACAGCTCTGGAAACACACCGATACCGGGTTCGACGGGTTCGTCTGCGCGGACTGTCACCCGACGGTCGACGACGGAATCGCGTTCGGATCCTGAAACCGCGACGTTCCCGCGCGTTCGAGACGACACCCACAAGAGCGCCGATTCCCGAATGCGCGTGAACGGACCATGAGCGACCTCGACTTCGATCCGCTGTCCTACGAGGAACTACCACCGGAGCGGCGCCCCTCGCTCGCGCAGGCGCTCGTCCCCGTCGCCGGGATGCTGGTCTTCCTCGGCGCCGGGCGACTCGTCTTCGGCCTCGACCCGCAGTTCCCGCTGCTCCTCGGCGTCGCGTTCACCGCGCTCTGCGCGCGCCGGTGGTTCGACCTCGGGTGGCGGGACCTCTACGACGGCGCGGCCGACAGCATCACGATGGGACTGCAGGCGGTCCTCATCCTCTTCATCGTCTACGCGTTGATCTCGACGTGGATCGCCGCCGGCACCATCCCCGCGATCATGTACTACGGCCTCGGCGTCCTGACGCCGAAGGTGTTCCTGCCCGCGGCGTGCGTCCTCGCCGCCGTCGTCTCGTTCTCCATCGGCTCCTCGTGGACGACCGCCGGCACGCTCGGCGTCGCGTTCATCGGCATCGGTCACGGCCTCGGCATCCCCGCCCCGATGACCGCGGGCGCGATCCTCTCCGGTGCCTACGCGGGCGACAAGCAGAGCCCGCTCTCCGACACGACGAACCTCGCCGCCGCCGCGACCGAGACGGACCTCTTCGAGCACGTCGACGCGATGCGCGTCGGCACGGGGCTCGCGTTCCTCGTCGCGCTCGTCGCCTACGCCGCCCTCGGCCTCCACGCGGGCGGCGACATCCCCGTGGGGCAGGTGGAGGCCATCCGCACCGCGATCGTCGGGAGCTACGACGTCGGCCTCGTCGTCCTCCTCCCGCTCGTCCTCACGTTCGCGCTCGCGCTCTACGGGATCCCGGCGCTCCCTTCGCTCGGGACCGGGGTCTTCGCGGGGATCGCCACGACGATCGTCTTCCAGGAGGGGCCCGTCGTCACCACCGCCCCGCTCGCCTTCCACAGCGGGCCCGTCACGCACGCGTTCACCGTCGCCCAGTCGGGGACGAGCCCGAGCACGTCCTCCGACCTCGTGAACAACCTCCTCTCCTCCTCGGGGCTCACGGGCGCGTCGTGGGTCGTCACGATCGTCCTCGCCGCGCTCGCGCTCGGCGGGATGCTCACCCGCGCGGGCGTCCTCGCCGCCGTCGCGAACGCCATCGCCGCGCGCGCTCGCTCCGTCGGGTCGCTCACCGCGACGACGGCCGTCACCGCGTTCTCGATGAACGTCCTCGCCGCCGATCAGTACATCAGCATCGTCGTCCCCGGGATGACCTATCGCGGCCTCTACGAGGACTTCGGACTCGACTCGGCGAACCTCTCTCGCGCCGTCGAGGCCGCCGGTACCACCACGAGCGCCTTCGTCCCGTGGAACTCCGGCGGCGTCTACATGGCGGGCGTCCTCGGGGTCGTCCCCATCGGCCTCGAACTCACCTCGGGAGGCCTCGGGTTCCACCTCCTCGGCTACGCGCCCTACTACTTCTTCGGCTTCCTCAGCCCCGCGATCCTCCTCGTGATGGGGTTCACCGGGTGGTGCATCCGCCCGGCAGAGGGGGTCGAGACGCCCGCGCCCGGCGCCGGCGACGACGCCTGAGCTGAGACACCACGTTTCTTGTCGACTCGGGCGCAGCGTTCACCCGCGATGGTCCGCACGCCCTCCAGACGGTCCGCCCTCCACGCGACCGGTGTCGCGCTCGCCGCGGCCCTCGCGGGCTGTAGCGCGAGCGACACCGACGACGGAACCGAACGCGGCCGACTCCTCGGCGACGTTCCGCACGCGACGCTGCGCACGACGGGAGATCGCCCGCCGATCGTCGCGCCGACCGACGACCGCGGCGAGCCCTCGATCGGGACGGTCGAGAGCGACGCCGACGCCGCCGAGCTGTCGTACGCGACCGACGCGCTCGAATCGACCGACGTGACCGCCGCCCGCCGCCTCGTCGCCGAGACGGACTTCGATCACGAGTCCGTCGTCGTCTCCCAGACCGCCATCGGCGCGTGTTACCGCCGCCGGCTGCACTACGTCGCGCTCGACGCCGACGGGGACCCGGACGTCCAGTTCTGTCGAGTCGTCCGCGATGCGCACGCGCCCTGCGAGCGCGACGAGACCGACCACGTGGCGGCGCTCGTCCGCCTCCCGCTCGCCGCCGACGAGTACGACGGCTACTCCGTGGGGAGCGGCGGGCGATGCGGTCCCGTACCCGAACGCTACCAAAACGGGAGTGAGTCGCCGTGAGCGACGACGAGTCGTACCGCGACGGCCGCGAATCGCGCCAGGACGGCCACGACTCGCGCGCGGCGTCGCCGGGCGGGTCGGGAGTCGGCCGACGCGGGTTCCTCACCGCGACCGGGGCCGCACTCGCCGCGTCGCTCGCCGGCTGTGGCGGCCGGTTCGGCGGCGGCGATCCCGCGCCGGACTACGACGTGGACGCGCTCGCCGCGACGCTCGATCCGCTGCCGGACGTGCCCGTCGCGGTCCCCGTTCAGCCCTCGCGCGAGCACGTCTCGGCCGCCCGCGAGCGCGTTCGAGCGCTCCTCGACGGCGACGTCTCGCGCGTCCCGAACGCCGTCGTCCGGGATCGCCTCGCGGCGGAGCGCGAGGACGCCCGCGACGCGCTCGCCGACTCCCCGTCGAGTCGCCTCGACGCCGTCTCCGGACTCGCCCACCCGCGCGGGGAAGCGATGTTCGTTCGCGCGGGACTGGCGGCCTTCGACGGCGACCTGACCCGGTCGGACGTCGCCGCGCGTCGCGAGCGCGTCACGGGAGCGCTGGACGCGTTCGAGGCGAACCGGCGCTACGTCGGCGGCGACGACCCCGTGGCCGCGCTCGTCGAGCACGTCGAAATCGGCTCGTGGCGAGCCGACGCGCACAGCGTCCTCGCCTCGACCGTGCCGGACGCACACGATCCCGAGAACGACGTCCTCGGCGTCGCCGAGCACGCGAAGGACGTCGAGTGGGGGCGGGCGACGCTCGCGGACGCCCGACGGCTCGCGGCGCGCTACCGCGGGACGCTATCCGACCCCGTCGACTACGGGGGCCGGTTCGCCGCCGCGGCCGCCGCGCTCGCCGACGCGCTCCCGGACGACGCGACGGCGCGTCCCGACTTCGACGCCGCCGGGACGACGATAGAGCGCGGCATCGCGGACACGGCGGCGGCGACCCTGCTGCGCGAGCTCCGCCGATCGCGCTGGCAGAACGCGACCGACGTCGCCGAGGAGCGATCGGCGGGGCGGTCTCCGCTGGCCGTGGCGTCGGCGATGCGTGCGCTCGTCGAGGGGGCCGCACTCGCGGACGCCACGGCCGCGATCCGAGACGGGGCGTACGCGAGACCCGACGCGATCGACGTCATCGCGGCCGAGCGCGAGGCGGCCGTCGACGCGCTCCGGACGCTCCGTGAGGACGGGCCCGCGCCGCTCGCCTCGCGCGTCGCGTCGAGCGTCCGCGCTCGGATGCGCTGGGCGGACCGCGACGTCCGCGACGGGGTCGACGACCGCTCTCTCGCGGACGACGTGTACGCCGACTACGCGTACGCGCACCGCGTCGCGGCCGCCGCGCCGCCCGTTCTCGACCGCGTCGCAGACGCCGTTCGGGGCACCGCGTGAGCCGACGCGGCCCGTGACCGGTGCGGCGTGCGAAACGAGATCGGACGCGGCGTCGCCGCGCGTCCCGACGTATCGTTCGTGATTGAGACGGAGGCCGTGGTGACACTTAATAGGCATTCTATATCAGGGAAAGATACCTCCCCGCCCAGGCACATAGTCCGTCTCATGGGAGAGGATGACACGGGGCCCGTGGTGCTCGTGGCCGAGGACGATCCGGAGCTCCGGGCACTGTACGCGGCGCGCCTGGAGAGCCGGTACACCGTCCGAACCGCCGGCACCGGGGCGGAGGCGATCGACGTCGCGGATCCGTCCGTCGCCGTCGTCGTGCTCGATCGCCGGCTCCCCGACGGGGACGGACTCGACTACCTCGACCACCTCGACGAACGGACGGACGGGGCGTTCGTCGCCGCGGTCACCGGCGTCGATCCCGAACTGGAGATCGCGACCGTCGACGTCGACGACTACCTCGTCAAGCCCGTCGACGGCGATCGGCTCGTCGAGACGGTCGACGCCCTCGACGAGCGACGACACTACGAGTGCGACGTCGCGCGCTACTACGCGCTCGCGTCCCGGCGCGCCGCCCTCGAGGCGACCCACGATCCGGACGCGCTCCGCGACGACGAGCGGTACGCGTCGTTGATCGCGGAACTCGAGGAGCTCCGAACGAGCGTCACGGCCCCGACCGCCATCGTCGAGGACCGCGCGCGCTCGGCGGCGCTCTACCGGGATCTCGCGGCCCCCGAGTGAGCGGAACGGCGGACACGGTGGGGTCGGACGGTCGCCTCAGTCGGTCGATGCACCGTCAAGCGCATCCTCTTCGACGTCGACGCGCTCGCGGGTGAGGTCGCCGCCGCGCCACCCGCCGCGGCGGTACCACGCGTAGGCGACGAGGGCACCGAGGACGTTCGAGACGGCGAACGCGATCCAGATCCCGGTCTCGCCGACCCACCCGGACGCGACCCACGCGATGGGGAACCGGACGAAGCCGAGCATCACCACGGAGAGCGCGGCGGCGGTCAGCGTCTCGCCGGCGCCGCGGAAACTGCCCGTGTACGCGCGCATCACGCCCATGAATCCGAACGTCAGCGCGACGTACCGGACGAAGGTCGCGGCGGCGTCGACGACCGCGGAATCGGTCGTGAAGACGCCGACGATCGGACCGGCGAAGACCCACGCGAGGACCCCGACGGCGGTGAGGACGCAGAAGAGGGTCTTCGCCGCGAGCCCCGCGGCCCGCGCCGCGCGCTCGGGCTCGCCGGCGCCGATGTTCTGCCCGGTCATCGTCTCGACGCCGCGCGCGACGGCGATCGCGGGGAGGAAGACGACGGAGAAGACCCGCGTCCCGATACCGTAGCCGGCGACGACGGTGTCCGGGAAGAACGCGACGATGAGGAGGAGGAGGTTCATCGAGAGCGCACGCCCCGTCCCCTCGACGGACGCCGGGACGCCGATGCGCGCGAGTCGTCGGAGGTAGTCGAAGTCGGGGGCCATATCGCGCAGGCGGATGCGGACGCCGCGCGTTCCGCGGAACATGATCGCGAGGCCGATGGCGAAGGCGAGCGCGCGCGAGAAGACGGTGGCGATGGCCGCGCCCTCGATCCCGAGGGCGGGGAAGGGCCCCCAGCCGAAGATGAGGAACGGATCGATGACGATGTTGAGGACGACGGACCCGAACATGACGAGCATCGGCGTCACGGTGTCGCCGTAGCCGCGCATGAGGGAGACGAAGACGGCGAACCCGAACATGGCGAAGAGCCCGAGCGAGATGTACTCCATGTAGCCGGTCGCCATCGGGAGGACGTCCGCCGAGGCGCCCATGACCGCGAGGAACTCGTCGACGAAGACGTAGCCGACGGCGCCGAGGAGGAGGGAGGCGAGAACCGCGAACGTGACCGTCTGCGAGGCGGCGTACTCGGCTTCGGCATCCGCGCCCGCGCCGGTGTACTGGGCGACGAGGACGCTGCCGGCGACGGAGATCCCCAACCCGAGAGAGATGAGGAGGAAGACCATCGGGAACGCGAAGCTGATCGCGGCGAGCGCGTCGGTGCTGTACTGGCCGAGCCAGAAGGTGTCGGCGAGGTTGTAGGCGGTCTGAAAGAGGTTCGTGATGACGATCGGGAGGGAGAGGAAGAACAGCGGGCGGGCGATCCCACCGCTCGTCAGATCGAACGCGTCGGGGCCCTTGAACAGGCGCTCGATCCGCTCACGGACGCCCGTCATCGGGTCTCCTCCCGCGTCGGTCGCCCACCGGTGGCGTGCGCGTGGCGCGTCGCGCGCCCCGCGTCTCCCGTGTCTCCGCGCCCTCGATGCGGTCGCGTCCCGGTACCGGACTCGTCTCGCATTACCGATGTTACTGACCGGTCAGTCAAAGGTCTTCCGTGAGGGGCGACGGCACGGGCCGCCCGCCGTCGCGACGGGACGGTGCGGGCGAGTGCAGACCCCGCTCATTTTTCTTCGGACGGCGTCTGTGTAGGATCGAATGCCGCCGAACCGCCCCAATCGGTCGCTCGCGGACGACGTCGCGTGGTGTTACGATGCCGTGCACGGCGTATCGCGTACGTTCAGCCTGACGATCGAGGAGCTCGACGAGCCGATGGCGCGCGAGATCTGTGTCGGCTATCTGCTCTGTCGCGTCGCCGACACCGTCGAGGACGCGACCCACGTCCCCCCGGCGGCGCAGGCGCGACTCCTCGAACTGTACAGCAGAGCGCTCGACCCCGACGACGACACCGGTGTCGACGCGTTCCGGGAGGCGGTCGACGAGTGGGTTCCGGACGAGCCGGACGCGGATTGGACGGTCGTGGCGAACGCGGCCCGGATCGTCGGCGTCTTCCGCGACCTCGAACCGGCGTCCCGGGAGACGATCCGACCGGCGGTCCGCGAACTCACCGAGGGGATGGCCATGTTCGTCGAGCGGTACGCCGACGCGGGCGGTCTCCGCATCCGGACGCTCGACGAGCTGGAGGAGTACTGCTGGTACGCCGCCGGGACGGTCGGGGAGCTCGTCACGGGCCTCGTCTCGCGCGGCGCGACGCGGGCGACGCGGGCACCGCTGGAGGAGAACGCGACGGCGTTCGCGATGGTCCTCCAGCTGGTCAACGTGGCGAAGGACGCCGCACGCGACTTCGAGGACGAGAACAACGTGTACCTCCCCACGGAGCTGCTCGACGCGCACGGCGTCACCCCGGGAGCGCTCGCCGACCCCGGGCAGAGCGCCGCGGTCGCGTCCGTTATCGGGCGCGTCGTCGAGCACGCCGAGGGCTACCTCGACGGCGCGAAGACGTGGCTCGACGCGATGCCGGAGACGCGTGGAAACACCATCGCGGCGTGGGCGATCCCCTACCTGCTCGCGGTGGGGACGCTACGCGAGCTCAAAGCGCGCCCCGCGGACGTCGTCACCGAGGGGAACGTGAAGATCACGCACGCCGAGGTCGCGGCCGTCTGCGCGCAGTTCGCCGACGACGCCAGCCCGTCGCTGGGCGACCTGCGGGCGCGGATCGAACGCCGGCCGCTCCACGAGTACGAGAGCTGAACGGACCCGGGACGACGAGAGGAGCCGGCCGCGAACGGCGGCAGCGCAAAGGTAGTCGAGGGAGAGCGCGGCCGCGAGGGCGAGATCCGGGAGTGATCGCGAAGACGAGAGCGAGAACGACCGCGAAGGCCGGGGCGAAAGCGCTCCCGTGGGCGGCGGTGAGAGCGAGCGCGTACCCTTCAGAGGCCGGCTTCGCGGAGGATGCGGCGGCCGGACTGTTCGAGGCGGTCGAGGTGGTTCTGCGCGGTCGCGTTGTGGACGAGGCCGTTGCGCTTGACGACGGTCCCGTCGACGAGGACGGTGTCGACGTTCTCGACGCCGGCCTGGAAGACGACGGTCTCGACGGGGTCGTGCACCGGGGCGGTGTTGAGGTCCTCGCCGTCGATGATGGTGATGTCGGCGCGCTTGCCGGGCGTCAGCGATCCGATGCGGTCGGCGAGACCGAGCGCACGCGCGCCCTCGATCGTCGCGTACTCCAGCGCGCGGTGCGCCGTCGGCGTGACGTCCTGAATCTGCTCGCCGCGCTCGACGGCGGGCTGATTGCGCAGGCCGCGCTCGACCTGGACGGCCGTCCGGAGCTGCGTGAAGAGGTCGTCGCTGACGTTCGAGACGATGTCGACGCCGACGGAGGGCGTCGCACCGGCGTCGACGGCGTCACCGATGGCGGGCATCCCCATCCCCATCTGGAGTTCGACCTCCGCGGTCGTCGAGATGGAGCCACCGGAGGCGCCCATGAGGCGGAACTCCTCGTCGGTGAGGCGGTTCGCGTGGACGTAGTTGAGGTCGCTCCCGAGGAGGTCGAGATCGTCGAGTGTCGCCACGCCGCCCGGGCCGAGCGATCCGATGTGTATGGACACCGGGATGCCGAGTTCGCGCGCGAGTTCGATGTCGTGACGCGTGACCTCGTCGGTGGAGTAATCCGGACCGCGCGCCCCCATGGCGAGCGTGAGCAGACCGTCGTCGCTCGGGAAGCGCTCGCGGGCGAGCCGCCGGATGTCGTCGGGGTGCGGGACGGAGCTGTTCTCCCACCACTTCGCGCTGTTGTCGCCGGGCGGGCCGTGGGTGAACAGCGCGCGGACGCCGGCGTCCTGCAGGCCGTCGATGGCGCGGTCGGTGTGGTCGGGCGTGTTGGCGATGTGGAACCAGTCGAGGATCGTCGTCGTCCCGGCGTTGAGCTGCTGGACCGCGCCGAAGAGGTTGCCGAGGTAGGCGTCCTCCGGGCGGTAGTGGCTGCTGATGTTGCCCAGCATCTTCTCCAGGTACTCCATGAAGGTCCAGTTGCCCGCGACGCCGCGGACGCCGGACTCCCACGTGTGGAGGTGGGCGTTGACGAACCCGGGAACGACGATGGCGCCGCTCGCGTCGATGACGTCCGCGCCGGGTGCGGCGATGTTCGGCTCGATCCGCCGGATCTCCCCGCCGCGCACGAGGACGTCCGCGGTGTCGTAGACGCCGTGGTCGGGGTCGACGGTGACGACCGTCCCGTCCCTGATCAACGTCGCGCCGCCGGCGTTCGCGGTGCCGGCCGCCTCCGCTTCCCGTCCCGCGGCGGCCCCCGAAGCGAACGAGAGCGACGCGAGGCCGGCCGCGCCCGCCTTCAGGTAGCTCCGCCGCGATACGCCAGCTTTCGATGCGTCGGTGTCGTCTGCCATGAACGAGTGCTGCTTGCGGGGGGAGGGAGATATGGCCTCGTTCGGTATGTTCCAACTCCGGGCCGACGCCGGCGAGCGTCGCCGCGAATCGGGAGACGGCACCGCCGCCGGGGCGGTACAGCGGGCGGCACGGCGCGTCGGCGATCACGGTACGCGCGGGCGAAGGGCGCGGAGCCACGAGGACGAGACGCGAGCGACGAGAATCGGGGAACGCCGAGTGAGAGAGAGACGAGGAACGGGACACAGCGCGGATCGTCGGGGCGGTCGGCGGCGCTACTGCGAGGCCGCGGAAGCGGTCGAGGCGGGGTCGAAGCGGGCGTCGTCGATGAACGATTCGACGACGTGGCGCTCGGCGCTGGTGAGACGGTACTGGAGGGTGGAAGTGGGGATGTCGACCAGTTGCGCGATCTCTTGGAGGGAGTGACGTCGCGGTTGCTCGTAGTAGCCGTGTTCGACGGCGAGTTCGAGCGCCGCGCGCTGCTTCGGGGAGAGCCCGACGTCGTCGACGCCGTGTTTCGACCAGTTCGTCGCGCGCTCGACGTGGTCGAAGTCGATGGAGAGCCCCTCGCGAAGGTGGCGTTCGAGTTCGTCGTACACCGCGCTGAGCGCGGCGTCGTCGGCGGCGAGGACGCGCCAGACGTACTCGTTTCCGTGCTGTTCGGCGTGGATGAGCACGCCGTCGCCGAGGTGGTCCGCGACGAGGTAGGGGATGGAGCGACAGCCGGGCCCCTCGGACTGCTGGGAGTAGATGAGCCGACTCGTCGGGGTCTCCTCCAACACCTCGTAGCGCCAGTCGAGCGTGCACCCGCCCATCCCGCGGAGGTTCGAACAGCGGGTCAGACCGGCGAGCACCGCGTCGTACGCCGCGAGCGCCTCCTCCGGACCGGTCACTTCGTCGACCCGCCACATCGACTCGGCGGTGGCGTGACAGGAGACCGTCCGCGAGGAGAGATCCGGGTGGTCGATGAAGACGTCCATCAGTTCGTCCGCACCCCGTTCGTAGGTGACGGTGAAGGCGAACTCGCGCATACGTATCGGGTGGCGCGCGTCCGTATATATCGGTTCGGTTGGTATGTTCCAACGGGGGAGCGGAGAGGCGACCGGTCGACCGCTCCGGGGAGCGTCAGGCCGTCGCGTTTCCGCCGGCGCTCGCGTTCCCGTCGGCCTCGTTCTCGACGGTCACCTGCACGTCGCCGCCCTCTGGGACGGTGACGTTCTGCGTCCCGGTGATCGTGCCGTTCGCGTCCGTGACGACGACGCGGACGGTCGTGTCGCTCGCCGCCGGCCCCGAGCCGTCCGTCTCGTTCTCGATCGCCGCGACTTCCGCACGCGTCATGAAGGCGTAGACCGGCGCGTCGCCTTCGAGGATCGTCACGGTTCCGGTCCCGGCGTTCACGAACGCCGTGTACGTGACCCCGGAGTCGCTGCGCGGGACGACCTTCACGTGCCAGTAGAGGGCGTCGTCCTTCACGATCGGGATCGGCGAGACCGCTTGCGCGTTCGAGAGGCGGTTCACCTCGGGGTTACGCGAGACGAAGTCGATCGCGCGCTGCGGGCCGATCTGGGCGTCGTCGTACTGCTGGACGCCCGCCGCGCCGGTCTGCCCGTCGAACGTCCAGATCTGGTAGACGCCGTTTCCGCTACCCGTCGGTTCGGTCGCCACGAAGTACGTCAGGCCGTTCTGCGTGTCCGTCGGGACGACGAGCGGCCACTCGTTCCCGCCCTCGGGGAGCTCCGCGATCCGGAGGACGTCCTCCTTCCAGAACCACTTGTTGAGCGGGCCGTGGACGTACTGCATCGACCGGACGCGGTAGGTCGACAGCGAGTAGGGATAGACGTTCTGTCCGTCGAGGAGCGCCGACGCGTCGGCCTCCGCGGGCGTGAGGTGGCTGATCGAGCCGTCCGGGCGCATCACCTCGACGCCGCCGAACTGGGGGACGGCGTAGAGCTGCGGGAGCGGGAAGAGCCGGACCTTCCACTCGTACGTCGTCGTCGAGTGGGCGATGTAGCTCGTCCCGTTCGCGCGGGCGTTGAACGTCGTCTCCCAGTCGTGTCGTTCGAGCGGCGCGTCAAGGACGCTCTGGTACCGATAGGAGTCGAAGAAGAGCTGGCCGCGCCCGTTCTCGAAGCGCGTATCCTCCGTCTCGATGTCCTTGTCCGTCGTCGTCATGTTCACGTACATCGTGCCGCGCTGATTCCCGAGGACGGAGACGAGGAAGGCGTCGGGGACGATGCCGTACGACCACTCGTAGGTGCCGTTCCGATACGCGATGTCCGAACCGGTGAGGCGGTACTGCGGGTACTGCATCGAGGACTGGGCGTAGTTGTCCGCGACGCTCCGCGGGAGCATCCGGACGTTCTCCGCGGAGGTGTTCGGCAGCGTGTCGAGCTGCGTCGCGTCCTCGCTCATGCTCGCCGCGACGTCCTCGTGGGCGTAGATGCCGCCGACGATCGGCCCCGCGAAGAGGCCGAGGACGACGAAGACCGCGATCGCGGCCATCACGAGCGGGCGACTCCGCCGGCGGTAGCCGACCGCACCGAGGACGAGCGCGACGGCCCCCCACTGGAGCAGGGCGGGCGTCCCGACGAGGAGGCCGTAGAGCGCGCCGTGAACGCTCGGGAAGTAGAGGATCCCGAGCACGACGGCCGCGAGCGCACCGGCGACCACCTGCCAGCGCTCGACGTCGCTCTCGATCGTGAACGGATCGGGGTCTCGCGAGCTCATCGGCGATCACCGCCGGCGTCGTCCCGTGCGGCGGACGGTCTCGATAGCCGTGGAGGGCGCGTCATTACGCCGATATTTTCGCGGCCACGCGTATATATCCCGTCGTTGCGACTTCGTCGCCACACCCCCGTCGTCACGAGAGCGCCGTCGACGCGCCCGTCACGGACGATGCCGTGGGATGTCCGGCGCGCTGGGCGCCGTCGTCGCGCAACAGCCAGCCGTGGCGGTTCGCGTACGCCGCGCGCGAGGACGAGGCGTGGGAGACGTTCGCCGGCCTCCTCAACGAGTTCAACCGCTCGTGGGCGGCCAACGCTGCGGTGCTCGCCGTCCTCTTCTCCGAGACGACGGACGAGAAGGACAGATCCCTCCAGTCGCACAGTTTCGACGCGGGCGCGGCGTGGGAGAACCTCGCGCTCGAAGGGGCGCGTCGCGGACTCGTCGTCCACCCGATGGGTGGCTTCGATCACGAAGCGGCGGCGGCGGAACTGGACGCACCGTCGTCGTACGACGTCGAGGCGATGATCGCCATCGGCGAGCGCGCGCCGCCGGAGTCGCTCCCGGAGGACCTCCGCGAGCAGGAGGTCCCGAAGGGGCGAAAGCCGCTCGACGAAGTCATCAACCGCGGCGGGTTCTGAGCGACCGGCGAACCCGACCGCGGACCGTTGAGGAGGCCGTCTCATCGGGGGCGCGGAAACCCGCGACGTCAGCCGTTTGGCGAAACGCTATAGGCTCGGACGTGGAGGAATCAGCCGAGATGGACGTGCTCCTCCTCGGCGCGAGCGGACGTATCGGCCACCGAGTCGCGGACGAACTCCTGTCGCGCGGACACCGCGTGACCGGCGTCTCGCGGAGCGGTGAGATCGACGACATCGAAGGGCAGGACTTCGTGGCGGTCGCCGGTGACGCGACCGACGCCGACGACGTCGCGAAGCTCGCGACGGGCCACGACGCGATCGCGTCGACGCTCGGTCCGAGCGACGACGAGGACCCGGCGATCCTCTCGGGGATGATGCGCGCCGCCGTCGACGGGGCGCGCCGCGCCGGCGTCACGCGACTCGTCTGGACGGGCGGCGCGGGCGGCCTCGACGCCGGCGACGGCACGCCGCTCATCGAGACGCCGGAGTTCCCCGAGGAGTGGAAGCCGGTGGCGAGCGCCGCCATCGACGCGCTCGACATCCTCCGAGAGGCCGACGACCTCGACTGGACGTATCTCGCGCCCGCGGCGCTCATCGAACCCGGCGAGCGAACCGGCGACTACCGCACCGCCGAGGGAGAACTCGTCACCGACGAGGAGGGCGAGAGCTACATCTCGATGGAAGACTTCGCGGTCGCGCTCGTCGACGAACTCGAAGAGCCGCAGGGCGTCCACACCTATCTCGCCACGGGCTACTGAAGCGGCGGCGGGTGCGGCCGGCGGCACGGGGCGATCAACCGCGCACCCGAACCACACCGAGCGGCTTCGCCGCTCGGGGTTTTTAGTGGAGGTGTGTACAGTGAGCGGGTCGCCAGTGGCGACCCCGCTCGGTAAAAGAGTCCGTTAGAAGGGGTAGTCGCGCGCGTCGTGCTGGATGGAGATCCACTTCGTCTCGGTGATCTCGTGGAGGAAGGCGTCGCTGTTGTACGTCCCGACCCCGGAGGCGCCGATGCCGCTGAAGGGGACGTGGGCCTCGTCGTTGATCGGCTGGTCGTTGATGTGGACGTTCCCGGTCTCCATGCGGTCGGCGATGTCCTTTGCGACTTCGAGGTCGCCGGAGTGGACGGCGCCGGAGAGACCGTACTCGGTGTCGTTGGCGAGTTCGACGGCCTCGTCGACGTCGCTGAAGGGGATGACGGGGGCGATGGGGCCGAAGTGTTCGTTGCACGCGGCCGCCATGTCGTTCGTGACGTTTGAGAGGACGGTGGGCTTCACGACGAGGGAGTCATCGACTCCTTCGAGGTCGGCGATCTCGCCGCCGGTTTCGAGCGTCGCACCGGCCTCGACGGTCCGCTCGACGTACCCCATCATCTGATCGCGCTGGCTCTCGTTGACGATGGGACCGACGATGGTGTCGTCGTCGTGCGCGCTCCCGAGCGGGAGGGATTCGGCGCGTTCCGTGAGACGCTCGACGTACTCGTCGTAGACGTCCTCGTGAACGATGTGGCGGTTGATCGAGATGCAGACCTGTCCCTGGTGGACGAACGAGCCGAACGTGGCGCCGTCGAGGGCGCGGTCGAGGTCGGCGTCGTCGGTGACGACGAACGCGTTGTTGCCACCGAGTTCCATGGCGGGTACGGCGAGGTTCTCGCCGGCGAGACCGGCGACGTGCTGGCCGACTTCCGTGCTCCCGGTGAAGGAGACGACGTCGCTCTCCGGGTGGGAGGCGATGTGGTCGCCGATATCGGAGCCGCGTCCCGTGACGACGTTGACGAGGCCGTCGGGGACGTCCGTCTCCTCCAGGAGCTTGGCGAAGAGGAGGCCGCCGGTGATCGGCGACTCGGTCGAGGGTTTGAGGACGACGCCGTTCCCGGCGGCGATGGCGGGCGCGACGGCGCGCATCGAGAGGTTCAGCGGGAAGTTCCACGGTGAGATGACGGTAACGACGCCCTTCGGCTCGCGCTGTACGAGGTTCTCCTTCCCGGGGATGTTGGAGGTGGCGTGTTCGCCCTTCATCCGGCGGGGCAGCGTCGCGGCCTCGCCCGCGTGGTCGGCCGCGATGTGTATCGAGGTCTCGCCCATGATCGCCGATCCGCCGACCTCGTGGGCGAGGAGTTCGATGATCTCGTCGCTGTGTTGGTGAATGGCCTCGTCGAGCTGCTCGACGGCCGCCTGTCGCTGTGC
This sequence comes from Halarchaeum nitratireducens, assembly GCF_017874695.1. Lineage (NCBI taxonomy): Archaea > Methanobacteriati > Methanobacteriota > Halobacteria > Halobacteriales > Halobacteriaceae > Halarchaeum > Halarchaeum nitratireducens. Next base: position 408,417 of record NZ_JAGIKY010000001.1, read on the forward strand.
GGGCGGCGCCTCAGCCCACTCCTCTTGGGCGGCCGCGGCGGCCTCGTACGCCGCATCGACGTCCGATTCGGTCGCGGCGGCGACTTCGGTGAAGACCTCGCGCGTCGAGGGATCCTCGTTGGGGATCGTCTCGCCGCTCTCGCTATCCGTCCACTCGCCGTCGATATAGAGCTTGTCCCACTCCGCGTCGATGGATAAGTCGTTCGACATCGTACTCTGACCATATGGACCAATCGGTTAAAAGGTGAGAGGAAGGGGCAAGGTGTTACCGATTCGCACCCGACGGGTGTGCGAGCGACGGTGAACGGCTCCGACCGGTCGGTTTCGTCGGTGGCCGCACGGCGGATTCGGGCCCGCCCGACGTCCACCCGGCCGCGCGCTGTCGAGTCGGGAGACGACGAGGCGTCGTTCGACGGCCCACCGTCGAGAGGTCCTATCGGCACGGATAAAATTGTTTTTCGCTTATATGATACCAGGGTTATAGATAAGTCGATCGTTTTTAGATCGTATTCAGGCGTCGAACGGTACGCGATAATCCCAAGCAGAGGAAGTAAATCGGGGCCAGATAAATCGTTTTCGTGGATTTCTGCTATGTAGTGCTTTCTGATTGCTTCTCGTTCTACTCAGTCCGATAGATATCGATCGGGGCGATCCACGTCACGACGCGTCCCGCTAAGTCACCGGTCTCGACTGCGGGCGCTCGCTCGCGCTCGGGCGGGGGAGCGTCGGAACGCGGGACCGACGGGAATCGAGTCGAAAAGCGGTGCTAGACGCCGAGGTAGCGCTGACGGAGCGTTTCGTCCTCGCGGAGGCGTTCCGTCGTCACCTCGTCCACGATGTGGCCCTCGTCGATGAGGTAGTGCCGGTCGGCCGTGGCGAGCGCGACCGCGACGTTCTGCTCGACGAGCAGGATCGTGACGCCCTCGTTCTCGCTGATCTCGTGGATGATGTCCTCGATGCGGCGCACGATGTAGGGCGCGAGGCCCTCACAGGGCTCGTCGAGCAGGATCATCTGGGGGTTCGTCACGAGGCTGCGCGCGATGGCGAGCATCTGCTGTTCGCCGCCGCTCATGTGCCTCGCCGGCCGATCGCGCATGTCGTCGAGTTCCGGGAAGCGCTCGAACATCGCCGCGACGTCGCGCGGGTTCGTGGCGTGATGCGCCGCCAATCGGATGTTCTCCGTGACCGTGAGGTCGCCGAAGCAGCGACGGGCTTCGGGGACGAGCGAGAGCCCGAGACGCGGGATATCGTGAGCCTCCGTGGCGAGCAGGTCGTGGCCGTCGAACGTGATGGAGCCCCCGCGAACGGTCGGCTCGTCCGCCCCGACGATGGAGCGCATCGTCGTCGTCTTCCCCGCCCCGTTGCGCCCGAGCAGGGAGACGACCTCGTCGCGCTCGACGTCGAGATCCACGCCGAAGAGGACCTGTCCGGTCTCGTAGCCGGCATCGAGGTCGCGGACTTCGAGGAGGCTCATAGTTCCTCCCGGACGCCGCCGAGATAGGCGTCCTGTACGTCGTCGTCGCCCTGAATCTCGTCCGGCGTGCCCGTGGCGAGGACGGAGCCGCGGTTCAACACCGTGATGCGGTCGCTCACCGACAGCACGATCTCCATGTCGTGTTCGATCATGAGTACCGTCAGTCCGAGGTCGTCCTGCAGCGACTGGACGAGCTCGACCGTCTCGCGGCTCTCGCCGGGGCCCATCCCGCTCGTCGGCTCGTCGAGGAGTAACACCGACGGCTCGGTCGCGACGGCCATCGCGATGCCGAGGCGACGCTGGTCGCCGTGGGAGAGGTTCGTCGCCTCCGTCGCGGCGTGCTCGCTCAGGCCGACGCGAGCCAGGATGTCGCGGGCCGCCTCCGCGCGAACGGAACGCCCGTCGCCGAGGAGAGAGAAGGAGAACGTCCCGGCCGCTGCCGTCTGGGCGATGACGCGGACGTTCTCCAGCACGCTGAGTTCGGCGAACAGTTCGTTGCTCTGGAAGGAGCGCGCGAGTCCGAGGTGGGGGCGACGCTCCTGCGGGACGTCCGTTATGTCCTCGCCGCCGAGGTACACGGATCCCGACGTCGGCGCCAGCGCGTGCGTGACGACGTTGAACAGCGTCGTCTTCCCCGCGCCGTTCGGGCCGATGATGGCGCGGAGCTCCCCGGCGGGGACGGCGAGGTCGACCTCGTCGACGGCGACGATGCCGCCGAAGTGCTTGCTCAACCCCTCGGTCCCGAGGGCGGCCGAGCGCGGGTCGACGTCGTCGCTCATTCGCTCTCACCCCGGATTCGGGCCGAGAGACGCGCGACCGTCGCCTTCGCCAGTCCGAGGACGCCCTCGCGCGGCGAGACGAGGACCGCGACGACGAACAGGAGGCCGAGGAAGAACTGCCAGTAGGCGAGGACGCCCGTCAGTTCGATCCGGAGGAGCGGCACCTCGGTGAGCGGGAGGACGAGCGTGTGGAAGTCCGTGAGGTACTCCTCGACGAACATCCAGACGAACACGCCGGCGAGCGGACCGAAGAAGTAGTTCGCCCCCCCGAGCACGGCCATGATGATGATGTTCCCGCTGGTGACGATGGAGAGTTCGGAGAGCGTGGCGCCCTGATTGTTGATCTCGAGGAGGACGCCACCGAGCGCGGCGAACGCGGCCGCGAACGTGAACGCCCACACCTTGTAGCGGCGGACGTTCACGCCCATCGAGCGCGCGAGCGCCTCGTTCTCTCGGACGGCGACGAGCGTCCGACCGAACGGCGAGCGAACGAGCTGCCACAACAACAGCAGTCCGACGACGAAGACGGCGGCGACCGCCCAGTACCAGTCGATCCGGAACCCGCCGAGTACGACGTACGTGAATCCCCGCGACGTCTCGATCCACGCCGGCGTCGTCCCGTCGGCGAGGCCGGTCGTCCCGCCGGTCAGGCCACCGGGGTTGTAGTTCGCCACGAAGTGCGCGGATTTGGCGAACGCGAGCGTCAGCATGGCGAAGTAGATCTCGCCCTTGTGCGCGATGAGGCGGCCGATGAGGTAGGCGACGCCCGCGGAGAACAGGATGCCGAGCGGCGCGGCGAGCAGGAACGGCACCGCGAGACTGGAGAGGGCGATGGCGACCGAGTACGTCCCGATCCCCATGAACATCGCGTGCCCGAAGGAGATCAGCCCCGTGTACCCCATGAGGAGATTGAACGACGCGACGATGATCATCCAGATGAGGAAGGAGCTCGCCACCTGCGGGTAGCCGAGCATGAGGTCGTGCGAGACGACCGGACGGAGGAGGACGGCGACCGCGAGGAGACCCAGCGGGACCTGCCAGACGCCGAGGTCGATCGCACCGACGCGTTCGAGGACGCCGGCGGTGGAGTCTCGGCTCATTCCATGAACCCCTCCTGACCGTAGAGCCCGCGCGGGCGGACGAGCAGCACGAGGATCATCACGAGGTACGGGACCAGCCCGCCGATGCCGGGGACGGCGAGCGCGCCGATCCCCGTGACGTCCGCGAGCGATCGGAGGACGAGAGGCGTCAGGAAGACGGCTTCGCCGATGAGGAGGCCGGCGACGACGCTCCCGAAGAGGCTGCCGATGCCGCCGACGACCACCACGACGAACGTGATGATGATGTACTGCTGTCCCATGGTCGGGTTCATGCCGACAGCGGTGCCCTGGAGGACGCCCCCGATGCCGGCGATGACGGCGCCGAGGAAGAACATGAGGACGAAGCGACGCGGCATGTCGATACCGAGGAAGCCCGCCATTTCGCGGTCTTGGACGCCCGCGCGGACGGAGAGCCCGAAGTCAGTGCGCTCGATGAGGAGGTAGACGGCGAGGATCACGAGCGCGGCCACGACGACGCTGAACAGGCGGACGCGCGCGACGGTCGTGACGGCGAGGTCGGCGCTCTGCGCGAGGACGGCCGGCGTGACGACCGAGAGGGGCGTATCGCCCCAGATCGCGCGGGTCGCCTCCTGGATCATCAGCGCGAGGCCGAAGGCGGCGAGCAGGCCGGCGAGCGGCGGTTCGTCGTAGAGCCACTGGAGGACCAGTCGCTCCATCGCCACGCCGACGAGGCCGACCAGTAGGGGCGCGACGACGAGCGCGATCCAGAACGATAGGCCCCAGAGCGCCATGAGCTGGTACGTGAAGTACGCGCCGAGCATGAACAGCGCGCCGTGCGCGAAGTTCACGATGCCGAGCAGTCCGAGGATGATGGAGAGTCCGAGGGCGATGAGGACGAGGGTCATCCCGTAGACGAGGCCGCCGACGAACTGATCCACGAACAGCCCAGGCTCCACCGCGAAGGCGACGAGGAGGAGGAGCGCGATAGCGCCCCAGACGGCCGCACCGCCGGCTGAGAGGCGTGCGAGTCCGAGCGTTCGAAGCGAAGACGTGGACATCTGAGATCAGAGCGTACAGCCGGTCTCCGCACACGAGCGGACGACGTCGTCGCCCGGGGTCGTGTCCGTCACGTCGAACCACTGCTTGTACGGGTCGTCCTGCATCTCGCTCGCGTCCCGCGCGGTGGCGCTGAAGACGGGCGAGACGAGTTCGTGGTCGCACGCGCGCCAGTACATCTCGCCGCCGCCGTGGATGTCCCTCGCGGCGCTCTGGATCTCGTGGCCTTCGAGTTCCTCGCGGACGTCCTCGGCGCGCGTGGAGCCGGCGCGGACCGCCGCGCGGATCTGCTGGTCGGCGGAGGTGTAGGACTTCGCGTGGCGCACGAACGGATCGAGTTCGCCCGCCTCGGCGACGCGGTCGTTGAAGTCTCCGACGCCGTCGATGGTGTTCACCCACCCCATCGATGCGATGTCGACCATCGCGGCGGCCTCGTGATCGAGGCCCCAGAAGACCATGTCTTCGAGCATCTGCGCGCCGATCTTGACGTCGGTGAGCCCCTGATTTCGCATCTGTTTCACGGCGCGCGAGGCGTCCGGGCCCGGGATGAGGAGCGCGACGCCGTCGGCCTCGGAGTTGGCGACGTTGTTGATGTACTGGGTGTAGTCGTCGTTCGGGAACGGCGTCGCGTCCGTGCCGACGACCGTCGCGCCGTTCTCCTCGACGGCGCTGGTGACCACCTGTTCCGCGTTGTGTCCCCACACGTAGTCGGCGTAGAGGACGTACCAGCGGTCGGTGACGTCCGCCATCTCGCGGCCGATCGTCGTCGCCATCATGTGGTTCGTCTGATAGACCATGTACATGAACGGTTGACAGGCCTCCCCGCGCAGGGAGTCGGAGGCGCCCTGTCCGATGTACGAGACGTTGTTGTCGGACGCCCACGTCCCGATCTTCGTGCAGACGGAGGAGTTGATGCCGCCCTGCGCGAAGTCGATGCCGTCCGCGGTGACGGCGCGTTTCATCGCGTCGAGCGCGCCGCTCGGGTCCGTCTTCGTGTCGTAGACGTTGAGGTCGACCGAGACGTCGAGTTCGTTTTCGAGGTCCCGGATGGCGAGCCGGGTGCCCGTCTCGAGCGACGGCCCCCACGGCGCGAACGCTCCGCTGTTCGGCGTGAAGAGGCCGAGCGTGATCTCCATCGCCCCCGTACTCCCGGTCGTGGTCCCCTCCGAGCCGGAGCCGTCGCCGGCGGGACCGCTGGAGCAGCCCGCGAGACCGGCGATACCCGCCGCACCGAGCCCTTCGAGAGCGCGTCGTCTGGTAATCTTCGGCATACCACGGTAATCCGAATGTGTGCATATAAAGATTGTTATGGATAGGGCGGCGGAACGGGTCGATCAATCGCCGCAGGCGGCGGTAAAACGCCGAGTGGCGGATCCGAGACCCGTCCGTATCGTCTGTTATATCCGAACGCCACGTCGCGGCGTCGGACCCGAATCGGAGTACCGACGCACAGGACGGGGTTTCGGCCCCGTATCGAAGCGATTTGATTACGGACGTATTCGCGTAAAGGGTCCGAATCACCCACGTGTTCGTCTACGATACGCAAACGGCGCGTTGATCGGGCCGTCGGGGCGCGGAGACCTGAGAGCGAGACCACTCCACCCAATCGTCGAGAATGACGCGACGCTACCGCCAGCCGTGGAGCGCGTGAGACATGTGGATTTCCGAATGATATACCTGATATATAATGTATCAATTATATGTGAGCGTGTGCCGCTTCTCTCGGACAGTGCTTCGCAGGCGCATCAGTGGCAGAATACGCACGGAAAGGCGGTTCTAGTCGAACGACGTATAACCCATCAACACTTATGTATTATTTTACACTTTCAGACCCATCGAGTCGACTGTACCCGCACGTACGCTTTTGGGTCTCCCGCCAGTACGGCAGGGTATGACGACTAACGACGACGCGAGCACGTCGCTCTCCCGGCTGGGACGACTCGCACTCGGACTCGGTCTCGCGCTGCAAGCGACCGAGGATTTCCGGGACATGGAGGACACGATCGAGTACGCCGAATCGGCCGGCGTTCCCGCGCCGTCGGTGCTCGCGCCGCTGGCCTCGGGGACGATGGTGTCGGCGGGGGTCGGGATCGCCCTCTGGCGGCTGCCGCGGCTCGCCACGGGGGCCGCCGCGACGTTCCTCTCGGTCGTGACGCTGACGATGCACGACTTCTGGACGAAAGACCCCGACGAGGGGCGCGGCGGCGAGCGACTCGCGTTCTTCGGGAACGTGGCGATGCTCGGCGGCGTCCTGATCGCGCTTCGCGAGGCGTGGCGGCGCTGAGCGTCGGGCGCGTCGGCTACTCCTCGCTCGTCGTCAGGCTGTAGAGGTCCTGACGGGCGTCGGGGATGTACATCTCCTTCTCGACGACGTCGTTCTCTTGGAGGCGTTCGAGCGCCTCGCGGGCCGTCCGCTGTGAGAGGCGGGTGCGTTCGATGATGTCTTTCTGCGTCAGCGCGCCCTCGTGTTCGAGCACCTTCAATACGAGTTTCGCGCTCGGTGGCAGTCGCTTCGCCGTCTGATCGTCCATCCCTGTGTACTGAATACTCGCGTGGTCGTTCGAAGCCGATGCGCCCGCGTCGTTCCGTCCCGGCTCAGAGTTCGGGGACGTCGTCGGGCACGTCGAAGTCGTGGTAGTACTCGCCCTTCTCCTTCGAGAGGATGTCGAGGACTGCGGAGGCCCCGTCGCCGACGGCGATGGCGGCCTGCCACTTCGTGTCGCGGCCCATCGCGCCGGTCGCGTAAACGCCGTCGACGCTCGTCTGCATGTCGACGTTCACGTCCACGACGTCCTCGTCGGTGAACTCGCAACCGAGGTTCTCGGCGAGGTCGCGGTTCGCGCCCGTGGCGAGCACGACGTAGTCCGCGTCGTACGCCTCGTCGTCGGTGGAGACGACGAAGCCGTCGCCGTCCTGCTCGACGGCCGTGACCTCGGTGTCCTCGTGGACGTCGGCGCCGCGATCGCGGGCCTGATCGCGGGCGATGAGGAGGAACTCCTCGCCGCTGATCGAACGGACCGCGGGGTAATTGAACAGGTGCGCGCGGTACATCCACGACTCGCCGGTGTCGAAGACGACCGTTTCGAGGTCGTTCTTCGCGGCGAACTGTGCGGCACTGAGGCCGGCGGGGCCGCCGCCGACGATCGCGACGTTTACCATACACGTCACTCACACCGCCTTGGTAAAGAGCCTTACCATATGGTAAAGTCGGGCGCGCGGTCGGCGCGCTCGCCCCTCAGAGGACGAAGGGGCCGCGCTGCTGGATCGGTTCGTCGTGGGGCCGGCCGGCGACGGCGACGAACCGGAACGTGCCGTCGTCGGCCGCGGCGGTGACGTCGCGGGCGTCCGTGACCGGCAGGACGTCCCCGGCGCCGAACGCGCGGCCGCCGACCGTTCCCTCGCCGTCGACGCCGTAGAGGAACCCGGTCCACCCGTCGGGGACCGACCACGTCCAGGTGTCGGAGACGCGGACGTCGAGGTACTCCATCTCTGTGTGGAGGGCGATGGGCGAGCCCTCGCCGACGACGGTGGTCACGGTCGCGCCGTCGTCCGTCGCGGTCGGGAGTTCGTCCGCGCTCGCGTCGACGTAGTCGGGCTCGACGTCCTTCTTCTCGCGCGGGAGGTTCACCCAGAGCTGGAGGCCGTTGCAGGCCCGTTCGTCGGCGGGGAACTCGGAGTGGCTGATCTCGCGGCCCGTCGTGATCCGCATCGCTTCGTCCTCGTAGGCGGTGTGCTCGACGCCGAGGGAGTCCTCGTGCTCCATCCCGCCCTCGATCATGTACGAGACGATCTCGAACCCCTTGTGCGTGTGCATCGGGAACCCCTTGTCGGGGTCGATGTAGAAGCGCTCGAAGAGGACGAACGGATCGAGGTGGTGGGGGTACGCCTCGGTCGGGAACGCGCGAGTGGACCGGACGCCCGTCCCGTGCCGGACGGTCTGGCCGGCGACCGGGTCCGCCCGGTCGCGCGGCGTCTGGTTACGTGCCATGCGCTCGCCTACGTTGACCAGATGGTAAAGCCTGTCGGGCCCGGGCGGTCGCGTCGGCGTTGACTAATCAGACAGTAAGCTTTTTCCGCGCCACTAAACTACGGAGGAATGGCGTTCGTCGGAACGCCGGCATGTGCTGCGATCGGGGACGACGGGCAAACACCGGGTTTGGCATACACACGGGATCGCCCCGGGGCCCGCCCGGCGTCCCCGAGCAGCACGCTTTTGGCCGCGTCGCTCGTCGGTTGACCGTATGGTCGACGGAACCGAGATCGCGTCGCTCGACGACGTGCCCGAGCTCGGATCGTACCTCTTCACCGCGGAGGATCTGTTCACGAACGAGGAGGAGGTGATCCTCGTCCGCTGCGAGGACGACCCGGGCGTCGAGGCGTGGGTCAACAACTGCCCGCACGAGAGCCAGCGCTTCGACCGGGGCGACGGCGCGCCGATGCGCGACGGCGAGATCATCTGCCCGAAGCACGGGTCGCTCTTCGACAGGTGCACCGGCGAGTGCGACAACGGCGAGGCCGCGGGCACCACCCTACCGTCCGTCGACGTCGCCGTCGACGGCGAAACGATCTACCTCACCGACGACGACTACACCTTCCTCCACGCGGGCCCGATGGACGACGACGAGGGACCCGGGTCGACGTCCCACCTCTCCTTCTGACGCGTCCGGTCGTCGTCCCGCGAGCGGATGACCGGCGAGCGTATTGTACCATACGGTCAACTTTTCGCGTCGCGAGCGACGATCTCACCGGCGAGTGAACGACTGACGACGAGAATGGCGTCGAATGCCGGGTTAGGTGATACGTTCTACGAGTCCGGGAGAGGCGACCAGTCGAACCGCCGTCTCCGGAATCGAGGGGCGAGGTCGTCGCGCGTCCGGGGCCAATCGTAAGACGGATGACTGAACCCGCCGTGAGGTGGAGTATGACGACAGCCGCGACACGACCGATCGGAACGGACGGCGCACACGGAACAACGACGGTGGGCGAGCGATGAGCACGGGCCTCGAAGCCGTCCTGCTCGTCGTCGGCCGCCTCCTCTTCGGTGGCGTCCTCGCCTACACCGGCATCGGGCACTTCACCGGCACCGAGGGGATGGCGCAGTACGCCGAGTACAAGGGACTGCCGGCGCCGAAGCTCTCCGTGCTCGCCTCCGGCGCCCTCCTCGTCGCCTGCGGGATCGGGGTCGTCGTCGGGATCTTCCCCGTCATCGCCGCGATCGTGCTCGCCGTCTTCCTCGTCGTGTCCGCCGTGCTGATGCACGACTTCTGGAACGTCGACGAGGAGCAGCGGCAGAGCGAGGTGAACAACTTCCAGAAGAACGTCGCCATGGCGGGCGGCGCGCTCATCCTCGCCTCGGTCGCCGCGGACGGGTGGGCGATGGGGCTCGGCGTCGGCCTCTTCTGAGACGCGCGAGCCGCCCCATCGTGCGGTGTCGCCCGCGGAGGGGAGTCACGCGAACCTCACAACTCGTATAAGGCTCTCAGCCGTACGTTCTCGTATGACCGCTTCGAGTACGTCCCAATCGTCGACCGACACGCGGGAGGCGATCATGGAGGCAACGTTTCGGGCGCTCAGCGAGCACGGGTACAGCAACCTCCGCGTCCGTGACATTGGCGAGGAGTTCGAGAAGAGCCGCACGCTCATCCACTACCACTTCGACGGGAAGCACGATCTCATCTCCGCCTTCCTCGAATACCTCGTCGCGCAGTACGAGAGCGATCCGGAGGTGCCCGCGGACGCCGATCCGTGGGCCGTCCTCGACGAGCGCCTCGATCAGTGCCTCTTCGGGCCCGACGTCGGCGATTTCGATCACTGGGAGCGGATGCGCGTCTACCACGAGCTCTTCTCGCACGCCCGCCACGACGAGCGCCACCGGGAGACGTTCAACGAGCACTACGAGACGATCCGCGGCAACATCTCGCGCGTCCTCGAAGCCGGGATCGAGCGCGGCGTCTTCGCCGACGTCGACGTCGACGACATGACCCAGCTCATCACCGACGTCATCCACGCCGCGCGCGCACGGAAGATCTCGCTCGGCCACGACGACGCGCCCGCCCAGTCGCGCCGAGCGATCGACGAGTTCGTCCTCCCGGCGCTCGAACGCGACGGGGCGTAACGCGCCATGACGGACGAGCGAGACGCGACGCTCACGCCGATGGAGTTCGACGAGATCAGCGTCGACGCCTACATGCGGACCGACGTCGACACCGTGGGGCCCGAGGCGTGGGTGACGGACGTCGTCGACCGGCTGACGGCCGGCGCGCGGTACACCGGACTCCCGGTCGTCGACGGGGACGACCACCTCCTCGGGTTCGTCGGCGCGATCGACCTCTTGGAGGTGTACGGCGACGTCCACGTGCACGAGGTGATGACCCGCGAGCTGATCGTCGTCGGCCCGGAGATGTCCGTGAAGGACGCCGCGCGCGTCATCTTCCGCACCGGCCACCAGTTCCTCCCGGTCGTCGACGAGGACGACCGGCTCCTCGGGATGTTCTCGAACGGCGACGCCGTCCGCAGCCAGATCGAGCGCACGACGCCGTCGAAAGTGGAGAGCACGCGCGAGCTCCTCGAACGGACGCACGACGTCGAGGTGCCGGTCTCCGAGCGCGACGTCACCGTCTCCGAGTTGGTGCCGACCCAACGCTCCGTCTACGCGGACGAGCTGGAGGGGCGACGATACGAGCTCGAAAACGGGCTCGCGGAGCCGCTCATCGTCGTCGACTACGGCTACGAGACGCTGCTCGTGGACGGACACCACCGGGCGCTCGCCGCGGCCCGCGCCGGCATCGACCGGATGCACGCCCACGTGCTCACGGTCTCCCCCGACGACGTCCCCGACCTCGGTCTCCGCGAGATGGCGCGCCTCGGCGGCCTCCGGTCGCTCGACGACGTGGAGGTCGACGACTACGTCCGACATCCGCTGATCCGGAAGACCGACCCGGACGCACACGACGCGGCGTGACGCGGGGAGGAATCCGGCACGCGGACGGGACGACGGACGAAGATCCCACGGCACGCGGGCGGGCGGGCGCAGGCGGTCAGTTGCCTCCGAGGTCGAGATCGTAGACGAACGAGATCCAACGATGAGACGGGCGAAGGACGTTAAGTGGCCGGGAGCGTACGTCTCGTATCGACCTCCGTATGTCCGGGACACCACCATCGACGTCGCGCGTGCCGTCCGCCGAGCGACGGTCGCCGCCGCGGCAGATCCGCGTCCTCTACGTCGACGACGACCGGGCCGTCGCCGAGCTGGCCGCGGCGCAGCTCACCCGCCACGACGAGCGGTTCGCGGTCACGATCGAGACGGCACCCGAGGAAGCGCTCGAACGCGTCCGCGAGGACCCGCGACAGTTCGACTGCGTCGTGAGCGACTACGAGATGCCGACGATGGACGGCCTCGCATTCCTCGACGCCGTCCGCGAACGCGACGAACGCCTCCCGTTCGTCCTCTTCACGGGAGCGGGCAGCGAGGAGCTCGCCAGCGAGGCCATCGCGCGCGGCGTCACCGACTACCTCCCGAAGAGCGGGGGGACCGAGCAGTACGCCGTGCTCGCCGACCGCGTCCGCGACCTCGACGTCGCGGCGGGGGACGATCGGGCCGTCGAGATGAAACTGCCGGCGATCGAGGCCGCACCGGTGGGGATCGCCATCAGCGACCCCCACCGGGCGGACAACCCCCTCGTCTACGTCAACGAGCGCTTCGAGGCGCTGACCGGCTACGACGAGTCGGAGATACTCGGACGGAACTGTCGGTTCCTGCAGGGCGAGGAGACCGCGGAGGCGGCCGTCGCCGAGCTCCGGGCGGGGATCGACGCCGAGGAGCACGTCAGCGTCGAGGTGCTGAATTACCGGAAGGACGGGACGACGTTCTGGAATCAGGTCGACGTCGCCCCCCTGTACGACGACGCGGGGGAGCTGACGCACTTCGTCGGCTTCCAGCGGGACGTCACCGAGCGCCACGAACACGAGGCGCGCGTGGAGGCCGACGCGGCGAAACTGGAAGCGCTCTTCGAGAACTCCCCGGACATGATCGAGGTCCTCGACGCCGCGGGGGGACGCCGCGCGGTGAACCGCCGGCTGTGCGATGAACTCGGCTACGAGGAGTCGACGCTGCTCGACATGGCCGTGTGGGAGACCGACCGGCTGACGACGCCGGACGAGGTCCGCGAGCGACTGGCGGGGATGGACGACGGCGATCGCCGGCGCTTCGAGGGAGAGCTCGAACGGGACGACGGGTCGACGTTCCCCGTCGAAGTCCACCTGATCCGGTTCGACGTCGACGGCGAGCGGCGGTTCGTGTCCGTCATCCGCGACGTCACCGAGCAGAAGCGCCGCGAGGAGACGCTTCGCGCGCTCTACCAGTCCACGCAGTCACTGATGGACGCGGCCGACCAGCAGGCGGTCGCGGACGAGGCCGTCGAGACGGCACGAAGCGTCCTCGATCGCCCGCTCAATACCCTCTGGCTGTACGACGAGGACGCGGACGCTCTCCGGCCGGCCGCGACCACGGCGGAGACGCGCGCCGTGTTCGACGGACTCCCCACGTACACGGGCGGCGAGAGCCTCGCGTGGGAGGCGTTCCAGAACGGCGAGGTGGCCGTCTACGACGACCTCGGAGCGGAGGAGGGGCGGTACAACGCGGAGACGGTGGTCGGGAGCGAGATCACGCTCCCGCTCGGACCGTACGGCGTGCTGACGATCGGGTCGCGCGAGACCGACGCGTTCGACGACGAGGAGACGTGGCGTGCTCGACTCTTCGCGCGGACCGTCGAGTCCGCGCTCGCGCAAACCCATCGGGAGGAGGAGCTACGCGCGCAGCGGGCGGAGCTCGAACGGCAGAACGACCGCCTCGACGCGTTCGCGGGCGTCGTCTCCCACGACCTCCGCACGCCGCTCAACGTCGCGGACGGCTACCTCGAGCTCATGGCGGCGGACGTCGACGACGAGCGGATCGCGAAAGCCCGGGACGCGCTCGATCGGATGGACGGGATCATCGAGGAGACGCTGACGCTCGCCCGACAGGGCCGGACGGTCGGCGAGATGGAGGACGTCGGGTTGAGCGAGCTCGCGCGCCGATGCTGGGAGCGCGTCGAGACGGGCGCCGCCACGCTCGACGTCGAGAGCGACCGAGCGCTTCGCGGGGACCGCGATCGGCTCCAGCACGTCTTCGAGAACCTCTTCCGGAACGCCGTCGAGCACGGCGGCGACGACGTGACGGTGGGCGCGCTCGACGACGGGGGAGGGTTCTACGTCGCGGACGACGGGGCCGGCATCCCGCCGGACCAACACGACGTCGTCCTCGAACCCGGGCACTCGACGGGCGGCGACGGCGTCGGGTTCGGGCTGGCCATCGTCGCGGAGATCGTCGACGCGCACGGCTGGACGATCGAGGTGACCGAGGGTGCGGCGGGTGGTGCGCGCTTCGAGATCCTGACCGCCTGAGAGACGCCCGCGTCCGCCACACGAACACGGGCGCGAGCGCGGGCGGCCGTCGACGGCCGCACCCGGAGACACCCCCGAGTTAAATGGGGCGACGACGTACGGTCCGAGCATGACAGACTCGGCGACGCTCGGGTCGTCGCTCACCGAGCGGACGGAGGTCCTGATGCCGGAGGGAACGAATCACTTGGGTCGCGCGTTCGGCGGTCGCATCCTCGAGTGGATGGACGTCGTCGCCTCGGTCGCCTGCCGGCGCTTCGCCGGCACGCAAGTCGTCACCGCGAGCATCGACCACGTCGACTTCCACGCGCCCATCGCCGTCGGCGACGTGGTCACCATCGAGGCGTACGTCTTCGACGCCGGGCGGACGAGTCTCACCGTCCGGACGACCGTGCGGGCGGAGGACCCCGAGAACGACGAGGAGTGGGACGTCACGGGCGCGTTCTTCACCTTCGTCGCCGTCGACGACGACGATCGGCCGACGGCCGTCCCGTCGCTCGACTGCCCGAGCGAGAACGAGCGTGCGCTCCGCGAACGCGCCCTCGATCGGCGCCGCGAGCACCGCGAGGACCTGCTCGAACGACTCGACGCGGAAGGGACGAACGCCGAGGCAGAATGACCGACGCCGATCCTCACCTCGCCGGGATCCGGGTCTATCCGGTGAAGTCACTCGATCCGGACCCGCGAACGCGGGCACGCGTCCTCGCCGACGGCGGGCTCACCCACGACCGGGCGTACGCGATCCGCGACGCCGACGGCCGGTACGTCAACGGGAAGCGAGAGCCCGCGGTCCACGGGATCGACGCGACGTTCGACCCGGCCGATCACGCGCTCGCCCTCCGCACGCGCTCTCGCGACCGCGAGTCCCGACCCGACGGGGCGCTCTCAGCGACTACCGTCTCGCTCGCCGACGAGTCCGGACGCGACGCCGCCGCCGACTGGCTCTCGACGTATTTCGACTATCCCGTGACGCTCGACCACGACGGGACGGGCGGCTTCCCCGACGACACGACGGCGCACGGCCCGACCGTCGTCTCGACGGCGACGCTCGACGCGATCGGCGACTGGTTCGACCTCGGGACGGAGAGCGTGCGCCGGCGCTTTCGTCCGACGCTGGAGATCGGCGGCGTCCCCGCGTTCTGGGAGGACCGCCTGTACGCGGACCGCGAGCACGTCGTTCGCTTCCGAATCGGAGACGCCGAGTTCCTCGGGACGAACCCCTGTTCGCGCTGCGCCGTGCCCTCGCGCGATCCCGAGACGGGCGACGCGATCGAGGGGTTCCGCGAGACGTTCGTCGAGCGCCGCGAGGCGACCCGGCCCGCGTGGGCCGACGGAGCGTGGTTCGATCACCACTATCGCCTCGCGGTGAACACCGCGGTTCCCGAAGCGACGGTGGGAGCGACCCTCACCGTCGGCGACGCGGTGACGGTCCTCGACGTCGAGGCCGGCAATCCGCAGTCCTGAGCGTCGGCGGGCGGCGAGCCGACTCGCCTCACGCGACGACGTATCGGCGGGCGGCTGAGCGGCGCGGTCACGCGACCGTCGACGCGTCACTCGGTCGTCGGCGCGACGCGGACGTCGATCGAGCGCGTCCGCGGGCCGTCGCACTCCACGAAGAGCACCGACTGCCACGTCCCGAGGTCGAGCGACCCGTCGGCGACGGGGACGCTGACGCTCGATCCGAGGAGGAGCGCGCGGAGGTGGGCGTCCGCGTTGTCGTCGATCGCGTCGTGCGCGTAGTCGTCGTCCGGGACGAGGCGCGCGAGCACGGCCTCGACGTCGTCCAACAGCCCCGATTCGGCCTCGTTGACGACGACGCCGGCGGTCGTGTGCGGGACGAAGACGGTGCAGACGCCGCGCTCGACGTCGGACGGAACCGCGTCCGCGACGCGCGCGGTGACGTCCGTCACGGCGAGGCGATCAGTGGTGTCGATGGAGAGTCGCACGCGCGTCGATGAGGCGAGCGAGCGAGAAGAGCGGTTCGCTCGACGGGCGACTCAGCGTCTGCGTCGCATCGCCGCGACGACCACGGCGCCGAGGAAGAAACACCCGGCGATGGCGACGACGGCGTCGAGGTAGGAGAAGCGGGTGATGACCGCGCCGAGGACGACGGGCGCGACCGCGCCGCCGATCGGCAGACCGGTGTAGACGAGGCCGAAGCTCTTGCCGGTGTCCTCGGTGCCCGAGAGGGCGTTCGTGATGCGATCGCGGGCGGGGAGCGAGACGCCGAAGCCCGCGCCGGCGACCGCCCACACCGCGACGAACGCCGTCCGGCCGAGGTCGAACGCGACGCTCGCGCCGAGGACGAGCGCCGTCCACGAGAGGCCGACGACGATGATCGCGAAGGCGTCGTACCGGTCCGCGAGCCACCCGCCGATCAGAACCGTGACCGCGGTCACGCCGAGGAGCGCGGTCAGCGCCGTGTTCCCGACGACCGTCGAGAGGCTGAGGTGTTCCACCGCGAACGCCGTCGTGTACGTCTGAAGGCCGGTGTCTGCGAGCGTCACCAGCAGGAAGAACGCGAACATCCCGGCGACGAGCGGGCGCGTGAGCAACCCGACGCTGGCGAAGAGCGACCCGCGCCCCGCGTCGTCGTCGGACGGACCGGCGGCGTTCACGGCGCGGAGCGCGCGGCGGTGGACGGGGGCGAGCGCGACGGCGAGCACGCCGGCGTAGACGAGGCCGACGGCCCCGACGACGACGAGCGCGGTGCGCCAGTCGGCGAGCGCGGCGATGCCCGTCGTGAGCACGGGCGCGGCGGCGAAGCCGACGAAGCCGCCGAAGGAGTGGACGCTGAACTGTTTGCCCTCGCGGTCGGCGTCGCCGGCCGCGTCGAGGAGCGCGTAGTTCCCCGGGTGGAACGGCGATTGGCCGACGCCGGAGAGGAACGCGCAGACGAGAACGTGGAGGTAGGTGGTGGCGAACCCCGCGGCCACGATGCTCGCCGCGGTCACCGCGAGGCCGGCGACGACGGCGCGCTTACCCCCGACTCGATCGACGAGCTCGCCCGCGGGCACCTGACAGAGGAACTGCGCGGCGTAGATGAGCGTCACGCTCACCGCGAGACGCGTCACCGAGACGTCGAAGGTCCCCGCGATGAGCGGGAACAGCGGCGGGAACGCGAGGAGGTAGACGTGCGAGAGGAGGTGATCGGCGCTCACGAGCGTCGTCACGCCGAGGACGCCGGACGCGCGTCGCGTCATCGCGCGCCGCGGACGGGAGTGACTGCGAAGCGATACCGTCGGCGTTGAATCGAGATCGACATATCGACGGATAGCGACGGCCCCGGCCTAAGCGTTTCCGTCGACTGTCACGTGCGCAAAGCGGGACTGGTCCCGCTGAGCGCGACGTCCCTCAGAGCATCGAGTACGCTTCGGACGGATCGTACCACCGCAGGACGAGTCCTGCCGGGCAGAATCCGTGCGGGCTTACAGCACCGAGTACTCCTCGGACGGATCGTATCGCCGGAACAGGAGACTGTTCGAGAGCACGCTCACGCTGCTGAACGCCATCGCGGCGGCGGCGAGCGCGGGCATCATCAGCCCGAGCGAGGCCAGCGGGATGAGGACGGTGTTGTAGCCGAGCGCCCAGAAGAGGTTCTGTTCGATCTTCCGGAGCGTCGCGTCCGAGATGTTGACGGCCTTCAGGACGTCCGCGGGGTCGTCGCGCATCAGCGTGACGTCCGCGGCCTCGATGGCGACATCCGTCCCGGAGCCGATGGCTGCGCCGACGTACGCGGCGGCGAGCGCGGGCGCGTCGTTCACGCCGTCGCCGACCATCATGGCGCGCGAGCCGTCCGATTGGATGGCGTCGACGGCGTCCGCCTTCTCGTCCGGGAGCACCTCGGCGCGGACGTTCTCGGCGGGGATGCCGAGCTCGTCGGCGACGGCGCGCGCCGTCCGCTCGTTGTCGCCGGTGAGCATCCGCACCGTGAGGCCGCGCTCCTGCAGGCCGTCGACGGCGCGCTTCGCGGAGGGTTTCACCGTGTCCGCGGCCGCGACGACGCCGGCGAGCCGGCCGTCGATGGCGACGAGCATCGCCGTCTTCCCTTCGGATTCGAGGCGTTCACGGACGTCCGCGGCGGCGTCGACCGGGACGCCGGCGTCGGCGAGGAGCGCGGGGTTGCCGACGAGCACGTCGCGGCCGTCGACCGTCGCGCGCACGCCCTTCCCGGCGGCGTTCTCGAAGCCGGTCGGCGTCGTCGGATCGATGCCGCGCTCCGCGGCGCCGTCGACGACGGCGTCGGCCAGCGGGTGTTCGCTTCCGGACTCCGCGCTCGCGGCCGCGTAGAGCAGGTCCGTTTCGGGATCGGCGGGCGTCGCGTCCTCGCCGCCTTCCGCGGCCGCGGTGGCGCCGGCGCCGTCGGCACGCGTCTCGCCCTCAGGTCGGCCGCCGTCGGCCGCGGTGCGATCGAGCGCCACGACGTCCGTGAGCGTCATCTCGCCCTCGGTGAGCGTCCCGGTCTTGTCGAAGACGACGGTGTCGACGTCGCGGACGCGTTCGAGGACGTCGCCGCCGGTGAAGAGGACGCCGTTGGTCGCGCCGATCGACGTGCCGATCATCGTCGCCGCGGGCGTGGCGAGACCGAGCGCGCAGGGGCACGCGACGAGCACCGCGGAGGCGAAGACGACGACGGCGAACTCGAAGACGCTCACCGTCCCGCCGGCGACGACCGGTCCGCCGCCGACGAGCCCCCAGAGCGGAAGCCAGTCGACGAACCCCGCGAGCGTCGCGGGCGCGGCGTACCAGAGGATCCCCCAGAGGAGGGCGTTGGCGATCACCGCGGGGACGAAGTACGCGCTGATGCGGTCCGCGAGGTTCTGCACCTCGGGCTGGCGCGATTGGGCCTCGCGGACCGTCTCGACGATCTGCTGGAGCGCGGTCTCGGAGCCGACCTTCGTCGCCTCGACGACGAGTCGACCGTTCTCGTTGACGGTCCCCCCGACGACGTCGTCTCCGGGCGTCTTGCCGACGGGTTCGGACTCGCCGGTCACCATCGACTCGTCGACCGCGGACTCCCCCTCGACGACGACGCCGTCGGTCGGCACCTTCTCGCCGGGCTTGACGACGAGGCGATCGCCGACCGCGACCTCGGAGACCTCGACCTCACGCTCTTCGCCGTCCCGGAGGACGCGCGCGGTGTCGGCCTCCATCTCCAGGAGGGACTGGATGGCCTCGCCGGCGCGGCTCTTCGAGCGCGCCTCGAGGTAGTTGCCGAGCGTGATGAACGTGAGGATGAACACGGCGCTGTCGAAGTACGTCCCGCCGGCGACGAGTCCCACGAGGGTCGCCACGCTGTAGACGTACGCCGTTGACGACCCGAGCGCGATGAGGACGTCCATGTTCGCCCGGCCGTTCGTCACGAGCGCCGTGTACGAGTTCTCGTAGAACTCCTTCCCGAGGACGTACTGGACCGGCGTGGCGAGGACGAAGCCGACGACGTCCATCGGGAGGTCCGTCCCGGGGATCGTCGCCGGGAGCGCGTCGGGCGCGAACAGTCCTTCGAGCATCAGCGCGAACAGTGGGAGGGCGAACGCCGCGCCGAACAGCGTGAGGTTCCGCTGTCTGCGCGTCTCGGCGCGCCGCGCGGCCGTCGCCGCGCTCTCGTCGTCGTCTCGGTCGCGCTCCGTCTCCGCCTCGCGGACGGGCGAGTAGCCCGCGTCCGCGATCGCGTCGTAGAGATCCGCCATCGACGCCGTCGCGGGGTTGTAGCGGACGCGCGCCTCGTCGGTCGCGAAGTTCACGTCCGCCTCGATCACGCCGGGCGTCCCGAGGAGCGCGTCGTGGACGGTATGCGAACAGTTCGCACACGACATGTCGGTGATCGTGATCGTCACCGTCTCGTCAACGGGGTCGTAGCCCGCGTCCGCGATCGCGCCGTAGATCGCCGCGAGCGACACCGACTCCGAGTCGTACGTGACGCTCGCCTCGTCGGTCGCGAAGTTCGCGCTCGCCTCGGCGACGCCGTCGAGGTCGGAGAGGGCGTCCTCGATGGTCGCCGAGCAGTTGGCGCAGGACATCCCCTGGACGTCTATCCGCTCGGTTCTGGGCATGCGTGCGTCTACGTCCTCCCGGTTCAACGGGCTTGCCCTTACGGAAGGTAAGCGAGACGCGAAGAAGACTTCGGCTTCGAAGGTCGATCAGTCGCCCGCGGCGTCGTCGGGTCGGTAGCCGCGGCTGATGGCGCGCCACGCGCCGGTGCGAAAGCGGTAGTAGTTGACGAGGGCGGGAACGGTCGTCTCGGCGAAGAGCGCGAGGTAGATCCCGCCGATCCCGAGCGGCGTCGTCGCGCCGAGATAGGTGAGCGGGACGGCGAGGACGAACATCCCGACGACGCGCCCGTAGAACGGCCAGCGGGTGTCACCGGTGGCGTCGAGAGCGCCGTCGAGGGCGCGGGCGACCCCCTGCGGAACGACGGCGACCGCGGCGACGCGGACGAGGTCGCGGGCGATCGGAACGACGGGACCGGTGGGATCGTCGACGAACAGGCGGACGATCGGTCCGGCGAACGCGACGACGAGGAGGCCCGCGAGCAGGTAGGTGGCGGCCGAGAAGACGGCGATCTCGCGGCCGTGGACCTCGGCTGTGGCCTCGTCGTCGCGGCCGAGCGCCTGTCCGACGAGGCTGCTCGCGGCGAGGCCGAACCCCCAACCCGGCGTGTTCAACAGACCCCAGACGCGTCGAGTGACGACGTACGCCGCGAGGACGTCGCTCCCGAGGAGACCGACGAACGCGAGCATCGGGAAGCGCGCGACCGTCCAGATGCCGTTTCGGCCGACGACCGGCACGCCGATCGTGAGGACGTCGCGGACGAACCCCGGGCGGAGGTACGGGCCGCGCGGGGAGACGGTCACGGGGAAGTCGACGAGCCCCGGGAGCCCGCCGCGCGCGAACCCGACGACGAAGACGACGGCGACGATGGCGTTCGAGACTGTGGTGCCGTAGCCGGCGCCGGCGGCGCCCAGATCGAAGCCGAAGACGAGGACGGCGTTCAGCGCGATGTTCGCGGCCGCGCCGCCCGCGCGGACGACCATCGGCGTCCACGCGTCGTCCGCGCCGACGAGCGCGCGACTGCCGACGAGGTTCAGCGCGGCGAGCGGAACGCCGACGCCGAGCGCGCGGAGGTAGGCCGCCCCGTAGCCGATCGCCGCCGCGTCGTCCGTGAGGAGGCCGACGAGGTCCGCGGGGACGGCGACGAACAGCGCGGCGAGCGGGAGGGAGAGGAGGACGACGAGGAGCGCGCTCGTCCGGACGGCCTGCGCGAGTTCGTCCGTCGCGCCGGCGCTGTACCGTTGGGAGACGAGCGCGATGGTGCCCGCGGCGAGACCGCCGCCGAGCGCGAACACGAGCCCCCAGTAGGGGCTGGCGTAGCCGACGCCCGCGATGGCGCTCGCGCCGAGGGCGACGCCGACCATCGCCACGTCCGCCGCCCCCTTCGACATCCGCGCGAGGCCGGTGACGATGCGGGGCCACGCGAGGTCGGCCGTGCGGCGGACGTTCGCGGGCTCGACGAGCCCGAGTCGGGAGAGCGCGAGGCCGAGCCGGAGGAGGACGGCGCGGACGGGGTTCGGGAGAGAGGACACGGTGGCGTCCCGGACGGTAGGTCGGGGGGCCCTTTGGCCGTTCGCACATCGGCCGCCCCGCCGGACCGGACCGACAACACGCCGACAGCGCCCGCGGCGCGCGAGGCGACGCGTATAATCGGGTCGAGCGTGTACGACGGCTCGGATGGACCTCGGCGTCGACGCGCATCGGTGGGCCCCCTCGGCCGTACAGCGCGACCGAGCGGTCCTCGCCCTCGTCGTCTTCGTCGTCCTGTTCGCCCAGGTGCTCCTCTATCCGGGGATCACCGATCTCGTCGCCGCGCTCGGGCGCGCGCCGTCGCTCGACGCCGGCACGTGGTTCCTCGGGGCCGAGTTCGTCGCCTTCGTCCTCTTCGCCGGACTCTGGGGCTACCTGAGCGACCGCACCGGCCGCCGGACGGCGTTCATCGTCGCGGGCGCGCTCGGCGGCGCGCTCGGCTACCTCTCGCTCGCCGCCCTCGGCCGCGGTGGCGACGTTCCGTTCGCCCTCCTGCTCGTCGTCCGCTTCGCGCAGGGCGCGTTCACCATCGGCGCGCTCTCCCTGGCGATGACGATGCTGATGGACTTAGAGGGCGGCCACGGGAAGAACATGGGCGCGGCGGGCATCGCGATCGGCTCGGGGACGGCGCTCGGCGCACCGCTCGGGGGACAGCTCTACGAGCGGGGCGTCCTCGTCCCGCTCTGGACCGCCGGCGCGGGACTCCTCGTCGCGGCGCTGTTGGCGACGCGCGTGGCCGATCGCGCGCCGAGCGGGGACGGCCGGGCGGTCGGACTGCGCGACGTCGCCGCGCGCGTCCGCGCGACTCCCGATCTCAGCTTCCCGTACGCCTTCGGCTTCATGGACCGGCTCACCGCGGGGTTCTTCGCGCTCGTCGGCACCGTCTACTTCCGCGAGACGTTCGGCCTCGACGCGGGCGGCGCGGGCCTCGTCCTCGGGCTCTTCTTCGCGCCGTTCGCGCTCCTCCAGTACCCGCTCGGCGTCGTCTCGGACCGCGTGGGACGGACGGTCCCTATCGTCGTCGGCTCGGTCTGCTACGGGGCCGTCGTGATCGCCGTCGCGCTCGCGCCGACGCTCGCGCTCGCCGCGGGCGCGATGGTCGTCCTCGGGGTCTGCGGGGCGCTCGTCTCCCCGGCGACGATGGCGCTCGTCACGGACATCGCCGCGGACGACGAGCGCGGCGTCGCCATGGGCGGCTTCAACGTCTTCGGCAACCTCGGCTTCCTCGCCGGGTTCGTCGTCGGGAGCGTCGTCGCCGACGCGGCCGGCTACACCGCCGCGTTCCTGACCGCGGGGGTGCTCGAGGCCGGCATCGTCCTCCTCACGCTCCCCGCGTTCCTCCGGCTCGACGTCCTCGGGCGCAGTCGAGATACATAACACGAGAAAGATCCGGCAGTTACGGCCGCTTTAACGCCGGTTAGTAATTCCGAATCGAGAGGGTTTATGGTCCCCGCAGTTCAGACCAAAGATCATGGGTAATAACGGTGCAGACAAGAACAGATGGCTGATCGCGGTCGGTGCGGTCGCCATCCACCTCTCCATCGGTGGAATCTACGCGTACAGCATCTACCAGAACCCGCTCCAGAGCGCGCTCGGCTGGGATACCTCGAGCGTCTCGCTGGCGTTCTCCATCGCCATCTTCGTGCTCGGGATGACGGCGGCGTTCCTCGGCAGCTACGTCGAGAAGTACGGCCCGCGGAAGTCCGGCCTCGCGGCCGCCGTCCTCTACGGAGTCGGGATCATCGGTGCCGGTCTCTCCGTACAGATCGGGAGCCTCTACCTGTTCTTCGCCACCTTCGGCATCATCGGCGGGATGGGGCTCGGGCTCGGTTACATCTCCCCGATCGGGACGCTCCTCGAATGGTTCCCGGATCGCCGCGGGATGGCGACCGGTCTCGCCGTCATGGGCTTCGGTGCCGGCGCGCTCCTCACCAGCCCGCTCGGTAACGCGCTGATGTTGAACTTCAGCACCGGCTCCGCGCAGTACACGCAGTCCGGCATCGCCACGACGTTCTACGTGCTCGGTGCGCTCTACTTCGTCCTCATGGCGCTCGGCGCGAGCTACCTCGCCAAGCCGAACGAGGGGTGGCTCCCGTCGGGCATGGAGCAGACCGAAGCGGCACAGGAGAAGGCGAAGTCCGCCATCTCCGGTCTCTCGAACCTCACCGCCGCGGAAGCGCGGAAGACGCCGCGCTTCTACATGATCTGGCTCATCATCTTCATCAACGTCTCCGCGGGCATCATGCTCCTCGCGTACGCCTCCCCGATCCTGCAGACGCTCGGCGGCGCGTCCGCGACGACGGCCGCGTTCATCACCGGCTACATCGGGATCTTCAACGGCGGCGGCCGCATCTTCTGGTCGAGCCTCTCCGACTACATCGGCCGGACGACGACCTACGGTGCGTTCTTCGTCATCCAGATCCTCGCGTTCTTCATGCTCCCGCAGGTCACGGGCGTCTGGATCATCGCCATCACGCTGTTCATCATCATCACGTGTTACGGCGGCGGCTTCGCGTGTCTGCCGGCGTACCTCAGCGACCTGTTCGGCACGAAGGAGGTCAGCGCGATCCACGGTTACGCGCTCACCGCGTGGGGTCTCGCCGGCGTCGCCGGTCCGACCCTCGCCTCGACCATCCTCGAATCCACGGGGAGCTACACGACGGCGCTCTACATCATCAACGCCGTCCTCGTCGTCGGCCTCGCCATCGTCCTCATCCTGCGCTGGCGGATCGGGAAGGTCGGCGAGCAGAGCGCGGCGGCCGCGGCGAACTAACGGCGTCCTCGCCCCGCATCGCGCGCGAATCACGCGGACTCGGTTTCTTCGGCCGACGACCCGTCGAGTGCGCCGCGCTCGCGACGAGACCCGTACCTTTTTCTTTAGGTGTCCCTAAACGAGGCGTATGTCACCATCGCGTCGTTCGTCTCGGGTCGAGCGGTCGGACGACCCCGACGGTCGGAGCAGGACGGACGAGTCGGAGAACGAGGCACCGACAGTCAACTGCCGCGAGCTACACTCCGAGCGCCGAGTCTTCACCGAGGACGGGAACAGCGAGGGCTGGATCTCGACCGACTTCACCGTCGTTCCCGAAGCGTAACGCCGACCGTCACCGAACCCCCGACTTCTCTCTCGCGGTTTCCGCGTCGACGTTCGAGACGTACGCGTATCAGTGGCAGCGGGCAACGGGCACGGAGAGCGGACAGCGGACGCGATAACGATCGACGGGAGTCGACGGCGGAGCCGGTACGACGACGTACCGAACCGGGGACGAAGCGAGAGGGGTGCGAGAAGACGAACCGTTTCAGTCGTCGGTAGCGCGGAGCCTCCGTCCTCAGCGAGCGAAGCGAGTAGGGCGGAGAGGAAGGGCGTTCGCGCACCTTTAAGACCGCCCGCGCCGTATCCTGTGGTACTGCCGTCCTCGCACACGTCGGGGTCGGTAGGCGTCGCCAGTAGACCGACGCCTGTGGTGCG